>JAKSLU010000024.1 GCA_024400995.1 Bacteroidaceae bacterium
ATGCCGAGAATGGAATTCTGACACTGGACAATGCGGAAATTGATGATTGGATGTATCTTGATACAGAAAAGGATATAACCATAAACCTGATAGGCGAAAACGTCATAGACGTTACCTCTCAGGGATCAGTACCAACTGGTGCCATATCAGTATCTGGAGGCGTACATACTCTGATTACATCCTCTTGTGGCGGCAGCCTAAAGATTGTGGTGAATAATAGCTATATTTGCTATCAACATATCACGACATATGCCTGCTCGCTCACTATTAAAGATTGTTCCGTAGAAATGACTGCAGAGGAGTTAGCCTTTTCCGGGTTTTATAACGGAGCAAATACCGCGACGCTTGATGTGACTATAGACAACGCTTCGTTCTCTGCTCATGTCACCTCCGAGGCGATCTGGGCCAAAGCAGTTGTTGGCATCAAGAGTCTCACTCTGAACGATTGCGAACTCGTAAGCCCTGCCAACTGCCACCTCAGGGAGGGGGATGGCTATTTATGGTATTTTGACGAGAGCGGCAATGAAGACCTTTGGTTTGGCGATGTTATTGTACGTCCCAAGAACGAAGACGATATCACTACCAGCATCGTCAGCACCACCACCGTCACCCAGAAGCATGCCCTCTACGACCTGCAGGGACGCTCTACCAGTTCCGACCGCGTTCGTGGTCTCTACATTGTGGGCGGCAAAAAGGTGTTGCGCTAATACAACTTGTTGTATTGGCCCTAAGGCAGCAATAACCCTAGACCATACACTACGCAACACTACCCCCTACGATAGGAAAAACTGTCGCAGGGGGTAGTTGCGTATAGTGCTCCACAGAAAAGTTGGGAAAAAGTTGTGCACTTGTGCACTAACACCCGTAACCCTGTGGCTAACAATTAGATACACAGTGTACAGCCCCTGTTTTTTGTGCACAGTTTGTGCACAAAAAACAGGGGCTGTACACTCTACAATCAACTGCAGATCAGACCGTTATAGCCGTTAGTGCACAAGTGCACAACTTTTGCCAAACTTTTTCTGCAGCAGATTTGGGGCTTACTTGTACATAGGACCGAAGTTCTGGCAGGCGCGGAAGTCAGCACCCTCCTTGTCCATACCGAAGGCGTTCCAGGCGGCGGGACGGAAGACGTCCTTGTCCTCCACGTTGTGCATGCACACGGGGATGCGGAGCATGGAGGCCAGCGTGAGCAGGTCGGCACCGATGTGGCCATAGGCAATGGCACCATGGTTGGCACCCCAGTTGTTCATGACGCTATAGACATCCTTGAAGGCATCTTTCGTAGCATCCAGGCGGGGAACAAACCATGTGGTAGGCCAGGTGGGATCGGTACGCTTGTCGAGGGTGTTGTGTACGTCCTCGGGGAGTTCTGCACTCCAGCCTTCGGCAATCTGCAGCACGGGACCAAGACCAGCTACCATGTTGAGGCGCAGCATGGTCATGGGCATACCACCACGGGTACGGAAGTGGCTGGAGTAGCCACCACCACGGAAGTAGTCACGGTCGGCGGGCATCCAGTCGGTAGCAGCGAGGCAGGCCTCGGCGTCGGCGGGGGTCATGTTCCAGGGCTCCTTCATGGTAGGACGGCCCTCGGCATCCTTCATCTCGCCAGTGGCGTCGAGGGTGGTGGCGCCAGAGTTGATGAGGTGGATAAAGCCACCTGCGGCCTGACCCTCTGGACGCTGACCCGTGACACGCTCTACGGCCTCGGGGCTCCAGTAGGTGCGCACATCGGAGAACATCACACCACGGTTGGTAAGGAGATGGCCAAAGAGCATGGAGATACCGTTGAGGAAGTCGTTCTCGGTGGCCAGCACCTTGGCCTCGCGGATGCCGTTCCAGTCGTAGCTGGAGCACATCAGGCTCTCAGGGAAGTCGAAGTTGGGACGATAGTCCGTCCACTGACGCTGACCCTGCACACCGCCGCAGATGGCGTTGTGACCCAGAGCCTCCTCCTTGTAGCCCATTTCGAGCAGACGGGGGTTGCCCTCCATGAGGTCGCGGATGATCATATAGTTCTTGACGGTGAACTCCCAGTCGGCATCCTTCTCCTCGCGGCTCTTACCCTTGCCCTTGCCGTTGAAGGTGGTCATGGGTGTACCAGGGAAGAGGGGACGATCCTCGTTGTAGTCGTGGCCCTCGCGGGTCTTGCAGTACTGCTCTACCCACTGCATGGCGCGCTCGTACTCCTCGTGGTCGTAGATGCCGAAATCGACACGGCGCAGAATCTCTACGAGGTCAACATACTCGGTGCGCATGCCGAGGTACTTCTGCAGGAAGTCGGCATCGACGATGGAGCCAGCGATACCCATGCAGGTGTTACCCATGGACAGGTAGCTCTTGCCACGCATGGTGGCCATGGCCTGTGCGGCACGGGCCCAGCGCAGTATCTTCTCTGCGACATCGGCGGGAATGGTGTTGTCCTGCAGATCCTGCACGTCGTGGCCATAGATGCCAAAGGCGGGCAGACCCTTCTGGGCATGGCCTGCCAGTACGGCAGCTAGATATACCGCGCCGGGGCGCTCAGTGCCGTTGAAGCCCCATACGGCCTTGGGCCAGTAGGGGTGCATATCCATCGTTTCGGAGCCATAGCACCAGCAGGAGGTGACACTGATGGTGGCACCTACGCCGCAGCGCTCAAACTTCTCCTGACAGGCTGCGCTCTCGGCCACACGACCGATGGTGCTATCGGCGATGACACACTCCACGGGGGAGCCGTCGCCGTTGCGGAGGTTCTGACTGATGAGGTCGGCCACGGCATGGGCCAGAGCCATTGTTTTGTCTTCGAGACTTTCGCGCACGCCACCCTGACGACCGTCGATAGTGGGGCGTATGCCAATTTTGGGATAGTTCATAGTATTGTGAGGTTTTGAGTTATTGAGTTCTTTAGATTTCCTCTGCATCAAGGTCAAGGTTATCGTTAAGGTCACCGTCACCGCCGAAGTCCTCCATATCGAGCGAGACGGAGTCGCGGTCGAGGGTGTCGGGGCGCTCATAATGGAAGGTACCGTCTATGTCGCTGGGATTGACCTCAAAGGCAGGCTTGGGATACTTCTTGAGATACTTGGGCTGAAGCTTGGGGTCGTCCAACACCTTCTCCATGAAGCGGCCTACGATGGGCAGGGCAGTCTTGCTACCCTGACCGAGGGCACCCGTGCGGAAGTGGATGTTGCGGTACTCTCCACCTACCCAGGCACCTGCCACGAGGGCGGGAGTAGTGCCTACAAACCAGGCATCGGCATGGGCATTGGAGGTGCCAGTCTTGCCTCCGTAGTCGAGACGGGGCCAGTACTTGCCCACATAGCCACCCAGACTCATGGATGTGCCGCCGCCATCGTGGCAGCCTGCCTCCAGAAGGACGCGCATGTAGTAGGCGGAGCGCTCATCGAGGGCACGATGGGTCTGGGGACTTGCCTCATAGACCACCTTGCCATTGCGATCCTCTACGCGGGTAATCATGATGGGGGCTATATGCACGCCATCGTTGGCCACGGTGGTGTAGCCACTGACGAGTTCGAGCACGTTGACATCGCTACAGCCCAGAGGGAGAGCGGGTGCGTCAGCCAGTTCGCTGCGGATGCCCATGTCGTGGGCGGTCTTGATGACCTGCTGAATACCAACCTCCTGACCGAGCTTGACAGCCACAGTGTTGATGGAACGGGCAAAGGCGGCGCGCAGGGGCATATCGGCATAGGAGTAGGTTCCGTCGGCGTTGTGGGGACGCCAGATGACGTCCTTGCCATTGTCGCGCACCTTCATCTCGATGTACTCGTCCTTGATGCGATAGGAGGGGGTCAGGCCCTGCTTCATGCCAGCGGCATAGACAAAGAGCTTGAAGGTGGAGCCAGGTTGGTGGGAGGCGGCGACCTTGTCGTACTTCCAGGTCTTGAAGTCGATGTCACCGACATAGGCCTTGACGTGACCCGTCTGGGGCTCAATGGCCACAAAGCCCGTGTGCATGTAGCGCAACATGTAGCGTAGGGAGTCGAGAGAGGACATCACCTCCTCGTGGCCACCGTCGTAGTCATAGAGACGCACGGTGTGGGGACGGTTGAGGTGAGCCCAGATGCTATCGGGCTGATCGGGGAAGCGGGCTGCCAGATAGCGATAGGTGTCGGTCTGCTTGATCTTGGCCTCCACAAATCCCTTGATCTCTACATTGTGTTCATCCACCCAGGGGTTCTGGGAGCCCCAGTGCGAACGGAAGTTCTGCTGGACTACACGCATCTTTTCGTGTACAGCCTCCTCGGCATAGCGCTGCATGGTGGAGTTGAGCGTGGTGTAGATCTTGAGACCATCGGTGTAGGGGTCGAGGTCGGGGCAGAGCACCTTGAGCTCCTCGGCCACGGCCTGGCGGAAGTAGAGAGCCTGACCATCATAGGCGTTGAGCACGCGGAACTTGAGTTCTATGGGCAACTGCTGCAGGGAGTCACGCTCCTGGCGGGTGAGGTGGGCATGGCGGAACATATTGTCCAGCACCACATTGCGGCGGGCGAGGGAGTTCTTGGGGTTGATCTTGGGATTGTAGTAGCTGGTAGCCTTGAGCAGACCTACGAGCACGGCGGCCTCCTCGGGACGGAGCTGGGAGGGCGTGGTGCCAAAATAGGTCTTGGCTGCTGTCTTGATACCAAAGGCGTTGGAGCCAAAGTCAACGGTATTGGCATACATCTCCAGTATCTCCTCCTTGGAGCAGAGCATCTCCAGCTCGGTGGCGATGATCATCTCCTTGCTCTTCATGATGAGGATCTTGACACCAGGTATCTTGCCCAGCAGACCTGTGCTATACTGGGTGCGAACACGGAACATGTTCTTGACCAGCTGCTGGGTGATGGTGGAGGCACCACGGGCATGGCCCTGAGTGGCATCCTTGACGGCGGCAAAAAGGCCGACGACATCAACGCCATGGTGCTTGTAGAAACGCTCGTCCTCCGTGCTCACCAGTGCCTCAAAAAAACAGGGGGCGATGCTATCGTAGGGCACGGGCTGGCGGTTCTCGGCAAAATAATGCCCCAACAGCACTCCGTCCTCGGAGTACAACTCGGAGGCAGCAGCGGTGCGGGGGTGGATGATCTCTCCGATAGAGGGGCTCTTGCCAAAGAGCCAGAAGAGATTGAACACTACAGCAAAGCTATAGAATAGTAGCAACGCAAAGAAGGTGGCGAGGCCAACGAGGCCTTTCTTCCACCATGGGGCATCCTTGTAGAGGCCCTTGTACCAGGTCCAGAAACGTGTCCATGTGCGAACCAGATAGGCCCAAGCACTGATGAGACGGTCTTTCATTTATATAGGATTAGTAAGGGGGTTCGGAGTATTAGCGACTGCAAATTTACGATATTGTCAGCAGACAGCCAAACTTTCGAGGAGGTATTTTTGTATTTCCTCCCTTTGGGAGGGGTGGAACCAATGTATGGTGGGGTCCTTCTGGTACCAGGTAAGCTGCTTTTTGGCATAGACACGGGTGTTCTTCTGCATACGTGCCATGGCAAAGGGGAGTTCCCACTCACCGTCCAGTACCTGAAACATCTCCTTGTATCCTACGGTATTGAGGCTGTTCTCTTGGCGATAGGGCAGCACGCGGCGCGCCTCCTCCAGCAGACCGTCCTGGAGCATCTGCTCCACACGCAGGTTGATGCGATCGAAGAGTTCGGGACGCGGACGATTGAGGCCAATCTTGTGGATGCGCATGTCGGGGTCGATGGCCGCCAGGCGGGGATTGAGGCGGGACGAGTCACGACCACTCAGAAAACTGCTATAAGGCTGCCCCGTCTGGTAGCACACCTCCAAGGCATGTACCACTCGCTGCGTGTTGCGCTGGTCGCACTGAGCATAGTAGTCGGGGTCGAGCAGGCGGAGCTGTGGAAGCAGGCCTTCGAGCCCCTCGTGGGCCAGGCGCTCCTTCATCATCTGCCGCACCTCGGGGGTGACGGTGGGTATGTCGTCAATGCCATTGCACACAGCATCAATATACATCATAGAGCCACCACTCATGATCATCACATCGCGTTGCTGGAACTCCTGTTGGAGTAGTTCACAGGCCTCCTCCTCATAGCGGGCAGCAGAGTAGTAGTCCGTCAGGGAGAGGGTACCCACAAAATGATGCTTGACCCGCTGCTGTTCCTCGGCGGTGGGAGCCGCCGTGCCTATGGGCAGGTCACGGTAGAGCTGGCGGCTATCGGCGTTGAGAATAGGACACGAAAAGAACTCAGCCAACTGGAGGCTGAGTTCTGTCTTGCCCACTCCTGTGGGACCGAGTATGACGATGAGATGCTTCAGGGGTATTCTTTTTAAGGTAGGTTCAATTAATTCGTTAATCCATCATGCTTGTGCACATCCCAGCTGGGAGCGTCACTTACTTGCAGAGGCATTTGTGGGAATCACGGATGCTTATGCCCCCCTGCTGGCCTGCGACGAAAGGGCGACCTGAGAGGTCGTGAGCTGCGGACTGCTTGCCCTTTGCACTCAGCGGGGTAGATATGCCTGTTACGAGATCGACGTCGTAGAGGAGTTCAGTGCCATCGGTCAGAGTGAGGGTGGCCTTGCCCTGAGGCGTTACGTTGATAGAGCTTACCTCACTCTCCTCTACACTAGCAGGCAGGGGATCCTTGCCTGGAACTGCAATAACAGTGAGTTGACCAATAAGGTTGGTCTGGAGAGAGCGGTAGGCATATCGGGTTGTCTGGTCATTGAGCTCCAGAGGAAGGATGTACTTGGCGAGGAGCTTGTGGGCCTCCTCCACGGTATTGCCCTCGGGAACTGGACTGTAGTAGGTGCGCTCTGCCTTCATCTTGGTACCCTTGGAGCTGGCGCCCCACTTGCCCTCCAGTTCGTGCGCCCAGTTCCACTCACTATAGAACCAGCCGGCACTGGGGGCAGCGCAGTTGTGCGCAAAGTAGTACTCCCAGCGGGGATAGTAGTAGTCCTTGAGCAGGCCCTGCCACGAACGGTAGGAGTAGTCACGCAGTCCCCAGTCGCTGGGACCCTTGTCGCCCCAAGTGGTGATGAGGGTACGGGCGTTGTTGAGCTCATACCAGTCGGGGGTGGCTGTTGTTGCACCCTCCACCTCGGCAGCGGCATCGCGGGCGGTCTGCGTCCAGTTGCCCAAACGGAACATGGGGTGTGTGCCCTTGAAGGCATCCATACCCAGAATAAGGTCGAGGAAGGCCTGCTTACGCTGACCATAGAGCGTGGTCTTGCCTGCACTCTTGGCGGCCTTGATGCCGAGCAGCAGGTCATAGGCATAGTCGGCCATCACCTGGCTGCCCGCCTCGATGAGGTCGTACTGGTAGTTGCTACCGCTCAGGTTGGCACTTTCGCCAACGAGAGTATAGAAGGCCGCAATGAGCTTTTGGCGACGCTCGGACGTATAGATATTGGCGGCATTGGCAATGGTCTTGCCCCACTTGCTGGCGGGTGTAGCATCGAGGTTGGGGCGGGCTGCCCAGACATCCTCAATGGGACCCTGTATAGCATCGGCACCAAAGGCCATAGCACTCTGGTGAATGCTCTCCCAGGCCGCCTGAGCATTAGCGTTCTGCACACCGTAGCGGCAGGTGGTATAGTCGGCTACCCACTGCTTCATGTCGGGAGCCTTGTCCATCCAAGGTAGTTCGAACAGCAGATCATAGACCACAGGTACGCTCTCTATGGCCTCGGGAGCCGTACCGATGCCCTTGATGGTGCTGAACTTGGACTTGAAGGTAAAGTAGTTGCTGGCCATGTTGTCCAGACGGCCCATGAAGCCACTGCGTCCACCAAAGTTGGGGATGGTGCAGAACACAGCCTCTTGGGGTGTATAGCCATTGTAACCATTGAAGGCAGGACTGCCATCGGCAAAGAGGTCGAGCACGATAAGACGGCCAGCGGGAACGGCGGTGAGGCTGGTCTTCTGGTAGTTATACCACTGCCACTGCTGAATGACCCACTTGGTATCATTGCCACAGTTGTCGTTCATAGCGTCGTAGATGGCACGATAGCCCTCTGCATACTTGCCACTACTGATGGCTCCACCCTCGTGGAAGGGATCCATGGAGTAGTAGCGGGACGTGCCGAGCACCTCCTCCAGAGCCTGATAGTACTTGGCGGCCACCTCACTGAACTTCTCGCCACTGGGATCCATAATCCAAGGACGCACGAACGAACCACCCCAGTTGCCCTGACTCTCGCTGGCGTAGCTGGGGTTCTTCTGAGTAAAATCGTGGGGCACAATAGCGGCAAAGCCTGGGAGAACGGGTTGCATACCCAGTTCCTTCATGCGATCGCAAATAGCTCTGCCCAGCTTGGCCTGTCGTGCAAACCAGGCATTGTCGGTCGTGCCACCCCAGCCCTCGAGGTTGTTCATGCCCCACCATGCGGTAAAGGCAGGACCTGCGGCAAAGGCCTTGGCTTGGTCGTCCGTGTAGTTGTACTGCACGAGCAACTTGCGCCACACCTCCTCAAGGCCCACTATCTGCAGGGGCATGTTGATGCCGTGGAGAGCCATCCAGTCTATCTCCTTCTGCCAGCGATCCCATGTCCAGGTGGTCATGGAGTAGCCAAAAGTGCAGTAGTTCAGGTAGTAGCGGTAGTCGGCATCACAGGTCTTCTCCACGACAGTTGCTGCAGGGAGAGTAGCGCTGGCGATGTCGGCAGTGAGTTGGTTCCAGGCTATATTGATGTGGGCATCGTGGTTGAGATACCAGTTGATGCCCGTAGCAATAGCGGTCAGGCTGCTACCCTGAATATAGGGCTTGCCGTCCTTGTTGCCGATGATGAACTTGTCCTTACCATCGGTATAGAGACCCTCATCCAGACGAGTAATGAGCTTTGCGCTCGTGCCTGCTCCACCGATACGGTTGAGCAGGTCGCAGATGGCCTGGGGATTGTCTTCCAGCTTGTTGGCGATATAGGTCACGTTAATGGTCATTCCCTCCATTGTGACGCGAGCCTGGTAGCCCTCAACGGGAATAGCAGTGAGTACACCTGTAGTGATATTTTTGGGCGTGACAAGGGTGGAATTAGAGGTATAGTCTGTACCCTCAAAGCGTACGCCACCTCCCGAGGTCAAGCCCACTACAACTATGTTGTATGACTGCCCCTCCTGTTGGCTCTTTTGGATAGTAAGAGTCTTGATGTTGATACCTGTAGGCAGGCCATAGGCAAAGGTGCTTGTCTCTGCCAGCGTGGTGCTCACGGAGGTCTCGCTCTTGTTGCCGCCGGCATCAGTGGCCTCAACATGCAGGCTACCATTGGTGTAGGTCATAACAACAGTGAAATTCTCGTTATAATCTACACTGCTCAGGATATGGTCACTGCCACCAGCAACGAGGTCCAGCTTGCCTCCATTAGTGCTACTCTGCAGATAGAGTTGGAAGCCCGTGCGGATGGTGCTCTTCTCAGGGAAGGCATTGGTACCAGTGGCCAGAATAGAGGAGCCCCACTGGTTGAAGGAACTGCCGTTGTTCTCCACCTCCATGGTCAGAGTGAAGTCACAGTCAGCAGGAATGCTATAACCACTCAGCGTACCAGTAGTGCCACTACCAGTTACGACGTTGTCGGCCACAATCTGCACAGAGCAGAGGAGAGCCAAGACAAAAAAGAAGAATATCCTGTTCATGGCATCATCAAATATTGCCCACTTACATTAGTACAAGGGTCCGTCGCTGATCTCGAAGGCCTCGGAGTCGAACTCGTCGTCGTTGAAGGTGTCGCCACCTATGCCATAGGGGTCGTAGAGATCGTCATCGGACTCTGCTGAGGTAGCCTGGGTCTTGGCGGCGGTGAGGGTCTTGACGAGGTCGTCCGTGTCCAGACCATGGAACTGCTGGGGAGCTTCACCCTTCTGACGAGAGACAATGGCCTCGTCGAGGTCCTCGCCAGTGATTTCCTCCTGTACCTTGAGGTAGAAGGAGCGCTCCTCAAAGGGGTCGAAGATATACTCCATCTTCTGACCCTCCTCCTCTATGAGATCGCTCAGACGGGTGGCAGCCATGGCATAGGCCTCATCGTCGTACATGCCGCTGCCCATATCCTCGCGGGTGACCTGCTGCTCACGCTCCCACTCGTCGTTGCAGAGGAAGAAGGAGGTCATATCGTCCTGATAGCCGCAGGCCTTGAGAATGATGTTGTTAAGATCGAGGAACGATGCCTCGGAGTCTATCTTGATTTCGCGTACGAAGCCATCGACTTCTTCGCAGATGAGTTTGATACGGTATATCATGGGGGGAGTTAGTTCAAGAGATTCAAAAGATTCAAGAGATTCAAGGAGTTCAATTAGCCTTGCTGATTATGCCTCGCTTGCTATTGCTGACAAAGTCGAGGATATACTGCACCTCGGGTGTCTGCGGCAGTTCAGTGCGCACACGTTCCAGACGACTCTGGAAGTTGCCCTCCTTACCATATATTATATTATATGCGCGATGGATGGTATCTATCTGCTCGCTTGTAAAGCCATGGCGCTTCAGCCCCACACGGTTGAGGCCATAGTAGAAAACGGGGTTGTGGGCGGCCATGCAGTAGGGGGGCACATCCTGGCTCGAACCAGTGCCGCCGCTCACCATCACGTAGCCTCCGATATGGCAGAACTGATGCACGAGCACGCAGGCAGAGAGTATGGCATTGTCATCCACGACGACCTCGCCGGCCAGCTTGGTGGTGTTGCCTAGTATGCAACCATTGCCCACTACACAGTCGTGACCAATATGCATGCCCTCCATGAGGAGATTGTGGTTGCCCACGATGGTGCGTCCCTTGGAGGCTGTGCCACGATTGATGGTCACATTCTCTCGGATGGTATTGTGGTCACCAATCTCGCAGGTGGTGTCCTCGCCCTGGAACTTGAGGTCCTGGGGTATGGCGCTGATTACGCTTCCGGGAAAGAAGGTATTGCCCTCTCCGATACGTGCACCATAGAGGATGGTGACGGAGTTCATCAGCTTGTTGTTCGGACCGATGACCACACCACGATCAATGTAGCAGAAAGGCCCAATTTCGCAGCCCTCACCAATCTGGGCCTCGGGATGAATGTATGCTAAGGGGGATATCATGATTTGGAAACTTGTGCTGTGAAGGTAGCTTCGATGGCTATATTTTCGCCTACAAATCCGTAGCCGCGCATTGTGGCTATGCCATGACGGATAGCGCTGATGAGGTCAACACGGTAGATGAGGGTATCGCCAGGCACCACCTTGCGACGGAACTTGACGTCATCAATGCGCAGGAAGTAGGTACTGTAGTTCTCGGGATCCTCCACCGTAGAGAGGAAGAATAGACCGCCCACCTGTGCCATGGCCTCTATCTGAAGTACGCCAGGGAAGACAGGCTCCTGAGGGAAGTGTCCCTGAAAGAGTGCCTCATTGGCTGTGATGTTCTTGACACCTACGATATGGTGTTTGCCCAGCTCGATGACCTTATCGACGAGCTGCATAGGATAGCGATGAGGGAGCAACTGCTTGATGCGGATGTTGTCCATCAGAGGAGCCTTGTTGGGATCGTAGGAGGGAGCCTGCACGATATTCTTGCTGATCTCCTTGCGCACCTGGCGGGCAAACTTGTTGTTGATAGTATGGCCAGGACGAGTGGCGATGATACGTCCCTTGATGGGACGACCGATGAGGGCCATATCGCCGATAATGTCGAGGAGCTTGTGGCGGGCAGGCTCGTTCTCCCATCGCAGGGGCTGCGTCTGCATATAGCAGAGTTCGGAGGCATCGTGGTGTTCCACGCCGAGAGCATCGGCCATCTGGTCGAGTTGTTCCTGAGGCATCTCTTGGTCGTAGATGACGATGGCGTTGTCGAGGTCGCCACCCTTGATGAGGCCGTAGGCCAGCAGGGGCTGTATCTCTCGCACAAAAACAAAGGTACGGGCGGAGGCAATCTCCGTGCCAAACTTCTCCATATCGTCCAGCGTGGCGAACTGCGCACCCAGGAAACGGCTGTTGAAGTTAATCATGGAGGTAATCGAGAACTCCTCATCGGGCAATAGCGCGATGCAGGAGCCCGTCTTTTCGTCAATGAACTCCACCTTCTTCTTGATGACATAGAAGTCTTTCTCGGCTTCCTGCTCCTCGATACCTACACGCTCTATGGCTGCAACGTACTCCTGGGCCGAGCCATCGAGAATAGGGAACTCGGGACCATCCACCTGTATGAGGCAGTTGTCGATGCCCATAGCATAGAGGGCTGCCATGCCGTGCTCAATGGTAGAGCAGCGCACGTCACCTTTAGCTACAACGGTACCACGGCTGGTATCGACCACATTCTCTGCCACGGCATCGATGATGGGCTGTCCCTCCAAATCTACACGCTGAATCTTGTAGCCATGCTCCTCCGGAGCGGGATTGAAGGTAACTGTGAGCTGCAGGCCTGTGTGCAGGCCCTTACCGCTGAGCGAGAAGGCCTCGCGTAGTGTACTTTGTTTCCAACTATTTTCCATTCTGTCTTTTTATCTCGTTGAGGTCACGCAGCATGTCGGGAAGACGCTTGAATACTGCGGAGGACTTGAAGAAGTTCTTGGGGTCGATGGCAGGCGAACCGATGACCTGGGTGTTGTCCTTGAGATTGCTCATGACACCAGCCTGGGCACCTATGCCACAGTGGTCACCCACCTTTATATGTCCAGCAAAGCCTGCCTGACCACCGCACATGCACCACTCGCCTATCTTAGTACTGCCTGCCAGTCCTACCTGGGCCGACATAACGGTGTGACTGCCCACCTCGCAGTTGTGGGCTATCTGTACGAGGTTGTCGAGCTTGACGCCACGATGCACGATAGTAGTGCCCATAGTGGAGCGATCTACACAGGTATTGGCACCTATCTCTACATCGTCCTCAATGGTAACAATACCAATCTGGGGTATCTTCTCATAGCCATCGGCGGCAGGGGCAAAGCCAAAGCCATCAGCACCAATTACGACTCCACTGTGGAGCGTCACACGGTGGCCTATCTTGCAGCCATGGTAGATGCTCACGCCAGGATAGAAGAGGCAGTCGTCACCGACCTCTGCGCCCTCCTCTATGACCACGTTGGCATAGATCTGGCAACCGCTACCCACCTTGACTCCTTCGCCAATGTAGGCGTGAGGACCCACGTAGCAGTTGTCGCCTACCTCAGCAGTCTCAGCAATGACAGCAGTGGGATGGATACCCTTGCGCTTTTGCACAGTTTGCTGGTAGATGGTCAGCAGGCGGGCCACGGCCTCATAGGCGTTGTCCACCTTGATGAGGGTTGCCTGCACGGGGCGCTCGGGCTCGAAGTCGCGGTTGACGAGCACAATGCTCGACGCGGTCTCATATAGATAGTGGCTGTATTTGGGATTAGCCAGGAAGGAGAGGCAACCGGCCTGTCCCTCCTCAATCTTGGCAAAGTTCTGCACGGCGGTCTGTGGATTGCCCACCACTTCGCCTTGCAGCAATGCTGCTATCTGTTCTGCTGTAAATTGCATGGGTTTATTATTTCTACTGAAGAGGCCTTAGCCTACCCGCTTACGTTTGGGTCGCAAAGTTACTAAAAATCTACGAACCAGCCAAGAGCTCAGGACAAATAGGCCATTTTTAGGCTACTTTTGACCTGCGGTAGCACCGCAATCCATAAGTTATGATGACAAGGAAACAGATGAGCGGCAGGCAGAAGCTGACATTCACAGCGGGATGTCCGCACACTGTGCCCATGTCAATAATCTTGCCCTGTAGGGGCGGGCAGATTGCACCACCCACGATGGCCTCGATGAGGAAGGCGGCCCCCAGAGAGCTATCCTCCAGGCTCACCTTCTCCAGCGCTATGCCGTAGATAGTGGGGAACATGAGACTCATAAAGAAGCTGACGGCCACCAGACAGAGCAGACCCGTATGGCCCACAATGCAGATGGCGCCGAGGGTACACACTGCTGCACCACAGCCAAAGATGGTGAGGAGCAGGCGGGAGTTGATATACTTCATGAGGAAGGTGCTCACAAAGCGGGCGCAGAGGAACATGCCCATTGCGGCGATGTTGTACATCTGGGCCGTAGCCTTGTTGATGCCCAGGTTGTCGGCATACTGGATGATGAAGGTCCACACCATGATCTGGGCGGCCACGTAGAAGGCCTGTGCCACCACACCCTCGCGGTAGGTCACATTGTGCCACAGTCGGCTGAGTGTGGCGCGTGCGCTACTGGGCGTGCCGCCCTCCTCCGCCACTGCGGTATTGGGCATGCGGGTCAGGCTGATAATGACGAGCATAGCTATGACCACGAGACCGATGACCACATAGGGGTTGCGGATGACGGCCAGGTCGTGCAGACGTATGCCAGCCTTCTCGCTCTCGCTGAGAGTACTGAAGATGATCTGCCCTGCGGCATCGCGGCGGTCACTCCACAGGGCGGGCAGTACCACGAGGCTGGCCACGGCCATGCCGGAGAGGGAGCCCATGGGGTTGAAGGCCTGGGCCAGATTGAGGCGGCGCGTGCTGGTCTCCTTGCTGCCGAGAGAGAGGATAAAGGGGTTGGCCGTTGTCTCCAGGAAGGCCAGACCGAAGGTCAGTATGTACAGGGAGCCGCAGAAGAAGTAGAAGTTCTGGTACGCTGCAGCCGGCATAAAGAGGAAGGCACCGATGGCATAGAGCGTCAGACCCAGCAGGATGCCGCTCTTGTAGCTGTTGCGGCGGATGAACAGGGCGGCTGGTATGGCCATCGTAGCATAGCCACCATAGAAGGCGAACTGCACGAGCGAGGCCTTGCTGGCGGAGAGCTCCATCACGGTCTGGAAGGCAGCCACCATCGGGTTGGTGATATCATTGGCAAAGCCCCACAGGGCAAAGAGTGAGGTGACGAGTATGAATGGGAGGAGATACCTCCGCTCTACGAGTTTGGGGGTGCTGGTTTGTTTCATGGTGCACACGGATAAGGTCAATTTTGCCGACAAATTTACAAATAACTGTGCTAAGTGCCAAACAAAAAGAGCATTTTCTGCCTTCTTCCCTCTATGTGCACGCAATTTGGAGGCTTGAGGAGCGGTGTCCTCGGCATTTCTTTGTACTTTTGCACCACTACCCTCATAAATGGGTGCCCAGCCGAAACACGGCGGGCTGAGAACAAACCATCAAACCTGATCCGGATAATACCGGCGTAGGAATTATGAAACAACTCTTTGTACTGGCTGCGACGGCCCTCACGCTGTCGCAGGGAGTCCAGGCGCAGACGCCTGCCGACTCCACCCGCCTCGTGGACCTGAGCGAGGCTGTCGTCAAGAGCGTCAAGGCGCAGAAGAATGCCCCTTACGCAGTCTCTAACATCAGCAAGCAGCAGCTGGAGCAGTTCTCCACCTCTGGCCAGGAGCTCCCCTTCCTCTTTGCCCGCACTCCCGGAGTGGTGGCATGGAGCGAAAACGGTGTGGGCACCGGCACGAGCTACATGCGCATTCGCGGCGCTGCCGACAGCCGCATCAACGTGACGCTCGACGGCGTGGCACTCAACTCTCCTGAGGACCAGTGCGTGTTCTGGGCCAATATGAACTCCTATGCCTCCCTGCTGGGCGGCGTGCAGATTCAGCGTGGCGTGGGCACCAGCACCAATGGCGATGGCGCCTTTGGTGGTAGCATCATGCTGCAGAGTCGCGTGCCGAGCTACAAGGCTGGCGGTGAGTTCACACAGAGCTTTGGCTCCTACAAGACATGGCGCACGGGTGGCCGCTTCAGCACAGGTCTGCTCTGGAACCATCTCATTCTGGATGGTGCCATTCACAACACTGCCACTGATGGCTACGTACATGGTACCGAAGGCAATAGCGGCAGCTACTACGGTGGACTGACCTTTGTCAATACCCCTGGCACTCTCAAGCTCTCCTACAAGAATATAGGTAACTACGAGAAGACCGGCCAGGCCTGGAATGGTGTCATGACGGGCTATGGCGACGACAGCAACTGGCTCGGCACCTACGGCTCCACTACAGGCGTGCGTAGCTACAAGGATATGTACAACGCTGGCCTGGGACGCTACAACTCTCTCTACGAGCGTCTCGTCGATATGGCTCCCGATGCCGATGGCCGCTACACCACTGAGCGCTTCAGCATGAACGATGGTCGCCTCTGGCAGCGCACCACCGATAACTTCTGCCAGAACCACAACCTCCTCAATCTCTCCTGGCAGATTAACGACCGCTGGAGCACCTCCGCCACCGCCCACTATACCTGCGGCTCGGGCTACTACGACGAGTTCCGCTATCAGAACAAGCTCAAGAAGTTTGGCTTTGCAGACTTTACCGACGCTAGCGGCAACAAAGTGAAGAAGAGCGACTTTGTCCGCCAGAAGGGCCTGACGCAGAATACCTACGGACTGGTGCTCAATATGAACTACACCACCGACAAACTCGACCTCGTCTTTGGCGGCGCCGCCCAGAACTTCGATGGCAATCACTACGGCTACCTTACCTATGTGGGCAATGATGAGCTTCGCCAGCAGGTGATGGCCAATGGCAAGTACCAGTACTATGACTCCGATGCCCACAAGCTGGATGCCAATATCTTTGCCAAGGTCACCTGGCATCTCACCTCCCACTGGGATGTCTTTGCCGACTTGCAGTATCGCCACGTGGGCTACAAGACCGATGGTATCAACGACAAGTTCTACAAGCAGACTGACGGCACATACACCAACCAGAGCCTGGATGTGAACAAGAAGTATCACTTCCTCAACCCCAAGGCCGGTCTCTCCTACCACTGCAGTGGCCATCACGCCTACGTTAGCTATGCCCGCAGCAACCGCGAGCCAGAGCGCAACAACTTCACCGACAACGGCGGTGGCCCTGCTCCCAAGGCTGAGAGTGTGAACGATGTGGAGGCTGGCTACAACTTTACTGGCAAGCACTGGCAGTTCGGTACCAACCTCTACTACATGCGCTATCACAACCAGTTCGTGCAGACGGGTCAGAACAGCGACATCGGCGAGCCTCTCACCGTGAACATCCCCGACTCCTACCGTGCAGGCGTGGAGCTCTCCCTGGCCTACGCTCCCACCCGCTGGCTGACCATCGAGGCTAACACCGCTCTGAGCCAGAACAAGCTGAAGGACTTCACTGAGTGCGTGGAGAACTGGGATGTGTGGGAAGGCAACGGCGATGATGGCATCGTCAACTTTGTTGCAGCCGATGGCACGGGCTACACCCGCGTGCACTATGACAACAGTACACTGGCCTTCTCCCCCACGGCTATTGTCAACGGCTTCCTCGACTTCCACTGGAATGGTCTGCAGGCTGTATGGCACACCAACTACGTGAGCCGTCAGTACATGGACAATACTGAGTGCAAGGAGCGTTCCCTCGCTGCCTACACTGCCAGCTCACTCCATCTCTCCTACGACTGGAATATTGGCGACCGTGCCCTCAAGCACCTTGTTCTTGGTGTGCATCTCAACAACCTCTTCAATGCCCATTATGCGCAGAGTGGCTGGGTCTATTCAGCAGTAGCCGAGAGCTATGGCCATAGCTTTGACAATCGCTATACCCAGGTGGGTTATGTACCCTCTGCAGGCTTTACGGCGATGGGTAGCGTAACCTTCAAGTTCTAACCTCAAGAACTCAAGACCTCAAAACCTTAATGCTCAATTATATTATTACCAACTGGATGGATGTATTGGGGACCACTTTGGGTCTCCTCTACATCTATCTGGAACTCAAGGAGAACGCCTGGATGTGGGTTGTAGGCTCCGTGATGCCTGTCATCTACTTCTTTGTGCTATGGGACAAAGGCGTGTATGGCGATTGTGCCACGGAGGTCTATGCCTTCCTCGCCGGTCTCTATGGCCTATACGTGTGGCTCCGAGGTAGCCGCAGCCCGGGCGACAAACTCCCCATTACCCGCACGCCTCTACGTATGCGTCGTGTGCTCGTGGGAGTGACGCTCGTGCTCTGGGGTGTACTCGCCTTTATCCTCAAGCACACCGACAGTACCGTAGCCTACATCGATGCCCTCTCCACAGCCTTCTATCTCGTCGCTCTCTGGATGTTGGCCCGCAAGTATCTGGAGCAGTGGCTCATGTGGCTCGTCTGCGATGCCCTCTCCACTGGCCTATATATATATAAAGGTATCTATGGACGTGCCCTCCTCTATGGGCTCTACACCCTCCTCGCCATCTACGGCTACCAGCAGTGGAAGAAAAGGGTTTCGTCCTAATCCTTTGTCATTTTCGTCGTCACCTGCGACATCGCGACACCCGGACAATATATGTATTTTGCACTGACACGTATAGACAGTCCCACACTTGTCCGCCACTAAGAGAAACTAGTCGGCAACTAATTTTTCGTAGTTGCCGACTAATTTCTCCTAGTGTAGGGAGTAGTGCGCACTAGAGTAGGGTGTAGTAATCCGTAGTCTATAGACTACTAGTGTAGGTCAAACATACTCCAATATGGTGTCGCGATGTCGCAGATGACGCGGAAAATGACAGTTTAGCGATTATACCGCATACTGTGGCTCATGGGTCATACTATCTTGCCTCAACAAAGGTAGAATTTACGAGGGATATCAGTATAGAGGGGCGGGTTTATGTCGAGCTGGAAGAGTAGGGGAATAAGCTGAATAAATGGACAGCCTGCGCGCGTACGCGTGATAATTATATTATAGTAAAGTATAAAAATAAGGGGTAAAAGTGCATTTTTTTGCCAAAACATTTGGTCAGTTCGCCAAAAGTTCGTAATTTTGCACCCGCAAACGAGGAACAAGAGGTTCCCATTGCCCAGATGATTGGGGTATGGTGTAATTGGCAACACTGCAGATTCTGGTCCTGCCTTTCCTGGTTCGAGTCCGGGTACCCCAACAACACAAAGTCTCAGTCAAACAGCTGAGACTTCTTTTTTTATAGTTTTATCTACTCCTATGAAAAAGAATACCACTCTTCTGACAACTATCTTCTCTGCCTTCCTGCTCCTAACTTCGTGCAGTGAAGACTTTTGGAATTTCAGACCCAGTGAGGTGCCTGCCGACTGCGGTGTGCTCTATAGCGGTACGCACCTGGATCGCAATCTCCCTACTGGTTATCGCATTGCCTCTGTGGGTGGCATGGTCTTCTATTATGATCCTTATGGCCGCCTGGAGTCTATCTACAACGGCAATGAGTCTATACGCTTTGTGGATGGCGTACTGGCCTACGCTGACAGCCGCGTGAGTTACAAGGCTGCCCTCAATAGTCGCGGCCTTCTGCAGAAGGTGGAGTTCAGCTATCGTGACGGCGGCTATAGTGATAGTAAGGAGAGCGGTACCGCCCGTATGTACTACAACAACAACGACCAGTTGCAGTCCATCACCATCCGTGCCAACTGGACTGAATACCAGGGCGGCTACCGCAGTAGCGGTTCTTATGAAGACAACTACTCGCTGCGATATATAGACAACGGCCGTCTCAACTGGATAGAGCATAACTGGAAGGAGGATGGCGAGCATCGTGAGAGTGGCCGTCGCACATACCAGTTCCGCTATACATATGGTGCGTATGAGAGTATGAATAACTTCTGGCAGTACACCCCCAAGATGGTGGAGTGCGTACTCAACGATGTCGAGGCACTGGGAGCCTTTGCCTACCTCGGTCTCATGGGTCGTGCTTCGTCCAAACTTCCCAGCCGTATAGAGTATGAGGCTGAGTCCCACTATGAGGGCGAGCCTAATCCTGACTATGACGAGGGGTATATCAACTGCGGTCCGTACGATACAAACTTCTATAAGGCGTTGCGTATGGCAGATGGTGTTCCCTATGATTATCGCTCTGATGCCTCAGGTCGCATGAGCGTTCGTGCTGCCGCTCCTGTGCTGCAGACCGCAGAACAGTCACGCCGGTGGTTTGAGCGTCCCAGTCGCCGCTAGGCTGAGGCGCACAAAAATCCGCTGACCTACAAAGAGGTCGATAGGCTAATATAGACTCCTGCCTGCTCATCGGTAATGCTATGAGCAGGCAGGAGTCGCCTTGTGGTGAGGTTGCGGTGCGGACGGAATCCTAATCTGGTTCAGCAGCCATAGCATATCCTGTGTCCTGTGGCAATTCATAGCGTATAGGAGTGGCATTTCGGAAGTTGAGATACATAGCCTTGGCCATCTCGCTCATCACACGCTTGTAGAACTGTTCATCCTCAAAGAGTTTGGCAAAAGCATCCATTTGTTCCATATAACAAGCCTGGGCTATCTTGTCGAACTCCTTTGGGAAAATGTTCTGGGCAAACATATTGGCATCTGTGTTGCTGGCTTGCTTCTTTAGTGCTTTGTTTGCAGCCTTCTGCAACTTATCGTAGATAGTCTCCACAATCACTCTGTCTGCCTCTGTGAATTGACCAGCATACATCAGGTTTATCTTCTCAATGATATTGGCGAGCAGATCCTTCTTTTCTTCCTTCTTCTTTGCTGTGCCACCAGTCTCTGGTTTCAGGGCATCACCCTTCTTCAGTTCTATTGCACCGCTGAATGTTTCTGTCAGTTTGTTGTTGATAAGAGCCAACTGATGCTGGAAAAGCCGCGCGTGTTTGACCCCCGAGGGCGAGTTGCGCTGACCCTGTCGG
>JAKSLU010000025.1 GCA_024400995.1 Bacteroidaceae bacterium
AAAGTCGGGGCTTCGTTTATAAAAAGAGGGTGTGCCAGCATTTTGACACACCCTCGTTCTGCCTGAGGTAGGGTGTAGGATTTCCTGGTGTATGGTTTACGGTGCACTAGTCTATAGAGTAGTGCGCACTATCGCAGGGTCTAGTTGATTGGTTGTAATTGGCTGGAGCAGAGCGCCATGAGGATGATGATATAGCGTAGCAACTTGCCCAGCGTAGCAGTGAGTGTGCAGAGACAGACGTTGACACGCATAAAGCCCAGTGCCACCGTGACCACACTGCCCAGGACCGGTATCCAGGCAATAAACCCCGCCCAGTAGCCGTAGCGTTGGGTCCAGAGTTTGTTGCGCTCCCACTTGTCGTGAGATATCTTGAAGTGTCGCAGGATGTGTTCCTCATCGAACATCCGGCCTAGCCAGTAGTTGAACAAGAAGCCGAGCACATTGCCCAGTGTGGCACTCCACAGCAGAGTCCAGCCAGAGACACCGGCTGCATAGAGACTACCCATGACCACCTCACTGGAAAAGGGAAATACACTGCCCGCCAGAAAGGCAGAGAAGAACATGCCCCATGCCCCCCAGTGCTCTAAAAAGTCAATGATATATTCCATAAGTCGAGATAGTTCATCACGCCCAGTGCGAGGGTGAGCCACACGGCCAGCCAGCACCAAAGGTTGTGCCAGCGACCCTCAGCGAGGGCAAAGTAGTGTGCCACGTAGGGAGCCGAGGCTATGAGCGTGAGCATCATGACCTGCGGCGTGGTGTCCCACCAGAGTAGCAGGAGCAGGAGCGCTGCGTAGAGTTCCGTGCGCAGTACATTGTAGGACATACGCGTACGCATGACATCGCGATAGGCCGTAGTTCTGAAGTGCACCAGGCTCCAGATGGTGTAGAGTGCCATGACGCCCAGCATGGCTGCCGTGGCCAGGAAGGGTAGGGAGGGCAGCTGCAGAGAGAGATAGCGCGTCCAGTGCTCGGGGGTGATGCCTACGTCCATGAGCATGAGGATGCCCAGATAGATGTGGGGCGTGATGAGTCCCAGCACCGAGGCAGTCCAGGAGCGTAGTGTGAGCGTGCGCAGGTGCAGGCCGCAACTCAGCCAGAGCAACGGTACGGCCAGCAGCAGGGGAGGGTAGGCGCAGATACCCGCGCCGAGGAGCACATAGCCGTAGTACATGCGCCCTGCGGGTTTGTGTTGCTGGTAGGTACTCAGGAGGATGAGATTGGCCCACGCCACGCAGAGCCCCACCACATGGGCCGTGGTCAGCTGATGCAGAGAGGGCAGAGCGCCGATGAGGAACAGATAGCTGCTGCTCACCATGCGGGAGCGTATGCGCAGGAGATGGCAACGATTGCTTGTCTCCAGCAGTATGTAGGCTGTGAGCAGGGCGCAGACGAGTCCGCCCCAGTAGCTGCTGTCCGTCCAGTGGCCCAGCATCCATACGACCGACACGACCAGAGCCGACACCACAAAGGTGGCATCGCTCTGTGCTATGTTGGTACGTAGGGTCATAGGGGTCTTGGGGTCAACTACTTGACCAGATCCTGGCCGATGTCTCTGCGGTAGTACTTGCCGTCAAAACTGATCTGCTCGGCCGCCTTCATGGAGCGCTGCAGGGCCTCGGCATGCGTCTGGCCATAGGAGCTGACTGCTATCACGCGGCCACCGTTCGTAACGAGCTGGCCGTCCTTCAGGGCCGTACCGGCATGGAAGAGGATGGTCTCGCCACCGTTCATCGTGGGCTCTACGCCGTGCATGGCAATACCCTTGGGGTAGGAACCGGGGTAGCCACCGCTCACGAGCATCACACACACGGCGGGACGCTCGTCAAAGGCTATGCTGCGCTCACCCAGCGTGCCCTCTGCCACACCCTGCAGTAGATCCACCAGGTCGCTCTTGAGGCGCAGCATGACCGTCTCAGTCTCGGGGTCGCCCATACGGCAGTTGTACTCGATCACCTTGGGCTGGCCGTCGCAGTTGATGAGGCCAAAGAAGATAAAGCCCTTGTAGCAGATGCCCTCTGCCTTGAGTCCCTCCACGGTGGGGCGGATAATCTCCTCCTCCACCTTGTGCATCCACTCGGGAGTGGCAAAGGCCACGGGGCTCACCGAGCCCATGCCGCCCGTGTTCAGGCCTGTATCGCCCTCACCGATGCGCTTGTAGTCCTTGGCCTCGGGCAGTATCTTGTAGTTCTCGCCATCGGTGAGCACAAACACGCTGCACTCTATGCCGGAGAGGAACTCCTCGATGACCACGCGACTGGAGGCCGTACCGAACATGCCTCCCAGCATCTCGCGCAGCTCCTTTTCGGCCTCCTCCAGAGTGGGCAGGATGAGCACACCCTTGCCAGCACAGAGGCCGTCGGCCTTGAGCACATAGGGGGCCTGCAGCGTGCGGAGGAACTGGATGCCCTCCTCCACGTGCTCGCCGTCAAAGGTCTGGTACTGGGCCGTGGGTATGCCATGACGCAGCATGAACTGCTTGGCAAAGTCCTTGGAGCCCTCCAGCTGGGCACCCTCCTGCGAGGGACCGATGACGGGTACCTCGGGGCAGTGCTGCTGGAAGTAGTCATAGACACCCTTGACCAGAGGATCCTCAGGGCCCACGACCACCATCTGCACGCCCTCCTGGCGCACAAAGGCCTCTACGGCGGGGAAGTCAGTAGGAGAGAGGGCCACGTTGTGTATCTTGCCCTGCTCCGTACCACCATTGCCGGGAGCCACATAGAGGGTTTCGCACTGAGCGCTCTGCGCCATTTTCCATGCCAGGGCGTGCTCGCGGCCGCCGCTGCCTAAGAGTAAGATTTTCATAGTGAGAGAGTATTCTTTCGTTAATTACGCCGCAAAAGTACAAAAAAACACGCACACGCGCGGCCTATCTCCCAACTTTTTCGTAATTTTGCAGCAACTTTTCGCGAGCTAACAACCCCTTAAAAACTTAAAACCTCAAAAACTCACAACCTCAACCCATATGAACTTTGTAGAAGAACTCACATGGCGCGGCATGCTCCACCAGATGATGCCCGGCACCAAAGAACTCTTTGATAAGGGCGAGATGGTCACCGCCTACGTTGGCATTGACCCCACCGCCGACTCCCTGCATATCGGCCACCTCTGCGGCGTGATGATGCTCCGCCATCTGCAGCAGGCAGGCCATCGCCCCCTCGCCCTCGTAGGCGGTGCCACCGGCATGATCGGTGACCCCTCTGGCAAGAGCCAGGAGCGCAATCTCCTCACCGAAGAGACCCTGCGCCACAACGTGGAGTGCATCAAGAAGCAGCTCAGCCACTTCCTCGACTTTGAGAGCGATGCACCCAATGCCGCCGAACTCGTCAACAACTACGACTGGATGAAGAACTTCACCTTCCTCGACTTTGCACGCGAGATAGGCAAGCGTATCACCGTCAACTACATGATGGCCAAGGACAGCGTCAAGCGTCGTCTCAACGGTGAGGCCCAGGACGGCATGTCCTTCACAGAGTTCACCTACCAGCTCCTGCAGGGCTACGACTTCCTCCACCTCTACAAGGAGAAGAACTGCCGCCTGCAGATGGGTGGCTCCGACCAGTGGGGCAACATCACCACCGGCACGGAACTCATCCGCCGCACCCTCGGCACGGAGGCTGAGGCTTTTGCTCTGACCTGTCCCCTCATCACCAAGGCCGACGGCAAGAAGTTCGGCAAGACGGAGCAGGGCAACGTATGGCTCGACCGCGAGCGCACCTCGCCCTATCAGTTCTACCAGTTCTGGCTCAACGTGGGCGACGAGGAGGCTGAGCGCTACATCAAGATTTTCACCTCCCTCTCTCAGGACGAAATCAACGCCCTCATCGAGGAGCACCGTCAGGATCCCGGCCGTCGCGTACTGCAGAAGCGCCTCGGCGAGGAGGTGACCTGCCTCGTACACTCCCGTGAGGACTACGAGATGGCTCTGGAGGCCACGAACATCCTCTTTGGCAAGGCCACCAAGGAGAGCCTGCTCAAGCTCGACGAGCAGACGCTGCTCGACGTCTTTGCCGGTGTGCCCCACTACGAGGTGAGCCGCGACCAGGTGGTCGGCGCCAAGGCAGTCGATCTGCTCGCTGAGACCACCCAGTGCTTTGCCTCCAAGGGCGAGATGCGCAAGCTCACACAGGGCGGCGGCGTCAGCATCAACAAGGAGAAGCTCGCTCAGTTCGACCAGACCCTCTCCGAGGCTGACCTGCTCGATGGCAAGTACCTCATTGCTCAGCAGGGCAAGAAGAAGTACTTCCTCATCATCGTCAAGTAAGAAATAACAAATGAAAAAGTTGGTGGGGTCAGCAGAATTTTGTAATTTTGCACCCGCAAACCGCGACGAGGACAGATTTGATTGCTTGCAACCTCGCTAAAACAATGCTAAAAGATGACCCCACAGAGGGTCGCCCGATAGTGTCTGTCTTTCGTCGCCCTGATTGCACGAACGACAGACACTATTTAACATTTAACCCACGTCAAGTATCCAGCCCTCCCTCTCGGGGAGGGGCACCGAAGTGGCGTAGCCAGTTTCGGAGGGTGGGGCTTGGGGCTTTTTAATATCTTATTTATGTACTTATTTACTTCCGAATCGGTGTCCGAGGGACACCCCGACAAGGTGGCGGATCAGATATCCGACGCCGTGCTTGACGAGCTGCTGGCACAGGACCCCAGCTCTAAAGTAGCTTGCGAAACACTCGTTACCACCGGCCAGGTGATCGTAGCGGGCGAAGTGAAATCAGAGGGCTACGTTGACCTCAACGACGTGGTGCGCCGCACCATCCGCCGCATAGGTTACACCAAGGCCGAATACCAGTTTGATGCCGACTCCTGTGGCATCCTCTCTGCCATCCATGCCCAGAGTGGCGATATCAACCAGGGCGTGGAGCGCGCCCAGGCCGAGGACCAGGGTGCTGGCGACCAGGGCATGATGTTCGGCTATGCCAACAACGAGACCGACCGCCTCATGCCCCTGCCTCTCTCCCTGGCCCACGACATACTCATCGTGCTGGCCGAAATCCGCCGCGAGGGCAAGCAGATGACCTATCTGCGCCCCGATGCCAAGAGCCAGGTCACCGTGGAGTACGACGACCAGGACCGTGCCCAGCGCATCGACACCATCGTAGTGAGCACGCAGCACGACCCCGACGTCACGCAGGAGCAGATCCGTGAGGACGTGATCAATATCCTCATCCCTCGCGTCATTGAGGAGCGCATCGTGACGCCCGAGGTCAAGGCCCTCTTCAAGCAGGGGGAGATCAAGTACTACGTCAACCCCACCGGCCGCTTTGTTATCGGTGGCCCTCACGGTGATACTGGCCTGACGGGTCGCAAGATTATCGTTGACACCTACGGAGGCCGTGGTGCCCATGGCGGTGGTGCCTTCTCCGGCAAGGATCCCTCGAAGGTGGACCGCAGCGCAGCCTATGCTGCACGCCACATTGCCAAGAACCTCGTGGCTGCTGGTGTCTGCGACGAGTGCCTCGTACAGCTCAGTTATGCCATCGGTGTGGCAGAACCTATCAGCATCTACGTCAACACCTACGGCAAGAGCCACGTAGCTCTCAGCGACGGTGAGATAGCCCAGAAGGTGGGCCAGATCTTCGACCTCCGTCCCTTTGCCATAGAGCAGCGCCTCAAGCTCCGCCAACCCATCTACGAGGAGACCGCGCGCTACGGCCACATGGGCCATCTGCCCCGCACTGTGACCAAGCACGTGGGTGGCCGCGACGTGGAGGTGGAGCTCTTCACCTGGGAGAAACTGGACTATGTAGAGCGTATCAAGAAGGAACTTAACCCCAGCCTATAAAGCAAAAGACCCCCTCCGTCAGTCTCTCCTTGCGTCGAGACTGCCACCTCCCCCTCTTAAGGGGAGGAATACTCTGAGGAGGGTCGCTAAATCATTGCACCATAATAGTACGTAATATACTATGTCGCACTCAATAAAACCCGCAGAGGTATCCCTCCCCCTTAAGAGGGGGGAGGTGCCCCCTCAGGGGGCGGAGGGGGGTCTTCACATCACCATCTACTGCGCCTCCAGCTCCAAGTTGCGTCCCTCCTACGTTGAGGCCGCCGCAGAGCTGGGTCGCCTCATAGCCCAGCGTGGCCACACCCTCATCAACGGCGCTGGCACCATGGGCCTGATGGGAGCCTCCACCGATGCCTGCATAGCCGAGGGTGGCAGGACCATAGGTGTTATCCCCCAGTTCATGGTGGATGAGGGTTGGGAGCACCGTGGCATGTCGGAGCTCATCGTGACCCGCGACATGCACGAGCGCAAGGCTCGTCTCACGGAGATGGCCGATGCCATCGTCGTGCTGCCTGGCGGATTAGGTACGCTGGACGAGCTCTTTGATGCCGTTACGCTCAAGCAGTTGGGCGTGTTCCTCAAGCCTATTGTCATCCTCAACACCGATGGCTTCTACGATCGTCTGCTGGAGCATATAGAGTACGCCATGGAGGAGCAGATGCTCCGCATAGAGCATGCCAGTGCCTGGTGTGTGGCCCGTACGCCCGAGGAGGCCCTCCATCTGTGTGAGACCACGCCGGAGTTCCGCTCCGACATCCGCAAGATAGCCAAGATTTAGTCTTGCTCACCACTCCCCAGACACCCACTCTTCCGTGAATACAACCCAGACAGATACCCTCCAGTCAGTGGTTCCCCAGGCTGCCGTCTCTCAGTCAGTGGCTCCCCAGACCGCCGTCTCCCAGCCAGTGGTCTCTCAGCCAGATGTCCTCCCGACGGACGCCACCCTGTCAGTGGGTATCTCCGCGCTTTGCGCGGACACCGGCGTAGCCGGGCTCCCCCCCTTCATGGGGGGGCGGGGAGGGGGCTTCCCACTCCCCCCCATCGACCTCGCTAATGCCACGTTGCTCCGCGAGGCTCCGCGGTATGTGGAGGGTGCTGGCACCCTCACCGCCAACGGCATAGAGGGAGAGCCTCTGCCCAGTCAGCTCGCAGCGGACGATGGTCTGGTGGCCTGCCTGCTCGTGGCGCTGGTGTTGGGTGTGGAGATCGTGGTGAGGTCGTGGCGCTACCTGCAGCATGCAGTGGCCGATTTCTTCTATCCTCGCGAGCACGTCAACATCTACGACGAGCGCACGCAGGACAGCCAGCTCTGGACTGGTGTGCCCCTGCTGCTGTTTTTTGCTCTCACAGGGGGTGCGCTACTCTATGCCCTGCAGGGGGCTATGCTGGTCGCCCTCATGCCTGCTCAGCTGGCAGGGTGGGGGACTGCGATTGCCCTGCTGACCCTCGTACTTGGGGCTGCTGGCGTGCTGATGCTCAAGGTGGGGGTGTATGCCCTCGTCAACGGTGTGTTCTTCTCCACTCGAGAGCGCCAGTTGTGGCGTCAGGGCATGCGCCTGCTCATCTTGCTAGAGAGCCTGCTCCTAGGTGTGGCTACCGTTGCTGCCGTGTTCGTTCCCGATGTGCAGCGAGAGGCAGTAGGTGGCGCGGTTTTGGCCATTGGACTTGTCAAAATTCTGGTACTCATCAAGTCACACCTCACATTTTTCCAGCAAGCGGGCGGCTGGATGCACATTATTTTGTACTTTTGCACACTCGAAATAGCCCCTCTGCTTGTGCCACTGCTCTTAATACTTAACAAATGATCAAGAAAATACTGATATCGCAGCCCGCTCCCGCCACTGGCAAGTCTCCCTACGATGAACTCAAGGAGAAGCACTCCCTCGACGTAGTGTTCCACCCCTTCATCAAGGTCGTACCCGTCACTGAGCGTGAGTTCCGCGACCAGCGTGTCGGCATACTTGACCACTCTGCCGTGGTCTTCACCTCGCGTCACGCCATCGACAACTTCTTCCGCCTCTGCAAGGAGATGCGCATCAAGCTGCCTGAGGAAATGAAGTACTTTGGCATATCCGAGAACATCATCCTATATATACAGAAGTACGTGCTGTACCGCAAGCGCAAGGCCTTCTTTAGCCCCACGGGCAAGGCAGCCGACCTCCTGCCCTCCATGCTCAAGCACAAGACGGAGCGCTTCCTCATCCCCCAGGGCAACATCCATGCCGATGAGCTCACATGCCTCATGGATGCCAAGGGGCTCAAGCATACGGAGTGCGTCATGTACCACACGGTGAGCAACGACTTTACGGACGGCACGACCCTCTCCGACTTCGATGCCATCGTCCTCTTCACCCCCTCTGGCGTGCGCTCACTGGTAGAGAATTTCCCCAACTGGGAGCAGGGTGACACCAAGCTCATCTGCTTTGGCGATACCACCGTGGCAGCCGTCTCCGGCACCAACCTCCGTCTGGACTACGCTCCCGACAAGGCCAGCACACCCAGCATTGTCGGTGCGCTCGATGCCTACGTCAGCGAACAGAACAAGTAGGCCAGCAACCCTCCCCGCTGAGCCAGCAACCCTCCCTCTACACGATGGCATCCCTCCAAGGTTTTCCCAAGCGAGAGCATCTTTGCCTCAGGCGTGACATCGAAGCTCTCTACGAACGGCCCGACGGTACAGCTACCGCCTGGCCGATTCGTTGTATATGGCGCCGCCTGGAGGAGGCCGATGCAGCTGCCTCCATCGCTCAGATCACTTTGCCCACCGCGCAGGTGCTCATCAGCGTGTCCAAGCGACGTCTGCACCACGCTGTGGACCGCAATCGCGCCAAGCGGCAGATACGCGAGGCCTATCGTCTCAACAAGCAGCTGCTCACTGCGCCCTATGCCGATGCCAGCACTCTCTCTGCCGATGCCTCCGTACAGAGGTTGCACATCGCCTTTATGTGGCTAGCCGATCAGCCCCAGAACAGCGACCGCGTGCACCATGCCATTCGCCGTCTGCTACGCAAGATAAGCCAGCCCTCCGAGCTCAGTCCCACAGAGTGATTTCGCCATGAGCCTTTTAGCCCAACTGCTGATACTGCCCATCCGCCTGTATCAGCGCTACATCTCCCCCCTCACCCCTCCCGCCTGTCGTTACACTCCCACCTGCTCGCAGTATGCAGTGGAGGCCATCCAGTTGCATGGCCCTCTGCGCGGCTCGTGGCTCGCCCTGCGCCGCATCCTGCGCTGCCATCCCTGGGGAGGCAGTGGCTACGACCCCGTTCCGCCCCGCCGTTCACGTTGACTTAGCACCCATTTTGTGCAGACTGTGAGCGAGGATTTCCTGGACTATACACTACGGAAAACCAGATCATACACTAGGAATCACTAGACTACACACTAGGAAAAACTACTCCCTACTCTAGGAAGTGGCCTGTCATTAATAGTCATTCCGAGAGTTCACGACCTGGTGCAAAGTTGCTAACGACCGAAGTGGTCTGCTGTATTCAAATTTGCCACATTGACATGATAGAAAATGTTCGATGTGTTTTTTTTTGTAAATTTACCACCCCCGATATTTGCTCAAATATCTAAAAAAACGTAATTTTGCAGCCACTCAATACCTGGGCGTACTGATGCCTCAGGTGCTGACATTGTAGGATACTGCCTGTTAGGACTCTCTAAAAGTTTGATAGACAGGTGGTTCGTCTGCAAAGATAGTAACATAGAAACGTGCCCAGAGCTAACCCTCTTGGGACACGCTTGTTGTGTGATGTACAAACGATACATAGCATATAGTCACAATACATCCAACAGTCACAAACAAACAATCCCGATGAAGTCCATCAAGAAGATTTTGCTTCTCACCCTCTTGGCCGTTGCCTCTGGAGCCTATGCCCAGCGATTTGGTATAGGTACCAATACCCTTTATTGGGCAACAGCCACCCCCAATGCTAGTTTTCACATGCGTATCAACCAGAGTTTGTCGCTCACAGTAGAGGCAACGGGTCGTCCCCACGTATTTGGTATTGGCGGCTACGACCCCAAGTTCATCAGCCTGGCTCCTGAGATGCGCTATTGGTTCCTGAAGCATGGTATGCACCGCCACTTTGCTGGTGTGATGGTGGAGGGCGTGACCTATTCGATCTATCACAAGACTGACACGCATGCAGGTGACCTGCTCGGTGTCGGTGCAACTTATGGCTATGACTGGCTTCTCGGCAAGCATTGGAACGTTGAGGCCACTGTCGGCCTGGGGTGCGCCCTGTATCGCGACCGCAACCACGGAGCGCCTACCAATGTCGCAATACGCCCCATGCCGCTGCGACTGGGAGTGAACTTTATCTATTTTATTCGATAAGCAAGTACTGATCTATGAAGAAAATCCTCATATTACTCCTCACGGCCCTCACAGCCGCAGGATCCTTATATGCAGAGGATCTTGTCATCAACGTCAAGACCTACTGGAAAAAGGACGGTCAAAAGATTCCCCTAGCCGGCGTGCACGTGTACCGCGTCACCAGCGCTGGACGCAAGACGGACTATGCCCAGACCTACACCAATGGTGACCTCTGGGACGGCAAGCGTGATGAGCGCATCAGAGTGAATAAGATTGGCTTTGTCAAGTTTGAGTGCGTGGTGTGGGACGCTGCCCGCTTCAACAAGCAGACGGGTGAGTTTGAGTTCCCCGGACAGCAGACCCAGCCTGACACTAAGTTGGCCACCTTCACCATCGACTGCGACAAGGTGAAGGGCAACGAATATACTAAGGAGATCGAACTCGTGCCTGTGGATCTCCAGGATTTCAAGTATCGTACAGGTGAGGCCAAGGCCACGGCACAGCTGCGCGTGGGTGGAGGATTCAGCCCCGAGGCCGATGATGGTGCCCGCATAGGTGACTATGAGACCTTCGGCGTACGCTTCTGCGTGCCCATGGATAGCCTCAAGCCCGACCACCGTATTGTGGCACAGCCAGTGTGGATAGACAAGAAGCTCAACCAGACCTACTATGGTGACCCTCTCGTTTACTACGGACGTGAGTACAACTTGGTGGAGATGCGTGAGTCCGCCTACCATCTGACTACCAACCAGAGGGGTCTCCTGTTTTATGATGGTGCGCCCCGCAGCAAGGGCGATGCTTACACCAAGAGTGAGGTGTCCATCGACGACAAGATGGCTCACTATGTCGTCACCCATCGCGATGAGCTCCACTATCCGCAGATAGGCAGCGAAAAGCAGAGTGACAAACTCTTCTTCCGACTTCCCTTCTTTATTAAGGTGGAGGATAGCATGGCCAACAACGACTGTATGGCTCTCGTCAAGTGGGTTATCACAGACTACTCCAAGATACTCTCCGAGCACTGCGACACCGTTATTGAGGGTCGTAGTGACCCTCTCCGCTTCCTGCGCTACGATGTAGGTGGATTCTTGGAGGAGACGAACGATGTCGATGCCAACCTCTACTGGTTTCCTGAGCGCGCCGATGGTGCGCACGATGCAGCCTGCGACCTCAAGATATTCTTTGAGACAGGCCAAACACAAATCGACTGGACTAAGGGCCAGAATGAGGCCGAGCGCATCAAGGCGCAGAAGCAGATACGCGACGTCCTCAATATAGCCGATGCCGACATACGTGAGGTGACCGTTGAGGGTTTTGCCTCGCCTGATGGTAACCCCGTCATCAACCAGAAGCTGGCCGAGGGCCGTGTGCAGAGTTTCCGACACTATCTCGACACTGAGTTGGACCGCGTGAGCAGTTACACCCGCGCCCATGCATCCATCGCCACATGGGACCAGGTGGCCGATACGCTCCGACAGTGGAATCAGTATGGTGGCGAGATAGGCGATCCTGCTACAGAGGAGGAACTCCGTGCACATGTCGATCCAGAAATGCTCCACAAGGCTCTTGACGCAGTGCGAGTCATCAAGTTCAACATTAAGTATGAGATCAAGGCTGCCTACAGTGATGAGCAGCTCCTGAATAAATATTACGACAACACCCTCACGCAGGAGTTCATGTACTCATCAGTCTATCGCTATCTGGCCAACGCCAAGGGTGACTGGGAAACTGCTGAGAATATCTGTCGATACATGTATGACCAGAAGACTAGCCGCTATAGTCGTGAGCTCGCCGAACTCAAGGAACTCATGGCCATCCAGGACGACTACACACGCGAGGACTCAGCTACCATCAAGAAGCGTCATAACCGCATATCCAATCTCCTTAGTGAGACCCACGAGGTGCTCCTCTATGCCAACGACCTCTGCGCCATACAGCTACGCAAGGGTATAGCTGATACCACCCTTCTGGCCATGTATCTCGTGGCTCCCGACCGCTCCTTTAGAGATGTGCGACGTCGCGTCACAGTGCGCGGTGTGCCCGATATGGTGCTCCTTAACCAGGCTGCTGCCTATCTCAAGAACAAGAAGTACGGACACGCCCGTGGACTCGTGAACTACTACCGCACTCACCGCCTGCACGGACAGACCGAGAGTCCCTCCATCCGTCTTATCGGCGACCTCATCGAGGCCAATCGTAGGGTGACGCGCGATCACGTGGAGAGCTTGGGTACCATCGATCCCATCAACCGCGTTGTCTGCTTGCTGGCCCTCAAGGATGCTACAGCTGAGGACCTAAGACTGGCTACTGAGCTGGCCAACAACCGAGAGGTGCTGAGTGACACCGTGCCCGTTTACAACGTCATCCGCGCCATGTGCTGCGGACGAGACTATGGACGACGCAATGGTAGCTACAAGGTTACCAACATGTACGACCCCGAACTAGAGGAGGCTGCACATGGTCTCAACTATGCCCTCCATGAAGATCCGACACTCTTTGATGTGTGCCACTCTGAGCGTGACCTCAAGCCCATCTTCAAGGTGATGGAGCGCATACGCCGTGATGAGGATCTCGTCAAGAACATTAAGCTAATTCGCAGAAACCGTGCCAAGGAGATTTAATATGATAAAGACTACATACACCAAGCTATCTGTAATCCTCACACTGCTGGCAGTCACTATGATTGTGCCAGCCAGTGCTACACCTTATTATATATATAAGGCGCAGTCCGATACCATCGATGTGTACGATGAAGAAGATGACGATGCTGAAATAGTCCATCTGGATGAGGACGAGTTCCCCATGCGCTATCGTGACCGCGACCAGAACCGCCATGAGGACGGCACGGAGTCTGCAACCGTAGCGCGCTACAAGCGTGGTGGCTTCTTCCTGGTACAGGATAGCCTCTTTGTGCGTTCTGCCAAGATGAAGCGCTATCCCAACAAGCGTTTCCTCGACAAGGCTATGTTCGACATCGGTGGTACCGTCCTATGGGGCAAGGCGCGCGATCGCGCAGGATTCTACTCCATGGGTGCGGGATCCGAAGGCCGACTGAACCTTGGCGACTGGATTACGCCCGACCATGGCTGGCGCGTCGGCCTGACGGTCGGTGTATTGCCCATTGTGACCAACGGATATACACCCGAATTGAGGCATAGCTACAATCTTATGCAGTATGGTGCACGAGCCGACTACATGCTCAACCTTACGGCTGTGAGTCACCGCAGATACTATAGAGCAACACCCGTGGAGTTCTATGGTGTAGCTGGTATTGACCTGGGCATGGTTGAGTTCCGCAATAGTAATGATGAGCACACCACCGCAAGCAATGTGGGAGCACATGTGGGCTTGAAAACCGTCTATAACTTCGGTAGTCACTACTTTGCTTATGTCGAGCCCGAACTGAGGGTCTATAGGCCCAGTCAGCTCCTCTACTACCAGGCGGCTGACAAGTATGCTTTGGGATTTGGTCTCACGGCCGGCATCGGCGTTCGCAACAACCCTTTTGGTACTTTTGAAAGCCAAGTACGTGACTCTATCAGTGCTTTTGGTGATGACTGGTTTATGCAGGTGGCAGGCGGTTCTGCCTTTCCGCTCGACCGTATCGCCTCCACAGCTCCCCGCTTCAATGTGGCTATGGGCAAATGGCTCAACCTGACCAGTGGCTTCCGCGCTGGATTCAGTGCTGCTGCTCATCGCTTATATCCCGAAGAGATGCGCACGGTGACATTGGGTGCACAGGTAGATTATATGCTCAATCTCACGCGTACACTGACTACTAATCCTTCCTTTGATCGTACTCGTGAGCATCGCTTCAACGTGGTATATCTTCTCGGTGTAGGATACAACTTCAGTGAGCGTTCGCGCTTGATGCGTACCAGGGCCTTCAGCGCGGGTACTGGCTTCCAGCTCAACTATCGTGTGGCTCCTATGACGTACGTATATCTTGAGCCCCGTATTGACTTCTACCAGCAGAACTATCTCGCAGACTTCCCAAAGAGCGATCCCGAGAAGAACAATAATGTTATTACCCTGCTCGCTGGTTTCTCATTCCATCAGGGTATGCACACCAGGGAACTCCGCGATCGCAATGACGACTTCAAACTCAACTCATGGTTTGACCGTCTCTTTATCCAGGCAGCAGGCGGCGTGCAGGCACCACTCAGTACCCATTTTATTCGCCCCACTAGGCGTTATGAGATGCTCAAGCAGAGAACGCAAGTGGCTATCGGTAAGTGGCTCACTGCTACCCATGGTGTGCGTTTCCTTGCAGAGGAGGGTAGCATCAAGCAGCGTCATGATTTAAAATTGGTGCACATGGGCATTGTGGGTGCCCAGTATCTGTGGAACATCACCAACGCTCTAGCAGGCTATCGCAGCGACCGCCTCGTTGAGGTGGTGGGTGCATTAGGTGGTGGTGCGGCATGGACCACTGGTGCTGCCAATGTGGTGCATCCCGTCGCAGCCGCTGGCCTGCAGGTACACTTCAGCCTTACACCCCAGTGGAGCCTCTTTGCAGAGCCACAATTGCGCTTCTATGACAAGACCTTTATGCCGGCTGCAGGTACCAAAGTCGATGCTCTTGCCTCCATCATGATGGGTGCACAGTTGCGTACCCCTGGAGTTGATCAGTATCGTTTGGCGCGTGAGGCTAGTTTGAGCACTCGCCGTAGCTTCTATGGTTTGGCAGGTGCCTTCTCCATGCCGATGCACCGCTCTGTCTCCGCTTATAGTTGTGTAGGCCGCTTTAGTGCAGGCCGCTGGGTTACTCCCTCAGGTGCTTATCGTATTAGCATGCTCATACAGGGTTACCCCACATTCTTTGCTACCCATCAGCAGCGCCACATACGACCCATGATAGGTGCAGACTATGTCTTTGACATCCTGAACTTGGCCTATGGCTATGATGGCCAGCGTGTCTTTGCACTCCGTCCTCTTGCGGGTGGTAATGTAGGTTTAGGTCTGAACAACGCCCATTATGCAGCAGTGGAGGGTGACGTGCATATCGGTGTGCAAGGCGCATTCCGTGTGGGACGAACCGTGGAGATCTATGCCGAACCCCAGATTATGTACAGCTTCTTTGAGGGTGGCAGTCGTAGTTACCACATTACGCCTACCTTTTATGTGGGCGTCAACCGTACCATAAAGAGTCTGGCCGAGGCTGTAAACCACATGTACCATCGCGTGCAGGGCTATCGCAGCCGCAATGAGGAAGCGTTCCACTGGACTGATGAACGCAAGATTTATAATCGTCTGTTCTTTGAGCTTGGAGCTGGCCCCCAGCTACTATGGAGCCGTGCAGCCCTGTCTGATCTCAGACACTATATGGGCTATGGCGTTTATATGGGCTTGGGCCGTTGGTTTACACCCCAGAATGGTATTCGCTTCAACCTCAATGGAGGTCTCATGACCCGCCCTGGCGACGAAGACTTTGCTCGTAGTGAGACCATGGGATTTGGTATAGAGTATGCCCAGAGCATCAGTAATGCTATCTGGAAGTACAACCCAGATCGCCTCTTTGACTTTAATGCCTACGTTGGTCCTTACTTCCAGTTCTTCCGCAAGATGGATAGGCCTAAGATGGGTATCAACATCGGTCTTCAGCCTGTGATCAACATCAACCATCTGTACAGCCTCTTCTTGCAGCATGACCTGACGGCTTACCGCAAGTTACGACTCTACTCTACCACCTCACGTTACACTGTGACCAACAACGTCATGTTAGGCTTGCAGGTGCATCCCGACAACTACGATCGTGCAGAGTCCTGCCGTATATTTGACGAGGGCGACAAGCATGCCTTCTTCAGCGTGGCTGGTGGTATGGCTTCACCCTTCCGTCAGCTCAAAACCAACCATAAGCCTTTTGGCGGCGCAGGTCGCCTGAGCTATGGTCGATGGTTCCAGCCTGCTAGTGCATGGCGTGTCAATATTGAGGGACGTTCCTACGCACAGAGCAACCGCAATAATCATCAGAGCACTGAGGTACTTCTGGGTGCAGACTATCTGTTTGATATCACCACACTCGCCAAGGGATATAGTTACGACAATCGTTTTATCATGCGTGTTCTGGTGGGTGCCAATGTAGGTACTTACTATCAGGCTAAGAGCAAGGGTAGCCTCAACTTCTTGGCTGACGCTCATACAGGTGCACAGATAGGCGTACTTGCTGGCAAAAATACAGAGATTTACATTGAGCCCACTGTGCGCTATAACGTCGCCGGTAACATTTCAGGTAGCCGTCTCTACAATGCCTTCTCTCATGTAATGCTCGGCGTCAGCCAGCGTATCCTGTCCAACATTGAGCCTATTGTGAAGGACGAGGAGGATGAGGACCTCAAGAATAACTTTGCCACTGGTGCCCTCGGCGTGGGCCGTCATACCTATACGCAGTCTGGTCTTCTGGCCCGCCGTAAGTTCCTTGGCGTAGCCGACTTCACTTATGGACACTGGTTTGGCCCCTTGTCTGGCGTGCGTGTAGGTGTAAGCAATGACTATAGCCGCACCAGCCCTGACCATAATAGCAAGGACTATAGGGATGAGCTGAGTTTGCATGCAGACTATATGCTCAATCTGCTCTCTTTCTTCAGCGGAACCGATACCCGCGATCGCCGTGCCGAGTTTGCCGCCTATGCTGGTCTGAACTATACTCTGGCCTTTGCCACTGGCCAGGATATGCGCAAGGGACTGGGCGGTGAGGCTGGCCTGCAGGTGGGCTATAAGATTACGCCTTTCTTAGGCCTCTTCCTTGAACCCTCTGTCACCATTCACGGCACCCGCCTCTCCGACAATGTAAGCCATGGTCTAGACGGTGATGGCCGCGTACTGCTCGGCGTTAAGTATGCCTTCTAGTTCCATGATGACTGTATAGTCCCGTAAGATACCTCTACCTATACTAATATATAGCAACCATGAAGCCTCTGAATAAAGCAACCATGAAGCCTCTATCCATAATACTCACTCTCCTCCTTAGCCTCAGTAGCCTAACGGCTAATGCTCAGGAGCTCTATCGCACCTTTGACTATGCTACGCCCAAGCTCGACTCCCTTGTGGCTAAAGCTATGCCCGAGCTTGCGCTGCGCATACGCAACAAGCAGGCCCAACTCATGCAGAACTCCCAGCAAGCTTCCACCATACTCCAGGCTGCGCGACATCGCGACCTGAAGGCACTCAAAGCCCTCAAGGTTACACGTCCCCACAAAGTCGATACCCTCAAGCTTCTGTCTGTCATTGGCGATACTATAGTCACCGAGGAGGAGAAGGCCGAACTCGTGTACGCCATCCTGGGCAATGATCCCATGCAGATCGCCACGGCTGGCAAGCACTATCTGGAGGAGGGCGATATGCTCTGTGCCGATATCGTCATGAGTACCCTCAGGGAAAAGCATCCCCAGTTTGCCTACACAGCCATGCTCAGTGCCTACATCTCGCAGCACCATGCCCTCGAGCTGAGTAAGAGTGATAACTACATCGACAAGATGAACAAGTTCAACGAGCTCAACCACGCAGCCTCCCAGATAGAGCAGATCGCCGAGCTGGCCAAGGATAGTGTGGTGTCCTATCGCGAGTTGCTGCTCACTGCTGGCATTCTGCGTTATCAGGCAGAGCAGAGTGACGCCTGTCGTGCCGATTTTGACAAGGTACTCTCACTCCGTCCCAGCCATGAGGACTCCCTCGATGTGCAGATTATGCTCGCTGAGTTCGACCAGATGGACTCCCTCTATGTTGATGCCCGTAGTCGCTATGAGCTCTATCTCAATACTGAGCCTGTGCTCACCCTCTGTCGATACAACTCAGAGATTGCTCTCAACTACCTCAACACCCTCAGTCACCTGGCTTATGCAGAAAACCGTGACAAGAAGAGCACAGCTGGCTACAAGTTCCTCAACGAGCAGGCCAACCGCTTTATCAACTACGATGCGAGGGACATCCGCTTCCGCCGCTACAAGCGTCAGGCCAACAGTGGCCTCGCTCTGGCTGACAGTCTCAACTACTACAAGCACTATGTTCGCAGCATGGACTATGTCCTCAAGCATGAGTTCGCTGACTCGCTCTATACCTTTGACGACTACTACGAGGCCGCTGCTCTTGCCTTCAAGATGAAGGACTATGAGGCCAACGCAGAATTTCTGCGCAAGGCCATTCCGCTCTATGAAGATCCCCGTGTAACGCGCTCCGTTACTATTGACTACGTCTTTGATCGCCTCGATATTGCTCTCAACATTCTGGGACGTAATGAAGAGCGTGCTGAGGCCCAGGCCCTCTATGCTGATGTTAAGCGTAACAAGCTCAAGGAATCTTACGAGCCCTTCAACGACTATGCTCTCATGGGCATACGCTACTTCAACGCCATGAAGGGTGCAGAGGGCAAAGATTCCGACGTACTTACGTACTATCTCAAGGCGGACTCCTGCTTCCGTCTGGCCTTGGCGCGTACAGAGCTCGTTGACAGCCTGCGTGAGCAGCAAAACCGCACGGTGTACAACAAGTTCTTTGACAATAACAACATCACTGCCATCAACCTTCTCAGCGGTGTTGATGCACTCACCTACGTCTATGAGCATGCTCAGAAATTCTATGCTGATAAGACGAAGCAGTATCAGGGCGATTCACGCTATGCCCAGACTCTGGAAGATATCCAAGTCTATAGCCGTAAGATGCCCTTAGCCATGGTTAGCCACGTGCCTGACGACAACCTGCGTATGCAGTACTATGCCCAGGCCGACAAAATCTACCGTGACGACTTTGTCAAGGCTGGTGGACGCCGTATCAGCGAGGTGGCCGAAATGCGCGCCAACCTTATCCTCAATATTCTTAAGAATACCAAAGGCACGAGCACCCGTCAGTTCTACGTAGCTCGCCTAGACTCCACCATGCTCAACATGGTAGAGTATCTCCACGCCAACCCCAAGCTACGCGATCATGTGAGTGAAGTCATCACGCAGCACTATGCCGCCTACCCCAAGATTCTGGGTATGGCTGCCCAGTTCAGTGACTCTACCGAGTTCCGTCCCGCCATTGTGCAGCGTGGCGACCGTGTGCTGGCTGCATACCACAAGTACATACCTGATAGCTACAAACTTGGCTTCTACCGTGGTCAGCTTTATGCACTCATCTCCACCTCCACCCAGTTTGATGATGAGAACATCGTCGTGCGCTATACTGAGGCAGCCGACAAAGACCTCTATTTGGCCTCTGCTCGTGAGCAGTACAATGTGCTGCGCTACCTTATGATTCACTGGTACTTCCGTTGGGAGTCCGTAACGCCCAAGAGCGATGAGGATAAGTGTTGCGTCACCATGCTACGTCGTTATGTTGACGCTGTGATTGAGGTTAATCCAGACGACAACACCGCCCTGCAGCTCAAGTCCATCAAGGCTCTCTGGAATCCTTCCTACGACGAGGATGTCAAGAGTGGAGCCTACATCTACAAGCCCAACGACGCCGTCCTCAAGGAAGTGCAGCAGGGTAAGTAACTTTGGAGTCTGTACACATCAAGGTGAGATGAAGAACCTCACACTACACGAAGCATACAAGTGGGCCACGGCCCGCTGTGCACGCGGCGAACAATGCCGCCATGATATCGGCGAGAAACTGCGAGAGCGGGGTCTCGCCGATGCCGTATGCCAGCAACTGCTCGATCGTCTGGAGGATGAGAACTACATCAACGAGGAGCGTTACGCCCGGGCTTATGTCCACGACAAGTTTCGCTTTGACCACTGGGGTCGCGTCAAGATACAGCAGGCCCTCCGACTCCGCCGATTGCCTGATAAGCTCGTGCATCAGGCCCTAGAGGAGGAGATAGATGAGGAGGCCTACCGCGATGCCCTCACTACACTCCTCAATCGCAAGGCCGACTCCCTGGCTGTCCCCCATACCGACATGGAATCGCGTCAGCTAGCGCAAAAGCTCCTCCGCCATGCCGTGAGTCGCGGCTA
>JAKSLU010000026.1 GCA_024400995.1 Bacteroidaceae bacterium
GAACTCCTTGCAGTCGTCGTCGATGTGCAGCACGATGTCGGTGCCACGATCGGCCTTGTCGGTGTCCTCCATCTCAAACGAGGGGCTACCATCGCAGGTCCACTTGACTGCCTTGGCGCCCTCCTTGTGGGAGAGGGAGATGATATCCACGGTCTTGGCCACCATAAAGGCAGAGTAGAAGCCCAGACCGAAGTGGCCGATGATGGCGGCAGCGTCGTCCTTGTACTTCTCCAGGAAGTCCGTAGCTCCGGAGAAGGCAATCTGGTTGATGTAGCGATCCACCTCCTCGGCGGTCATGCCAATGCCGCGGTCGGAGATGGTTAGGGTGCCAGCCTCCTTGTCGAGGCGCACCTGCACGGTGAGGTCGCCGAGCTCGCCGCGGAACTCGCCCTTGGAGGCCAGAGTGCGCAACTTCTGGGTGGCATCTACGGCATTGGCGACAATCTCGCGGAGGAAGATTTCGTGGTCAGAGTAGAGAAACTTCTTGATGACCGGAAAGATGTTCTCGGTCGTTATACCTATGTTACCTTTCATAGTGTTTGAGTTTTTAAGTTTGTGAGGTTATGAGTTTGTGAGACGTCCTGCAAGAACTATGCCAGCGGCTGGAGGCCCAGTGCGCGTACGGCGAAGTCGCGTATCACATCCACCGTCTGCTCGATGCCCAGAGTGGAGGAGTTGACCAGTAGATTGTAGGTGTCTGCTGCTCCCCAGGTGCCCATCGCATAGAAGTTGTAGAAGTCCGCTCTCTGCCTGTCGCCTGCGTCTATCATGCGAATGGCGGCGTGCTGCCCTACATTTTGTCCCTCCATGACGCGGTGTATGCGGTCCTGGCGGTTGGCGCTGACAAAGACGCTGATGCACCTCGGGTGAGTACGCAGCACATAGTCGGCGGCACGTCCGATGAACACGCAGGAGTGCTCCTGGGCTGCACGGCGTATGGCTGCACTCTGGAGGTTGAAGAGGTTGGCCGTTGACATCTGGTTGCCATAGAACTCACTGTCGCCCATTACTGGCGTGAATGACCCCAGCACGCTACGCAGGAATCCCTTGTGCTCGTCCGTACGTTCAAACACGTCGCGGCTCATACCACTATGCTTGGCGGCAAGGGTGAGTATCTCGTTGTCGTAGTAGGCAATGCCAAAGTGCTGTGCCAAGGCACGGCCTATCTGGCGTCCGCCGCTACCCAGCTGGCGTCCGATGCAGATGACAAAAGGCCCCTGAGTGGTGCGGGGCGTGGGAGGATTGTAGCTATCCATTGTGTGTGCTATATGTGCGACTCTTTACTGTTTGCGTTTGAACTTGCGTACCTCTATATATAATAATGCGAGGGTAGTCAGCGTGGCAAGGCCATCGGACAGGGGGACACTGTACCAGATGCCATCCACTGGGTTGCTGACGATGTGGGGCAGTATGATGAGGGCGGGAATGAGAAAGATGAGCTGACGTGCAAGGGAGACAAAGATGCTCTTGCCTGCGTGGCCAATGCTCTGAAAGAAGGCTCCGCTCACCATCTGCATACCGATGATTGGCATGACAAGTACCATGATGCGCATGCCATGGGCGGCTGCGGCTACGAGGTCGGGGGCCTCCTTGGCAAAGGGCGTGACGAGCTCCGTGCTCAGGAACGTGCCCAGTGCCCAACCCGTGGTCGTGAAGATGGTGGCAAATCCCATTGTGATCCATAACACGCGCAGGAGACGATCGTTTTTGGCGGCACCGTAGTTGTAGCCAGCAATGGGCATCATGCCCTGGTTGAGGCCGATGACGGCCATGATGACAAAGAAGATGATGCGGTTGACAATGCCATAGCTGCCCACGGCCACGTCGCCGCCATACTGCGTGAGGGAGCGGACAAAGAGGATGGCTATGCAGCAGTTGCAGAGGTTCATCAGAAAGTTGGGCAGACCGATGGTCAGACTTTCGTGGCAGATGCGCCAGTCGGGATGGATGATGCTGTCCAGGCTGAGGTGTATGAGTTCGCGACGGTCACTAAAGAGCCAGATCTGCCACATCAGCATGATGACCTGTGCCAGCACTGTGGCGAGGGCGGCGCCTCTGATGCCCCAGCCGAACACAAAGATAAAGAGGGGGCACAGGACGATATTGAGCGCCACCGTGCCGATGGTGGAGTACATGGCCTGGTGGGGGCGGTTGGTGGAGCGCAGGAGGGAGTTGAGGCCCAGATAGAGGTGCGTCACCACGTTGCCTGCCAGGATGATGAGCATAAAGTCGCGTGCCGGACCTAGTGTCACGTCGCTGGCACCAAAAAAGCGTAGCGTCTCATCGATGCCCAGTATCAGTACCGCTCCCAGTGTCACACCCATGACGAGATTCATGAAGATGGCGTTGCCCAGTATGCGTTGCGCCGAGCTGTAGTCCTCCTGTCCCAGACGTACGCTCATCAGGGTGCTGGCACCCACACCGACCATTGCACCAAAGGCACCCGTGAGCGACATGATCGGCGCGCAGAGGGCCAGGCCCATAATAGCCTCCTTGCCCACTCCCTGACCGATAAAGATGCCGTCGATGATGTTGTACAGCGACTGGGCGACCATCGCGATGATGGCCGGAATGGCATACTGAGCCAGGAGGCGTCCGACGGGAGCCTGCCCCAGAATCTTGAATTTTTCGGTGTTGTCCATATTTGTGCTGCAAAGTTACAAAATTCTGCGCAAAAACAAAAATGATGCGGAGGCAATTCGCTTGCATCCGCATCATTACGAAAGGTGAAATTATATATTACCAATAATACCATTTTGAAAGATATTTGCGATATATCCTTTCGCTCTGCAAATTTAATATATAATTTAGATTGCAAAAAGTCATGTTTAAGAAAAATTTAGTTTATATGCTATTTAACATAAATTCAAGATGTGAATTCATGAAATATGTTAACTAGATATTACAAAACCAGTCTTATTTGTTTCGCTTCCCTGTGTAGCGTTTCAAAAAATGCCATGTTGGGGTACAATAATACGCACCCTTGTTCGTTATAGTGCTGAACTATGGCTCAGATGACCCCCAACATAAATCACACCAACATCCCCGACGGAATGAATCACATGGAGCGAGGCCTGAAGCGAAGCTTTGATTTCGTGATCAGTGTCCTGTGCATCATCTTGTTTCTGCCCTTGGGTCTATGGTGCTACATCATGGTGAGACGTGAGGATGGCGGCAAGGCCCTCTTTGCGCAGGAGCGTGTGGGACGCTGCGGCAAGCCCTTCATGATCTACAAGTTCCGCTCTATGAGTCCCAACGTAGAGGCGATGGGCATCCCTCTGCTCTATGACCAGAACAACGACAGCCGTCTCACGCGCATCGGCAAGTTCATGCGTCAGCATCATCTGGATGAGTTGCCGCAACTATGGAATGTGCTCAAGGGCGACATGTCCTTTGTGGGTCCCCGTCCAGAGCGTGCCTATTTTATAGAGCAAATCATGGAGCATGATCCGCGCTACTTCGAGCTCTATCAATTGCGCCCAGGTGTGACATCCTACGCCACACTCTACAATGGATATACCGACACGATGGACAAGATGCTTCGTCGTCTCGAGCTAGACCTTTACTACCTAGAGCACCGGTCTTTGTGGTTTGACTTTCGTATCCTTTGGCTTACGTTCTACAGGATTGTGAAGGGTGATAAATTTTGACATCAGCTTCGTGTCCGTCCAAAAGTTCCTGCTACGAAAATCGTTGCGGGTTATTTGTTTGGTACAGTGTGGTTTATGGGGACTTGTTTTTTAAACAGAGAGGTATAAAAAGCTACACCCTACGATAGTTGTTCCTGTCGTAGGGTGTAGTGCAAAACTATCGTAGGGTGTAGTGCGTCGTATCCTATAGGGTAGTGAAGCGCTGTTGCTCAGCGAACAATTGCTTCCTTAATATTTTTGACAATATAGGCTACATCTTCGTCTGTTACGCAGGGGCCAGTGGGGAGGCATAAACCCTGGCTGAAGAGACGCTCGCTTACGCCATTGACGTAGGCGGGGCAGTCCTGGTAGATGGGCTGGCAGTGCATAGGCTTCCAGAGGGGGCGGCTCTCGATGCCCGCCTGGTCCAGTAGGACGCGCAGAGCATCCACGTTGGCATTGGGTTCACAGAGGGTTGTGTTGGTGTCGTTCTGTCCCTTGATGCGGAGGGTGGGGGAGAGGAGTATGGTGCTGAGCCAGAAGTTGGACTCATAGCGAGGGTCGGCAGGCTGGCGGTGGACGTTGATACCCTCCACGCCCTCTAGTATTTGCTCGTAGAGAGCCTGCACGTGGCGATGGTGGGCAATGTGCTCATCGATGATGGTCATCTGGCCTCGGCCTATGCCAGCGCAGATGTTGGACATACGGTAGTTGTAGCCGATGGCCTCGTGCTGGTAGTAGGGATAGTTCTCGCGTGCCTGAGTGGCAAACCAGATAGTACGTTGCTTGTCCTTGTCATCGGGGCAGATGAGGGCACCACCGCCGGAGGTCGTAATCATCTTGTTGCCATTGAAGGAGAGCACGCCGTACTGACCAAAGGTGCCGAGCATCTGGCCTCCAAATCGACTTCCCATGGCCTCGGCTGTGTCCTCTATGATGGTAATGCCGTAGCGCTCGGCGATATCCATGATGCGGTCGATCTGGTAGGGCATACCATAGAGCGTCACGGGGATGATGGCCTTGGGTGTACGACCCGTCTTGGCGATACGATCCTTGATGGCCTCTTCCAGCAGGTCAGGGTCCATGTTCCAGGTCAGCTCCTCACTATCCACGAAGACGGGAGTAGCTCCTACGTAGGTCACGGGGTTGCTGGAGGCGCAAAACGTGAAGCTCTGCACGAGCACCTCGTCCTCAGGCTTGAGATTGAGATGTAGCAGCGCGAGATGTATGGCAGCTGTGCCCGAACTGAGCACTGCTACGCGTTTGTCCATACCGACAAACCTCTCGAGATCCTTCTCGAAGGAGGTGACATTTGGGCCTAGAGGTACAACCCAGTTCGTGTCAAAGGCTTCCTTGATATATTGTTGTTCTAGGCCGCTTTCACTCATGTGGGCCAGGCAGAGGTATATGTGTTTCACAAAGATAGTGTCTTAGTCAACGTAGAATATAGTTCTGAAGATTAGGTGGAGATCGACCATCAGGCTCTGGTGGAGGAGGTAGTCACGGTTGAGGTACACCTTGTCGGGGTAGATGACATTGTCGTTATACCACACGGCTAACTCCTCGTCCGTCATGCCGTTATGTCCGCGATGCGTGCGTATGTAGTCAGAGATGAGGTACTCCTCGTTGCGGTACTTTAGCGAGGCAGGTCCCGTGATGCCAGGGCGTAGTCGTAGGATGTCGCGGTCCTTGCCCTGCAGCTGGTCTGCATAGCCTGGTACATCGGGTCGAGGACCGACAAAGGACATGTCGCCTCGCAGAACATTCCAGAGCTCAGGGAGTTCGTCTATATTGTAGCGGCGCAGAGTGCACCCCAGCGGTGTGATGCGGCTTTCGCCTGCCACGCTTACGGAGGAACCACCGTGGTTGACAGTCATCGTGCGGAACTTGTAGAGAGTGAAGAGTCGTCCATGTCGTCCCACGCGTTGCTGCTTGAAGAGGACGGGGCCGTCAGGCATCTTGTAGCGAATGAGTAGGGCCACTACTAGCAGGAGAGGCCAGAGCACGAGTAGCCCGATGAGACTGACGATACGATCAAAGATATATTTAACAATCATACTTGCGCTTTCGAAGTTGTAGTTCACTAGTGTGCGTTGGCTGCAAATTTACACATAAATTATGAAATAACCATATTTCTTCCTAATTTTCCGTAAAAACACACAATAATCAGCCAGATTTTGCGTTAACTGGTTATAAATTACCCCCCCCCGATTTACAAAAAAAACCACCTTTTAACGAATATACCCCTAAGATATGAATAGCTTTGTTTTTGTACTTATATCGTTTGCGATCGCCTCGGCGGTGACGGCCATCATACTCCCCGCTCTCACCAAGGTGTGTTATGTCCGTGGTCTCTATGACCTGCCAGATGAGCGCAAGGTGCACAAGCGTAGCATTCCTCGTATGGGTGGCGTAGTCTTTGTGCCTGCCACGCTGGTAGGTATGGTAGGAGCAATGGGCATTGCTAGTATTAACCTTCCTGACTCCTTTCAGACCTTCCATCTGTCCTCGCTCGTCATTGGTAGCGCGGCAGTGCTGATATATCTCATAGGTTTTATAGACGATCTGTTGGGCTGTTCGGCTCGCATAAAGTTTGTCGTACAGTTCTGCGCCATCTGTGCCATGCCTCTGTGCGGCTTGCGCATAGACTCGCTCTATGGCTTTCTGGGTATCTATGAACTCCCTCTCGTGGTGTCCTACTTCCTCACGCTGTTCATCTGTCTGCTCATTGTCAATGCCATCAACCTCATCGACGGCATTGATGGTCTGGCCGCCTGCGTGTCACTCGTTGCGTTGGTGTGCTACGGTGTGCTTTTCGGCGGACTGTGCGTGCCAGCCTTCACGCTGCTGTGCGCTGGTCTGATGGGCAGCTTGGTGGTCTTTCTGCTCTACAACATGCTGGGCACCGTGGAGGGACGGACCAAGACCTTCATGGGCGACAGCGGCTCCCTGCTGCTGGGACTCGTACTGTCCTACTTTACGGTGAAGTATATGATGGTGAACTCCCTCACACTCCCAGAGCGTACGGACGGTCTGCTCATGAGCTACACCATTTTGCTCGTGCCCTGCTTTGATTTGTGCCGCGTGGCGCTCTGCCGTCTCATCAAGGGTGTGTCCATCTTCCATCCCGACCGCTCCCATCTTCACCACAAGTTCATGGCTTCAGGCCTCAACATGCATCGTACTCTCGTAGCTGTACTGCTCCTGCAGGTGGGCTACATCCTGGTCAATATGGGCCTCTTTTACCTCGGAGTGATGATGGAGTGGATAGTAGTGATTGATGTCATAGCCTTTACTGTTCTCAATGTCTATCTTCCCCTGCCGCGAGTTCGTGGCGAGGCTGTGGGTCGCAAACTGTTGATGGTGGTAAATGAGGACCGCTTCTTCCTGAGCCACCGCAAGGATATAGCCCTCCAGGCTCAGCGCGAAGGTTATGATGTGCGCATAGTGTGCAAGGACACGGGCCATCACGACGTAATCACCCACATGGGGCTTCCCGTCATCGAACTTCCCATCAACCCCACAGGCATGAACCTCAGAGAGGAGTGGCGCACTTACCGCTTCCTCCGCGACCTGTATCGTTCGGAGCAGCCAGCCATTGTGCACCACGTGGGTCTCAAGAACATCCTCTGGGGAGGCCTAGCCGCCCGCACCTGCAACGTGCCCGGCGTGGTCAACGCTGTCAGTGGCTTGGGTGTACTCTTTGCTGGCAGCGAACTCTCGCTTGTTGCCCGTGGTGTGCTGCGCGTCATGCGCTTCAGCAACCATGGCGGCAATGTGTCGGAGATTTTTCAGAACTATGCCGACAAGGAGCTCTTCCTGCGCCACAAGGTGGTGGACGAGCAGCACTGCGACTTTATCAAGGGCTCTGGCGTCAACCTCAGTGAGTATGCCTGTGTGCCTGAGCCTCAGGAGGGCAAGGTGCGTGTGCTCTTCACTGGCCGTATGGTCAAGGAGAAGGGAGCCTTTACTCTTATCGACGCCGCCGACCGTCTGCGCAAGGACTACGGCGACAAGGTGGAGTTCCTGCTCTGTGGTGGCCTGACCAACAATCCCTCCGGTATCAAGCAGGAGGAACTGGAGTCGCGCTGCGATGGTACCTACATACAGTGGCTTGGACACCGCTCCGACATTCAGGATCTGCTCCAGCAGAGTCACATCGTGGCCTTCCCCAGCTACTATCGCGAGGGCGTGCCCCGCTCGCTCATCGAGGCCTGCTCTGCTGGTCGTCCCGTCGTGACGTGCAACAGCATTGGCAGCCGCGATGCCGTGGAGGACGGTGTGACGGGCTATCTCATAGAGCCCCGCAACGACGGCGAACTGGCCGACCGCCTGCGCAAGCTCATCGACAACGCAGAGCTCCGCCGCAGCATGGGTGCCAAGGGCAGAGAGAAGGCCGAACGCGAATTTGATATAAAGATTGTGGTGCAGCACCACATGGATATATACAACCGACTAATTGCGAACGCACAATGAAGATACTCGTAACGGGAGCTGCTGGCTTTATCGGCAGCCGTCTCAGCCTGATGCTCGCCCAGCGTGGCGATGAGGTGGTGGGTGTAGATAATATCAATGACTACTACGACGTGCGACTCAAGTATGCTCGTCTGGCCGAGAATGGCTTTGTGGACGAACAGGGCAGTCCCTACACAGACCTGCTGGCCTGTAGGATGCTGACCAGTGAGCGTTGTCCCAACCTGCGCTTTATGCGCATGAGTATAGAGGACAAGGAACTCCTTGACTACCTCTTTGAGGTGGAGCACTTTGATACCGTAGTCAACCTCGCCGCTCAGGCTGGTGTACGCTATAGCATCAGCAATCCCTATAGCTATATGAAGAGCAACCTCGTCGGATTCCTCAACATCCTCGAGGCCTGCCGCCATCGTGGAGTCAAGGACCTGGTCTTTGCCAGTTCCTCCTCCGTCTATGGCATGAACGAAAAGGTGCCCTACAGCGAGGACGACAAGGTGGACTCCCCCGTGAGCCTCTATGCCGCCAGCAAGAAGAGCAACGAACTCATGGCCCACAGCTATGCCAAGCTCTACGGCCTGCGTGTGCGTGGCCTGCGCTACTTCACGGTGTATGGTCCCTGGGGACGTCCCGATATGGCCCCGATGCTCTTTGCCCGTGCTATCAGCCAGGGAGAACCTATCAAGGTGTTCAACCAGGGCGAGATGATACGCGACTTTACCTATATCGATGATATCGTGGAGGGCACCATCAAGGTCATAGACTATCACCCCGTGGCTGAGGAGTGCGAGCATGGTGTGGCCTATGAGATATTCAACATCGGTTGCTCCCAGCCTGTCAAGCTCATGGACTTTATCTCCGAGATAGAGCAGGCCTGCGGTAGTGAGGCCCAGAAGATATTCCTGCCCATGCAGCCCGGCGATGTCTATCAGACCAACGCCGACACCACCAAGCTCGAGACCCGCGTGGGCTACAAGCCCCACTGGTCGCTGCAGGAGGGTATCACGGAGTTCATGCAGTGGTACAGGAGCGACAAGAACCCCCTGCGTGATATGTAACAACAAACGTACGTTATGAAAGCAAGACGATTACTCACCCTCGTGCTCTTTGTTCTCCCCCTTTTGGCGGGGGCGCAGAGACTGGGCGAAAACGTGGAGTATAGTGCCACGCTGGAGGGCGCTACCTCCAGTGGTGACATAGCTCCGTTCTGGTTTACGAACAACCGCTACGGACTCGGCACTGACGAGACGACCAGTGGTCTGGTGCGTGCTAGTCTGATACGTAGTGAGCAGCACGACTCCCTGCGCCGCTGGCGAGTGGGATATGGCCTGGATGCCGCTGGATTTTTCAGCAAGGAGCACACGCGCTTTGTGCTGCAGCAGGCCTACACCGATTTTCAGTGGGAGGCTATACGTCTGTCACTCGGCCAGAAGGAGCGCACTCCTGAACTCAAGAACCCCCTGCTCTCCTCTGGAGGCCTGACGCTGGGTATGAACGCGCGCCCGCTACCTCAGGTCCGCCTGGGACTCCCCGACTTCTGGAACATACCCGGCACCCGTGGCTGGCTGGCCATCAAGGGACATCTGGCCTATGGCTGGTATTTTGACAATATCTATCAGCGTAAGATGTACAAGGAGATGGGTGACCGCTATACGGCCAATAGTCTGTACCATAGCAAGGCCGGCTTTATGCGCATTGGCAACAAGGACGCATTCCCCCTCACCTTGGTGGGAGGCCTGGAGATGGCCTGCCAGTTTGGCGGCAAGGCCTATGGCATAGTCGATCGCTCAGGCAACCCCATGCCCGTGCAGAAGTTGAGCTCAGGTATCAAGTCCTATATAGACGCCCTCTTCATGGGGGGTAGTGACGTCAATGATGGCGATGCCTACGCCAATGCCGCTGGCAACCACATCGGCAGTTGGCACCTGCGCCTGGACTACCACGGCAAGGACTGGGGCATCGGTGCCTATGCCGAGCATCAGTTTGAGGACCACAGCCAGCTCTTCCTGCAGTATGCCTGGAAGGACATGCTCTATGGTTTTGAACTCAAGCTGCCACGCAATCCCGTGGTGGGCGGACTTGTCTATGAGCATCTGCGCACCACCGACCAGAGTGGCCCCATCTATCACGACAGAACCGAGAATCTCCCTGAGCAAATCAGCGCTAGGGACAACTACTACAACAACCACGTGTATGGCACCTGGCAGCACAGCGGATTTGTGATGGGCACCCCGCTCATTCTCTCTCCCATCTACAATGGTAGCGGTATTCTGCCTGGTGTTGACACAGAGGGACACCTGCGAGTGTACCACAACCGCGTGACGGCACATCATGTCGGCATCATGGGACAGCCCCATAGGGACGTGAACTATCGTGTACTCTACACTCAGGAGCGCAGTCTGGGCAGCTATGCCTCGCCCACGGCCAACCCCATGACGGGCCATTATATACTGGCAGAATGCAGTTATGCGCCCCGTGCGCTCCGCGGTCTTTCGTTCAAGCTCTCCTATGGTCACAATGGAGGCACACTGCTGCGCAAGAGTGATGGCGCTATGCTGACTGTTAACTTTTCGGGAATTATCAACAAAACTGAGGTAAGATGAAGAGGCTGATACATTATATGTTATTAGGCATGCTCACCCTCGTGGGTATGACCTCCTGTGAGAACAAGCGTGATACCGACCCCATGGCTGGCATGTGGCAGCTCACGCAGTGGGTGGATCCGGCTGGCTGCGAGGTGCAGCACACGGATCAGATATACTACTGTCTGCAACTCAGTCTCATACAGTTCAACTCCTTCAAGCCTGGTGCCAGTAGTGGTGCTACCTCGCGCAAGATTGCGCACTACGACCATAGCGGTAATGAACTGCGCATACTAGACTGTTATAATCCAGAGCCAGGCAACGATGTAGATACGGATCGCCCTCTCCCCCAGGGTGACTACTCAGCCCTGGCCCCCTTTGGTGTGCCCTCCGATGGTCGCTTTGATGTCCTGCAGTTGGATAGCAAGAAGATGGTGCTCAAGGGCTTGAGTGGTACACTCACCTTCCGCAAGTACTGATATCTACGGCAGTTCTTCTTAGGCCCTACGTGGTATCCTTTAGACCCTACGATAATTTTTCTTAGTCTATATAGTAGGAATCACTACACCCTACTTTACGCCCCAAAAATCTCTGAAAGGGCCATACTTCACCTACACCTACACTCGAAATAGTGTAGGTGTAGGTGATGAAGGGGGTATTTTGGAAAAATTAGTCGGCCACTACGGGAAATTAGTCGGCGACAAAGAAAAATTAGTCGGCAACTACGAACAAATAGTTGCCGACTAATGTGATGGCTATGGGGAATAGCGTAATCCGTTGTTACAGATTGTATATGTTCCGGGTGGCCTGTGCATTGTCTGTCCAAGAGAAACGGGCGAGGTTGGGCTCCAGGGCCTGCTCAAGACGCTCGATGGTGGCAGAGTCGTAGAGGCAGCGGTGGAGGCTCTGGCACATATCTTCGGTGTCGAAGGGATCAAAGTAATCTACACTATCGCCGCAGATCTCCGGCATGGAACTGATACGCGCCACGGAGGAGATGGTGCCCATGCAGGCAGCCTCAAGGGGAGGGAAACCAAAACCCTCGTAGTAACTGGGGAACACAAAGAGGGTTGCCTCCTTGTAGAGCCAGAGCAGCAGCTCGCGGGAGACAAAGTTGAGGTAAAGCACATCGGGAGTACGCTCTATGCGCTCCAGAGTGCTCTGGTAGTGGTGCCCCTTCTTGCCAACAATGACGAGCTTGAGGTCTGCGGCCTCGGGCTTTTGCTTGAGCTGGTCAAAGGCATCGAGCAGACGGTCGTAGTTCTTGCGGGGCTCAATATGGCCTACGGAGAGTAGGAAGCGGGCACCCTGCAGTACGCGTGCCTCCTCGGGGAGTTGGAAACCCTCCAACTGGTCACCATGAAAGTCGCTGCGGTTGATGGCCTCCAGCACCACGGTGATTTTGTCGCCAGGGGTGTGGTAGGCATCCATTATCTCGCTCTTGGTGAAGGAGGAGATGGTGATTATCCTATCGGCGTGGGCAATGGAACTCTTTACGGCATGGCGCAGAAAGAGATAACGGGGCAGGGTGTACGTGGAGGGGTAGCGGTAGAAGCGCAGGTCGTGCACGGTGATGATGACCTTGGCACGACGGAGCTTGGGGGCGTGGAAGAAGGGCGAATGGAAAATGTCAAAGCCCTCCTTCTGTTCCTCCTTGAGCCAGAAACGATGCGACAGGAGACTGCGGCGAACGACCTCCCTAAAGCCTGTGCCAAAGGGTACCTTTTTGAGTCGCATGCGGGGACCGATGGGCAGATGCTGACGGGCATAGTCGTAGTCGCTCTGCAGAACGTAGAGCACATAGTCGTTGTCCTGATCAATCTGAGCCAGGGAGCCGACGAGGTTGTAGATGTATTCCTTGATTCCGCCTCCGCGAGGCTGAAAGAATATGCAGTTTAGGGCTATCTTCATGGTTGGGTAGCGTATATGTTCGTTAGCATGGTGAGGGTGTTCTCAAGGCTATAACCAGCCTTGGCCACCTCGGTGCTGGTATCGTGGCGTTCGTAGTGTTGTAGCATCCTGTCTGCTTGGTCACTCCACTGCATGGCCTCCTGCGAGAGCGACATGAACTGAGAGCTCTCCAGTAGAGCCGCATCGGCGTTGATGGCGTCGGAGAGCAGGCATGGGAGACCTGCGGCCTGTGCCTCAATGAGCACATAGGGCAGTCCCTCAAAGATAGAGGGCATGACGAAGAGATCCATGGCCTGCATGAGCTGAGCTACATCCTGGCGTTGACCGAGAAAGAGTACGGAGTCCGTAAGTCCAAGGCAGGCTGCTTTGTCCTTCGCTTGCTGCAATAGAGGACCCTGACCAATGAGTAGCAGACGTGCCGAGGGGTGACGACGGACAAACGCTGCAAAAATGTCTATGAGAAAGTTGTGGTTCTTCTCCACCGTGAAGCGCCCCACGTGTCCCAGCACCAATGCGTCAGCCGGCAGGTCAAGTGCAGCTCGCATGTCCTGACGAACGGCGGGATTGTAGCGGAACTTGTCAATATCTATGCTGTTAGGGATAACCACGGCAGGGCTATTGCCGTAGTACCAGCGGGCTGCCAGTGTGGAGCAAGCCAGATGATGTGTGGTGATATGCTTGGCCAGGCAACGCTTGGCCTTGTGCATAAGACGATTGTGCAGACCACTGCAGAAGGAACTATGTGCGTGAGAGATGCGTACGGGCACACCATAGCGGTAGGCATACCACAGGGGAGCGATGCTCGTGAGACTATTGCCGCAGAAGTGCACGGCATGGTACTCCTTGCCGTGGTCGCGGAAAAAGGCATTCAGTTCCCTATGCCAACGCATGGGGGACTCGCGGCGTGAGGTGACGCGATATATCTGACCGCCGGCAGCCTCCACCTCGCGAGTGTAGTCTGACTCCTGCTGTGTATAGAGCAGAAAGTCCACTCCGAAGCGTGTCCGATCCAGTCCACGGAAGACGCTCATCATGAAGGCCTCAGTTCCGTTGTGATTGAGATACTGTGAGATGAAGAGGATGCGGGTCATAGGGCTTTATTTGATGTCGCGCACATTGTCATCGGAGGCGATGACTGTTACAGCCTCCTTGTGAATGTCCTCGCGGAAATATACGTGGCGGTCCTCATCCAGAATACAGGTGTAGGGTACAAAGAGCTGATAGAAGTAGGCCTTGTTGAGCGGGTAGTAGAGGAAGTACTTAAGCGCAATGAGGAATATTGTACCTGCCAGTGTGCAAGAACGGATAATGAAGTAGCGCTTGGTGCGGAAAAGCATATAGCAGAAGTCGGCCAGCATCACGAGATAGTATATCTCCATATAGTTGCGGAAGCGTGATAAACCCGCAAAGGCACAACCCAGGATGGAAAGGAAGATGTGGAAGGATATGAGCTTCTCCTTGCGCTGACGCATCTCCTCGTTGTCCTCCCATAGCAGGCCGAAGTACATGATAATGAAGGGGAAGATAATGTAGGTAATGGCGCTACGCAGAAAACCAAAGATGTTGGAGGCCTGAACGGCGTAGAAGAGCACCTTCTGGATGAGCATACCGATGCCTCCCAAGGCCAGCACTGCAATGTGGGTTAGTATAAAGTCACTCGCCACCCAGGTGATGCCTGCTATAGCGAAGGCTGCGGGAAGTGTCCACTTGGTGATGCGCAGGCGAATGAGGGGGAAAGCCAGCATAATGGTGGCCGAGATATGAAAGAGCATGGCCGTGGCTATGAGGGCAAAGAAGCGCCCTTTCTTACCATCCATATAGGACTCGGCTGCAAACATGGAGAGGGCTATCGCTATACCCTCACGCATGACCTCCATGTTGAACTGGAAGAATACCTCCGAGAGAAAGTACACCAGCAGGAACATGAACCAGCGATGCGTGTAGCGACGTATGATGTAGCAAAAGCCTATGTTGACAATGGTAGATTGTATAAACTGGATGACGTAGAAGGAGTCAAAGGTCTGCTTGACCAGTAGGTTGAGCATGGTCCACAGGGGCATGTTGCCCTGTATCAGCACACCGAAGTAGATGGACTCATAGAATGATAGGTCGGGCGACAAGCGCTCAAAGTTGTCCATATAGACAAACTTGTCGCCGCCCAGACCATAGCTGAAGCCAGAGATACATATCAGTAGGCCACACAGCATCCAGAACCTGTGTGACTTGTGCTGATCGTTCTCCTCAAGTGCATCATACTTGAAGGAACAATAGGCTGCAAGCAGCAGAAATATGAGGTAAACCAGAGTCATCGTTTTAGGGTGATATGTAGTTCCTGCTCTATTGTGCGAAGGAGGCTCTCGGGCTTGATGCGTTCGATGTTAGGATTGTGTCCCTCGTTAGCATAGGGGGCCTTTCCGTTGGTGATAAACTCCCAGTCGATGTCCTCCTCCTGCGTAAATACGGAGATGTACTGTGCGTCGTAGAAGGGGGAGTCAAGCACCTGACGATTGTTGGTGAGCAGCTTGGTGTTGAGAGAGATTGTCTCCCATAGACGGAAGGTGGCTCCCAGTGCATTGGGCTGTAGCATCTCTATGATGCAACGGCTACGGGAGGCATACTGCAGATTGGTCTCATAGGACATGGCCTGGCTGATGTAGTGCAGTCCTGGCAGATGCACCTGCTGCTCCTCAGGCATATCGAGGAGGAAGAACTCGCACTTGAGCCCCAGAGCGGTGGCCTTGTGGTAGATGGCGAGTAGGGTGGGGAAGCGCCCCTTGTCACGCCCCAGGAAGTAGAGGTCGCTGGCGGGTATCTCCTCGGGGCACTTTACCTCAATCTGCGAATAGACCGTAGGAAAGTATGTGAGACCGTAGCGCTGGGCATCGTTCACATCGTAGGTAATGACAGAGTCACAGTAGTGCTTGAGGTAGTCAGTGGAGATGCACTCTCCTGAGTAGAGGTCAACAATGCGAGTGACCAGATCCTGAAGGAAACAGACGATGTGTGCCTTGGGGTAACGCTGGCGCAGATAGGGCAAGTAGTGCGTCTTGGACTCCCAGCGTAGCCAGTTCTCCAGTATGAGGAAGCATACGTTCTCCTCGTCCTTTAACGAGGGTAAGTAGCATCTGTTCCACAACTGGTGAAAGGGGAGGGGAAATATCTTGTTGATGCGCGGGTTGAAGTGCAACCGATGTACGGCTCCCGCTATGCCCTGTGGGCGGAACGTGGGGAGGTAAACTATCTCGGGATTGACTATCAGGTCGCGCAGAGCATACTGATAGACGTCCCAGTCGGAGCCGAGTACTACTAATTTACACTCTTTCATAGGCGTTCTGCTTGACAAAGCGGTTATAGTAGTACACGAGGCACACAAAGTATATGATGTCACAGATAATGGCAGTGGCTATGGCACCATTGGTGTTGAAGAAGGCTACCAAGACGGTGAAGCCAAATATCTTGAAGATACCATTGATAATGCTGGCATTGCGGATGCTGCGTCCCTGTCCATGCGAGCCGAGGTAGCGGTTGAACATGTCGCCCAATCCGTGGAGACAGTATCCTACGGAGAGATAGGAGGCGTAGATGCCGACGACTGCGTAGCGCTCGGAGTAGAGGAACACAACGACGTACTGTATGAGCAGCAAGAAGGCAATGCACGTGCAGATGGTCATGGCTATCGTAAAGAGGATGATGCGTCCTGGTATGCAGGGCTGTGTGGCAAAGCGCTTGAAGTAGGTCGTACCCACAATCTTGGGTAGCGTGGCCAAGGGTGATGTAACAGTCAAGGCTAGAGTATAGAAACCCACCTCGCTGTTCTCCGCATTGAAGTAGCCGAGAGAGATACCTGCCAGATAGTTGGTGGCTACCATAATGAGGGAGCCAATGTAGAGCTGTATGCCATAGTCGCGGTTCTCTGCCTTCATCTGCTTCCATGCGGGCGCAAGTCCACGAAACAAGGGACGCGTACTGATGATAATGGCTATATAGATGCTCGTATAAATACCCCACTGAAGCAGAATCATGCGGGTGGAGGTGGCGCCAAAGTACTTGTAAACAACATAGGCCGTAGGCGCATAGAGCAGGTAGGGCAGTAGGCGGGCCAGTGAGAGGCGGCCTATCTGATTGTCTCCCTCTGCTGTCTGCTCGATGTAGTTCATCAGCAGCGGACACAGACACACTGGGAGCGATACGAGAAAGAGGAAGGCAACCTGCGGTTTGCTGTCATGCAGGAATGAACATCCGAGTACGCTTGTGCAGAGCACCAAGCCTGCGAGCATAAGGATGATGACCATCACTCCCTTGATCTGCCGACAGTAACGGCTATTGTTGGCTAGGGCGAGCATGCGTCCGCCTGTCATAAAGTAGCCAAAAAGGAGGAGTGAGGCGATAAAGTTGATGATGTTCTGCACGTAGCGCACATCACCATAGTCTGAGGGAGCGAGAAAGCGGGTGTTGACTATAGAGGCTAATACTCCAAGCGCTACGCCGCCCAGAGAGGAGGCGTAGAGAAGTACTGCTTGTTTTTTCTGCTTGTCCGCTTTCATTGATAAAGTCTTTGGTTCTAAGTGTTCTATGAGTAGGCAAACTTAGAACCACTCCTTCAGTTCCTTGCGGAAGAGCCAGTAACCTGTGCCAAGGGTGGCCAGGAAGAGCATGGCGGCAACGAAGATCATGCGCTTGGGGCCAGCGGGCTTGACGGGTATGGTGGCGTTCTTGAGGGTGACGAAAACGGGGGTGTTCTCCTGCACCTTGCTCACATAGAGCTGCTCCTGCGTGCGGTATTGTGTATAGATGTTGTAGGCCGTCTGCATCTCGTTCTCCAGCGTGCTGACCTTGACGTTGTCCTGGGAGAGTATGCTGTTGAAGTGGGAGTCGGAGTAGGCGGCGTACTCGGCGGCTATGCGCTCATACTCAGCGTAGGCCTCGCGGGTCATCTGCTGGTAGTGCTCGAGGTCGTTACGCGCCTTCTTGGTACGATAGTCTATGATGTAGTCCTGCAGGTGGGCCTTGACGCTGTCGGCCAGTATGGCACAGGCCAGAGGATCCTGATCCTTGACGCTGATGGTGATGACATCGGTGGTCTTGCTGTAGGTACAGGTGATGTCGTTCTGCACTCCCTTGACCAACTCGGTCATCTCGTAGGTGAGATGGAAGGGGTCAAAGCGCTTACCGCCCTTGCCAGGAATGGGGGGCATGGGGGGCTTGAAGAAATGCTTGATCTTGCGCTTGGTCCAGTTGAAGGGGTAGAGGAGCATGTTCTCCTTGCGGTGCTTTGTGAGATAGGTGTAGTAGTCCGTGCGGAGGGAGTCCTCACTCGTCTCTACTATGATGTCGAACAGGCCCACAGTGAACTCCGTTGACTCAAATACATCGGGATAGAGCATGGGGCATATGGCATCGTTGGAGACCATACCACCCGTGTCAATACCAAAGCTGGACACCAGTGAGGACAGGCCGCCGCGTGCGCCACCGGAGGCTGACTCGGGCGATACGGACACCTCGCAGGTGTAGTAGCGGGGCTGGGGGAATATCCAGATGCAGGAGAGTATGAAGGTGATAATCCATACCTTGAGGAACAACTTGCGATGGCTCCAGACTGTGCGTGCAATCTGTGCCATGTCAAAAGTAACCTTGTTGTCTGTAGTAACCTTGTTGTCTGTCATAAGAGAGGGAGGCAATGAAAATATACCTGCGCACCAATCCCTACAGGAGGGATAGGTACGCAGGTGTGATGTGAGTATTTAGGCTTGCTCGAGGGCGAGAGTGCGGGTGCACTGGTCGCAAACCTCAGAGGGACCCCAGTACTGGATAGGACCAGGATATACGTAGGCGGTCTCCTTGGCCCACTGCTCGCGCTTGCTGGCGAAGAACTTGAAGGGAGCACCGTCGAGTTCTACGAGGGCCTTGCGGATGACGGGCTTGTTCTGACCATTACGACGCTCGATGTTCATCATCATGGTGATGGGCACACCACCGGCAATCCACTCTGCTGCGGGAGCAGTGGTGTTCTTGATGACACTCATGTAGCCGGTCTTGCCATTGGCAATGAGGCGGCTGGCGTTGAAGCCGAGGCTGTAGCAGTAGTCGGCATCGTAGTTAGAGGGAGCAGCGCAGCGGCCCTCGTAACCGAAGAAGTGGTGCTGGGCTGAGAACTTGCCGCAGTACTTGCCCTCGGCCTTCCAGGCGGCGAGCTTCTCGGCTACCATAGCGGAGAGGAGCTTCTCGGTCTCGATGAGAGATACCTGTACGTTGCCGTGGGGGTCGCGGTCGAGGAAGAGCTGACGCTCTACGTCCTTGGGCAGGCTCTCGAGCACGGCGAGGTTGTCGGCAGCGATGTGGCTCTTGACGAAGGCCACCTGAGCGTCCTTGCTCTCGAACTCACGCATCTCGCCAGTAGCGGGATCGGTGAGCACCTCGTTGAGCTCGGCAATGAGCTTCTTGAAGGCGGGGATGAACTCGATGAGACCCTCGGGGATGAGCACGGTACCGAAGTTGTTGCCCTCGGCAGCGCGGGCTGCTACAATCTCAGCGAGGTAGGTCACTACCTGGTCGAGGCTCATAGCCTTCTCTTCTACCTCCTCAGAGATGAGGCAGGCGTTAGGCTGAGTCTGCAGAGCGCACTCCAGAGCGATGTGGCTGGCGGAGCGGCCCATGAGCTTGATGAAGTGCCAGTACTTGCGGGCAGAGTTGCAGTCGCGCTGGATGTTACCGATGAGCTCGCTGTAGGTCTTGCAGGCGGTGTCGAAACCGAAGGAGGTCTCGATCTGCTCGTTCTTCAGGTCGCCGTCGATGGTCTTGGGACAGCCGATTACCTGCACGCCATAGTTCTTGGCAGCATAGTACTCTGCCAGTACGCAGGCGTTGGTGTTGGAGTCGTCGCCACCGATGATGACGAGAGCCTGGATGTTGAGCTTGCGGAGAATCTCGATGCCCTTCTCGAACTGCTCTTCCTTTTCCAGCTTGGTACGGCCAGAACCGATGATGTCAAAGCCACCGGTGTTGCGGTACTCATCGATGAACTCGTCGGTGAACTCTACATACTTGTGGTCAACGAGACCGCCGGGGCCCATGAGGAAGCCATAGAGCTTGCTGTCCTTGTTGAGGGACTTCACGCCGTCGTAGAGACCGCTGATCACGTTGTGACCGCCAGGAGCCTGACCACCAGAGAGGATGATACCTACGTTGATGG
>JAKSLU010000027.1 GCA_024400995.1 Bacteroidaceae bacterium
CGACAGGGTCAGCGCAACTCGCCCTCGGGGGTCAAACACGCGCGGCTTTTCCAACATAGGGGGGAGGCTGCACAGCTATACGCCGCCGAGGGTATCAACAGGGTGCTCTCGGCGGTAAGTTTTTGGGGGATTATTTGGCGGGGTAGAAATAATTGTGTATTTTTGCAGCGAAAAGCATTGTAGATAAAAATGGTACAGAAGTCCATAGCAGAACTACTGACTGAGACGCAGGAGACGCTCTTCAGTTTTGAGGTATTACCCCCACGCAAGGGCAAGAGCATACAGCAGATATATGATACTATCGAGCAGTTGCTGCCTTACAGTCCAGCCTTTATCGAGGTGACCACACATCGCTCCGAGTACAACTACCGCGAGATGCCCGATGGCAACTACCGTCGTGTGGAGGAACGCCTGCGTCCTGGCACGGTGGCGGTGGCAGCCGACATACGCCAGAAGTACGGCATACCCGTGGTACCGCACGTCATCTGCAGCGGAAACAGTCAGATAGATAGCGAGAACGAGCTCATCGACCTCTCCTTCCTCGGCATCTACGACCTCGTGGTGTTGCGCGGCGACAAGTCCAAGCATGACGCACGTTTCATTCCGCATCCACATGGACTGAAGTACGCTAGTGAACTCTGCGAGCAGATCAACCGCTTCAATGAGGGCACGCTGGTCTATGGCGACCACCATGATATGATCAGTGAGCGCCGCTTTAGCTACGGCGTGGCAGGCTACCCCGAAAAGCATGAAGAGGCCATGTCTATGCAGTCTGACCTCGATGCCCTCAAGCTCAAGGTAGATATGGGTGCTGGCTACATCGTCACACAGATGTTCTACGATACGCGCCGTTATCGTGACTTTTGCGACCGTTGCATAGGTGCAGGCATCAACGTGCCTATCGTGCCGGGTCTCAAGCCCCTCACCTCGCTCAACCACTGCACTATGCTGCCTCGCACGTTCCATATTGACTTTCCCGATGAACTTGTGGCCATGCTCCAGCGCTGCACTACCAGTGAGGATGTCAGGGCGGTAGGCATAGAGTGGGGCATACGTCAGGCTGAGGAACTGCGCGCCATGCATGCCCCCTGTCTGCACTTCTACACCATGAATGCTGCGCCCAGTATTGTGGCCATAATGAACGCACTATGAACATAACGCTTAGTCAGGCGCTTGCCCGCCGCCGCCTCGTGCTCGATGGAGGCATGGGCTCGCTCATACAGGGATACGCACTCACAGAGGCTGACTTTCGCGGTCAGCCTTTCGTGCATAGTCAGGTGCCCCTCAAGGGCAACAACGATGTCCTCGTGCTGACGCGCCCCGATGTGATCAGCGCCATCCATCGTCGCTATCTGGAGGCTGGCGCCGATCTGCTGACCACCTGCACCTTCTCTGCCCAGCGCATTTCGCAGCATGAGTACCAGCTGGAGGAAGCGGTGGCGGATATCAACCGCAGTGCCGTGCGTCTTGCCCGCCAGGAGGCCGACCGCATGACGGCGCTCACACCTGAGCAGCCCCGCTATGTGCTGGGTGATGTAGGGCCTACGAGTCGGATGCTCTCTATGAGTGAGGATGTCAACGACCCTGCCGCCCGCAGCATCAGCTTTGACCAGCTAGAGGCAGCCTATCAGGAGCAGATGCAGGTGCTGATGGAGGAGGGCGTGGATGCCATAATGATGGAGACCATTTTCGATACGCTCAACGCCAAGGCCGGCATCTCAGCCTACGCCAAGGCCAAGGCCGCCACGGGCCTGGACGTACCCCTCATGCTCTCTCTCACCGTGAGCGATGCCTCAGGGCGTGTACTCTCAGGGCAGACGGTGGCGGCTTTCGTCACCTCCGTGCTCCATGCCCAGCCCCTCTCCATCGGCATCAACTGCGGCTTGGGTGCAGCAGGCATTCTGCCGCTCCTCCGCCAGCTGAATGAAGCTCTTCGGCAGCACCCCACGTCAGAGCCCATCTACGTGTCATGCCACCCCAATGCAGGCCTGCCCAACGATATGGGCGGCTACGACGATACCCCCGAGAAGATGGCCGCCGACCTGCGACCCTTCTTTGCCGAACACCTTATTAATATTATAGGTGGCTGCTGCGGCACCACTCCTGCGCATATCGCTGCAATTAGGGAGCTTGTAGACCTCAACGATAGCCTTGCCCCTAACTCCCGCCCCGCAGAAGTATCCCTCCCCATATATCTCTCTGGCCTTGAATCCTTCACCTTCACTCCCACCGACTTTGTAGTTGTGGGTGAGCGCTGCAATGTGGCAGGCTCACGCAAGTTCCTGCGCCTCATCAAGGAGCATAACTACGATGAAGCACTTGAGATAGCCCGTCGTCAGGTGGAACAGGGTGCCATGGTCCTTGATGTCAACATGGACGATGGTCTGCTTGATGCCGTGGAGGAGATGCGCACGTTCCTGCGCCTTGTGGCCGCAGATCCCTCCATCTGCCGTGTGCCGGTGATGGTGGATAGTAGTCGCTTTGAGGTTATCGAGGAAGGACTGAAGTCCCTTCAGGGCAAGTGCATCGTTAACAGTATCTCCCTCAAGCAGGGTGAAGCGCACTTTGTGGAACAAGCTCGCGTGGTGAAGCGCCTCGGTGCTGCCGTCATCGTGATGTGTTTTGACGAGGAGGGCCAGGCCACCGACTTTGACCACCGCATACGCATCTGTCAGCGTGCCTATCGTCTGCTGACGGAGCAGGTGGAATTTCAGCCGACAGACATTATCTTCGACCCCAACGTACTCACCATTGCCACTGGCATGGCCGAACATGCTGGCTATGCCCGTGACTTTATTCGTGCAACGGAGTGGATTACTTCCCATCTGCCTGGCACGCGCGTCAGTGGTGGCCTGTCCAATCTCTCCTTTGCCTTCCGTGGCAATAACTATCTGCGTGAGGCCATGCACGCCGTGTTCCTCCATCATGCCAAGGCTGCCGGCATGGGTATGGCCATCATGAATCCCGCCACGGCGCTACGTTATGAGAGCATAGCCCCCGACCTGCGCGATCTCCTCTCCGCCGTTATCCTCAATACCGCCAGCGATGCCACGGAGCGGCTGCTCGAGTATGTCAATAACAACCTTAACGTTAACGCTAACCTTAACTCCCAGTCAGCAGAAGTATCCCTCCCCATAAAGGGGGAGATGGCACGAAGTGCCGGAGAGAGTCTTTCACTTGCCATCATCCGCGGTGGCTCGCCCACCCTGCGTGAGGACCTGCTGGCACTCATAGAGGCAGGCCAAACTCCGCTCGAGATAATCAGCGGCCCCCTCATGGAGGGCATGAACGAGGTGGGCCGCCTCTTTGGCGAAGGTCGCACCTTTCTGCCACAGGTGGTCAAGACCGCCCGCACCATGAAACAGGCCGTGGAGGTACTCCATCCCTTTATGGTTAGTGGCGAGGACGTGCCCCGCGTGGGGCGCATACTTCTGGCTACGGTCAAGGGCGATGTACACGATATAGGCAAGAACATCGTGGGAGTGGTACTCGCCTGCAATGGCTTTGAGGTTATAGATCTCGGGGTAATGGTTCCCGCAGAGCAGATTGTCAGCGAGGCCATCCGTCAGAGGGTGGACATCGTGTGCCTTTCGGGACTCATAACCCCCAGCCTCGATGAGATGTGCCATGTGGCTGCGGCCATGCAGGAGGCCGGACTACGCATCCCCCTCTTTGTGGGAGGAGCCACCACCTCGCGTATGCACACCGCCGTGCGGCTCGCTCCGCTCTATGAGGGAGGCGTGTTCCATCTGCGCGATGCGGCCCAAAATCCCGCCCTCGCCCTCACGCTCCTTGATCCTGCTCAGCGTGACCATGTGCTCCAGGCCAATGCCACGGAACAACAGCGCCTGCGTCTCGTGCGCAATGCTACAGAGCAGCAGCGCCGTATAGAGACCGCTCGCATCGGTGTAGATGCCGATGCTGAGGCCTTGCGTTTGCGCTATCAGTGCGACTGGGCACATTATGAGCCCGCTCCCGTGCCATTCTTAGGGCAGCGGGTGCACAATCCTATAACTATCCCGAGCCTTACTGCGCTCATCGACTGGAACTACTTCTACTGGGCGTGGCGTGTCAAGGCCGATACCCCAGAGGCGCTTCAGCTCCGTGCAGATGCTGAGGCCCTGCTGGAGCAGCTGGCCGAGGACAGGGACTATCATGTGCAGGCAGCTATGGCCTTCTATCCCGCTGCGGGTCGGGATGATAGCATCGAGGTGCGCCTCCACACGGGCCAGCACGAGTCCAACTGTCCCTGTCACGACCGTACGCTCACAATACCTACTCCTCGCCAGCCTCTTGTGGCCCCCACAGGCAAGCGCCGTCGGTGCTGCATGTCGCTCTGCGATTTTGTGGCACCCTCGGGGGGAGTACTTGCGTCTGCCAGCCAGCCAGCCGACCATATCGGAGCCTTTGCCGCCACGGTGAGTCCCGCACTTGTGACGCGTCTTGAGTCACTCAAGGCTGAGGGCACAGACGACTATGCAGCACTCCTGCTGCAGACCCTGTGCGACCGTCTGGCTGAGGCGGGCGCCGCTCTGCTTGCCGCCGAGCTGCAGTCGCAGGGGTGGGGTGGAGCGCGCCCTGCCGTGGGCTATCCCTCACTGCCCGATCAGCGCAGCATGTTCCTCCTCCAGCAGATGTTGCCACTCTCCGCCATCGGCATCAGCCTCACGGAGAGCGGTGCTATGTATCCGCAGGCCAGTGTGGCAGGACTCTGCATTGCTCACCCAGATAGTGAGGCTATATATCATCAGAGTTTCACCTGATAAACGTAGATTACCGACAATCTGTCCGACGATTGGCCGTAAATCCTCCCCCAGCAGGCTGAGAGGACTTGTGGTATTTTTGAGTGCAAATAATGCAGGTCAAGCGTAACACAGAGGCCATTTAACCTTTCGGGTTTAGTCACTTGCGCGTCGGAAATGCTCAAATAAATTTGGCATTTCGCTCACTTATTCGTAACTTTGCAGCGGCTATTATATATTTGTCTATGAAGAGAGTACTATACAGCCTGCTGCTCGCGCTCCTGAGCATGGCATGTCAGGCGCAGCCCCAATGGCGCACCTCGCTGGACGAGGCCCTCCTGGAGTCGCAGAAGAGCAAGCGTCCCGTGCTGGTCAACTGCTACGTGCAGTGGGCTGGCCCGAGCGTGCTGATGGACAGCGTTGTGCTGCGTGAGCCCCAGCTCGTGGAGTGGATCGGACAGCGCTTTGTACCCCTGCGTCTCGACATGAAGACGGAGGAGGGCAAGGCCGTGGCCGAGCGCTACGGGGTGAGGAGCTACGCCCACTTTCTGGTGCTGACGCCAAAGGGCGAGCTACAGCACCGCATCAGTGGTGGCTACAAGGCCGATGAGTTCCGCCTCAGGCTGGAGGAGGCCCTCCGACCGGAGACCTCTCTGCTGGGCAGCCAGCGCCGACTGACGCAGAAGAGGGCTACAGCCATGGACACGCTGCGCTATCTCCGTGCTCTGCGTACGGCAGGCGACGGTGAGACGTTCCGCCAGGTGGGCGAGGCCTTTGCCCAACGGCAGAGCCCCGCCAGCTATCTGCAGCCCGAGTACTGGGTGTGCGCCGGCCTCGTCATGCGCTATCGTAGTGACCATCTCAACTATCTGATAGACCAGCGTCCCGCCTTTGTCAGAGCGCATGGCGAGGATGCCGTCAACCGTATGCTGGAGAGCGCCCTGTGTCGCCACCTCATGCCGTGGGCAGAGGGCAAGATCCAGCCCATCGCCTCCCGCAGCGATCTCGACCAGTTGCTCGAGACGGTGGAGAGCGCCCAGCTGCCCGACAGCTGTGCCACCCGTCTTGTGGCCGACCTCTCACGTCTGCGCACGGAGGGACAGGTGCAGGCTTGTCTGGACCTCATGCGTCAGCGCGGCGATGCCCTGCGTGGCTATCCCGGTGTACGCACGGGGCTGGAGCTGACCTTCAGCTTTCCGGGCATGACGCGTGCCGACAGCCTGGCCGTGGTGGCCTATCTTGATGAGGCCGTGCAGCGCGAACGAGGCAAGAACAGCCGCCAGTTGGCCGACTTCCGTGACGGCCTGTGCCAGGGCATAGCCCCCGCAGAGGGTGGGGTGGAGTTCCGCCAGCTGACCTTCGATGAGGCACTGAAGCAGGCCGAAGGGGAGGGCAAGCTGCTCTTTGTTGACTGCATGACGTCGTGGTGCGGCCCCTGCCGTGGCATGGCGCGCAACGTGTTCCCGCTGCCCAGGGTAGGGGAGTATATGAACCAGCACTACGTGAGCCTCAAGATAGATATGGAGACCGGCGAGGGCCCCGCGCTCTCCCGCCGCTACAAGGTCAAGGCCTATCCCACCATGCTCGTGCTCCGTCCCGATGGGAGCGAGGTGACGCGACTCGTAGGCTACAAGTCTGCCGAGATGCTCCTAGAGAGCCTCCAGAAGTGCGAGTAATGTCAATGAAAATGCTAATGAGATATACAATATACAATATGCCTATGCGCGCGTGGACGTTAGTCACCATCCTGCTCGTCTCGTTGACAGCCGTCCAGGCACGCATCGTGACGGGCACAGTGCTCGACGAGGAGGGACAGCCCGTGATAGGCGCCAATGTTGTGTTGCGTGCCGCCCAGACCAGAGGAACGACGACCGATGGCAAGGGAACCTACCGTCTGCAGGTACCCAATACGCGAGTAGCCTTGGAGTTCTCTTACATCGGTATGGAGCGACACCGCCATGTGTTTGAGGCAGGCGACAAGGACGTGACCTACAAGGTGACGCTCAAGATCAGTAACAAGCTGGCTGAGGCCCTAGTGACCAACGGCTACCAGACTATCGACCCTCGCAAGAATACCGCCGCCATCACCACAGTCAAGATGGAGGATATCCTCATGCCCGGTATGACCACACTCGATCAGGCGCTGGAGGGCAAGATACCCGACCTGGTCGTAACCGCTAATTCAGGTGAGGCTGGTGCTACGGCCAGGGTGCGTGTACGCGGTACGAGCACGCTGGTAGGCAACCGCGAGCCTCTCTGGGTACTCGATGGCTTTGTATTGCAGGACCCCGTGAACGTCAGCACCGACCAGCTCAATGACCCCGACTACATCAACTACGTGGGCAATGCCATCAGCGGCATCAACCCCGAGGATATCGAGAAGATCGACGTGCTCAAGGACGCCGCTGCCACAGCTCTCTATGGCACGCGCGCCTCCAACGGTGTCATCGTAGTGACGACCAAGAAGGGCAAGGAAGGACCGCCCAGCATACGCTACAGCAACCAGACCACTATCAACGTGCGTCCCCACTACACCGATAGTGACATCCGCCTGATGAACTCGCAGGAACGTGTGCAGTTCGGCAAGGACCTATGCGACATGCATTACGTCTTCCCCAATAACATGCCGATGGTGGGCTACGAGGGAGCTTACTACCGCTACCAGACGGGACAGACGGACTATCAGTCCTTCCTGGGCGAGGTGCGCCAGTATGAGACCGTCAACACCGACTGGTTCAAGCTCCTGACCCACAATTCCGTCAAGCAGCAGCACTCCGTCTCCGTGAGTGGTGGCGGCGAGTCCACCCGCTACTACGCCTCCGCAGGCTACACCCGTGAGAACGACGTCATCAAGACCCAGTATGTGGATCGCTATACGGCTGCCGTCAACCTCACCACCAATCTTACCAAGCGCCTGAGAGCCAATGTGCGCTTCAACGGTAACGTGCAGGACAAGAACCATATACCCTCCGAGGTCAATGCCCTGAACTATGCCTATGAGACCACCCGCGCCCTGCCCGCCTTCAATGCCGACGGCACCTACTACACCTACCAGCGCCATGGCTACTCCGTGGGCAACTCGCAGAAGAACTCTCGCCTCTATGACTATAACATCCTCAACGAGATAGACAATTCGGCCAATACATACTCTGGCAACACCATGACCACCTCGGCCGACATTACCTACAACTTTGGGTCTGTGGCCTCCCTCACCGCTGCCGCCAACTACAACCGCTCTGCGACCATGCAGGGCAACTGGTTTGGCGAGCATAGCAACTATGTGGCCATCCTCAAGAACGGTGAGGCCGATGCCCGTCCCATCGAGGGCGAGGCTGGCCTGTGCGAACTGCCCTATGGTGGCATATACAACACCACCAATACCATTTCGCAGTCGCTCACAGGTCGCCTGCAGGGTAACTACCATCAGGGTTTTGGCCTGGGCAAGAAACACCATGTCAGTGCCACCGCAGGCTATGAGGCCAACTCTGCTCGTAACAGCAGTATAGCCGACCAGACGCGTGGCTACTTCCGCGACCGTGGCATGAAGTATATGACCATGACGGCAGAGGATATGGCCGCCTTCCCCCTCTATAGCTCGTGGGTGGCACAGGGACACCGCACGCTCACCGAGTCCAAGCGCAACACCATCTCTGGCTATCTGACCGGCTCGTACTCCTATGCCGATTACTTCACGCTCGGCCTCTCCGGACGCTTTGATGCCAGCAATAAGTTTGGCAGTCGCTCCAACGAGCGATTCCTGCCTGTGTGGTCTGTGAGCGGACGCTGGAACATCCGTGAGACCTTCTTCAACTCCCGCGACCTAGTCAGCGACTGGAGCCTGCGCGCCTCCTACGGCAAGACCGGCAATATGCTCGACGGCGAGACCCCCAACATGCTCATACGCCTCGGAGTGCTCGACACCTACTATGGTGAGAATGTGAGCCATGTGGCCTCCTTTCCCAATCCCAATCTGCGCTGGGAGCAGACCGACCAGTTCAACCTCGGCATGAACATCAGCCTGTGGCGTGGTCGCTTGAACTTCTCCACTGATGTGTGGTACAAGAAGACCCACGATGCCTTTGCGCGCATCAACGTCAGCACCATCAATGGTATGGGTTCCTTCCAGATGAACAACGGCGATATAGAGAACAAAGGCTTCTCCTTCACTCTCTCTGGCTATCCCGTTCGCACCCGCGACTGGACACTATACATATCCACTCAGTACTCCTGGTCTGCAAACACCGTACAGACCAACACCTCAGAGAGTTACAACCTCAACGACTATCTCAACGGCACCGCCATCATCTCTGGCCAGAGCATCGGCACGTTCTACTCCTACCAGTTCCTGGGCCTCGACCCCTTCACGGGTGTGCCTATGTTCGATGACTATCAGGACCGCCAGCATCTCTTGGCCGGCAAGAGTCTGGAGGAGGTAGTCAAGACCGTGTTCACCAAGAGTGGCACCCGTGAGCCCTATCTCACAGGTTCGTTCTACACCTCGCTGCAGTGGCGTCAGCTCTCTCTGCGCTGCAACTTTAACTACCGCGTAGGTAGCAAGGTGCGCCTCTTCAAGCTCTATTCGCCCATCATCAACGGTGTGAGCTCCGACAAGAACGTGCGCCACGAGTTCGTCAACCGTTGGCAGCATCCTGGTGATGAAGCTAATACCCTCATACCCGTGCTTCTGAGCAAGGATGATCCCCTCTATGCGCAGTACTCCATCCACTGGAGCACCTCACTGAGCGCCTCGCTCGACAAGGTGACACCCTTTGCGCAGAACGTGTGGACCATGTACGACCTGAGTGACTTGCGTGTGGTGCCAGGCTCCTATCTCCGTCTAAGCAATATGGCCCTGTCCTATAACTTCAAGACTAAGCAACTCAAGAGCACTCCCATCAAGTCGCTCCGTCTGGACTTCTCTATGACCAATGTCTTTACGATCTGCTCCCGCAAGCTTCAGGGACAGAGCCCAACGCAGGCAGGCTTTGCCTCTGTCAACCTCAGTTCGCGTCCCCAATATACCTTGGGTCTTAATGTTTCATTCTAAAGGCTATGATAAGCAAACACACACTATATGATATAAAAGCGGTGCACGCGGTATCCTGGTTGTTAGCCCTGTTGTCAATATTGTCGTTGATGAGTTGCTCTGGGTTCCTCAAGGAATACTCCCAGGACATGATAGTAGCCAAGCATCCCAGTGACCTTGACGAGGTGATGCTCGGTTCAGGCTACATAGGCTCCTCAGCTGTGGGCAACGGCCCCGTGGGTACCCGTGTGGGTGGCTTCTTCAACGTCCTCGACGACGATGTCAACACCGGCGGCGACCGCCTCAGTGAGGACGGGAGTAGCACCAAGGAGGTGAGCAAGGCCTGGATACAGGTGATGACGGGCCACTATGGCTATTTTGCCTGGCAGCAGGACGTGGGTATCAACTATGATGGCTCCCTCTCCAACGACGATGCCGCCACCTGGGACGAGCTCTATGCTCACATCAATGTAGTGAACACCATTCTGGACGAGATACAGGACCTGCCGCACACTACTGAGAGGGACTGGGCGGACTGGAACCGCGTGCAGGGTGAGGCCCACTTCCTCCGTGCGCAGTTCTACTTCACGCTGGTCAACCTCTATGGCAACGCCTATACTCCCGAGACCGCAGCCACCAGCCTCGGAGTGCCCATCAAGCTCGTGCCCGGCATAGAGTTTGAGTTCACCCGTGCCACAGTGGAGGAGGTCTATGCCCAGATCAACGACGATCTGCAGCGAGCCAGCGACTTTCTGACCATCTCGCCGCAGAAGGAGGAGCACCTCCTCCACCGTGCCTCCATCGAGGCCGTCAACCTGCTCTGGAGTCGTGTGCTGCTCTATCAGCAGCGCTGGGATGAGGCTGCCGCGAAGGCTGCTCTGGTCATCGAGAGCGACAACTTTAGCCTGTCGCCTCTCACGGCATTTGCGCCTAATGTCCCCTTCCTCACGCAGGATAACGCGGAGGTCATCTTTTCGCAGGGCAGCAACAACCTAGCGCCTACCTCCGTCTTTACGGCGCGCAACGGCGACTACTGCGTGACCCGCGAGCTCTATGAGCAGTACGACTCGCTCGATGTGAGGCGCGACTGCTTCTTCAGCCTCTACGATGAGACCTCTGGCGTGGCCAACGACTCCGTGTGTCTCAACTACAAGTACGAGCGTGGCAACTCCCTCCGTGCCCACATCAGCGACTACTATATGCTGCGTCTGGCCGAGGCCTATCTCAACTGCGCTGAGGCTGCAGCTCTGAGTGCGCTGACTGGCCATGCGCCCGCCGTGGACCCCAACTCCCTGCTCAATCAGCTCCGCTCGCAGCGTATCGTGGGCTACAAGCCGCAGACCTACACGGGCGAGGAACTCGTCCAGCAAATCCGTCAGGAGCGCCGCAAGGAGCTCTGCTTTGAGGGACACCGCTGGTTTGACCTGCGTCGCTATGCCGTGAGCAATCCCTGCCCCTGGAGCCGTCCCATCGTCCATCGCTATGGCGTGTGTGGCGACTATGTCGGCGTGATGTACCGCCGCACGATAGTGCTGCCTGAGCATAGCCTCAACTATACCTTTGCCATCCCCAAGAGTGTGCTCAAGCACTTCACGGAGAAGCCCTTTGATACCAATCCCCGCGAGAATATAGAGCCTGAGGAGGAGGATGAATTATGAATGATGAATGATGAATTAAGAATGAGGAATGATGAGTGAGGAAATGAGAAAGATAATAGCCCCTATAATACTCTGCTGCATGGTGCTGCTGAGTGCCTGCAGTGAGGACGCGCTGGTGCCCAATATCGACTTCAGCAGTCCCTATGCCCTGACGGACGATCCCACCGACCCCGTTCGCCACGCCTGCTATGAGATATATCAGGAGTATGGCGTGCCCGTGTTCTTCAACGACACCGTGGCTGCCTATGCTGCTGGTCAGGACTACTACGGCAACCCGCTGACCCGCTACGAGACGCTGGACCTGAACTGGAACTTCCAGTCACACGACCGTAACTCAGTGACCTATCGCTTTGACTATCTGCATACGCAGGAGGAACAGCTCGACGCCCTGTCGTTCGCCCACCGCTTTCTGCAGCGTGCCAGTCGCAAGATGCGTCCCTTCAGTATGATGCTCGCCGACAGCATCCATATCAACGGCAAGACGCCCATCTATCACAACGGTTTTCGCACACTGGTGATGACCCAACTCGGCGGCCTGAGCGACGAGCAGGTGGACTCCTGTGCCCGTGCCATCCTGCAGAGTATGGTACTCGACCGCGTCAAGCTCAATACCGACCTTGTGGCACGCTTTGGTGCCGTGAGCGACAAGGAGAAATACTACAACCGTCCCTGGGTGAGCGATGGTGTGAACGGCGGGCTGAGCTGTCAGTGGGGCGTGGAGCATCGCGGCACCTACTGGCGTCCACAGGATCTCTGGGAGGAGGGGCTGGCCGACAAGTACATTCTGTATGCCATGTACACCGATGTGACAACCGTGGAGGAGTTTGAGGCCGAACGTGCCCTCATCTTTCAGCAGATAGGCCGCTATGGGTTTATCAGTGGCAGCGCCTCCTACAGCAACCAGCTGGCACACCTCTACTCACCCGACAATATCATGCAGGACCTTGAGTACTTTGTGGCCCAAATGCTTGAACTGGGACGCAGTGAGTTTATGGCACGCTATGGTGAGAGCCCCCTCGTCAAGCGTAAGTTTACCATCCTCGCCGAATACATAGAAGGCGAACTCGGCGTGGAGCTTTAAGGCTTTAAGTTTTTAAGAACATTACTGGAAAGAGTTATGAAGATATACCCCATAACAACCCTCCTGGCATTGGTGCTGCTGGCCATGACCAGCTGTAGCCAGGACGACGAGGTGCTGACCAGTCCTCGAGTGCAAGTAAGTTCAGCTGGCACCTGGACTGACGTGCGCGATGGTCACAGCTACGGTGTAGTGCGCATCGGACAGCAGGAGTGGCTCACGGAGAACCTGGCCTACTATCTGCCCACTGGTACGGTGGGGGGTAGCTTCAGCTGGGGCGAGCGCGAGAACGACTACAAGCTGGAGGACATCACCTTCCTGCCCGACACGGTGCAGATAGCCCTCACCCGCGACGACTATGCCGAGGTATATGAAGCCACCGTGTCCGACCCCGCCCACGACTGGGAGGCCGAGGACAAGGTCAGTCAGGAGCGCCTGCGCAACTTTCTGGAGACCTACTTTGATGTCTATGGCGAGGAGGCCTTCACCTCTACTATGGCCTACTATCCCCACTTCCATGCTGCCCTCGTGGCAGGCCTAGAGGCTCGGCGCGATGGCCTGCGTGCTGGCGTGCTGGCCGAGATGGAGGCTAGTTGCCGTGCCATCGTGGAGAACCATCTCCGCAAGGCAGAGGCCAGCAACGGCGGCTACTCTCAGCGCTATGGCTATCTCTACTCCCTCGATGGAGCCAGAGCTGCAGTGCCCTCCACGGGAGGCTGGCGACTGCCCACTGAGGTCGACTGGCAGCAGCTGGAGGGAGCTCTAGGCATGACCACAGAGGAGATCAACCAGATGAACGCCTGGCGTGGTGCTGGGGCAGGCACGATGCTCCTGCCTGGCGGTGCCGCAGGTTTTGATGCACTCTTTGGTGGCTGCAACGCCTATCTGCACACCAACGAACAGCAGTACATCCGCAAGGATCAGTGTGCCTACTTCTGGACCGATGCCGAGACCACAACAGAGGAGGAGCAGGAAGTCGAGAGCGATGATGGCGAGACCTCTGTGGAGACCTTCATCTACCGCATTGGCACTATCCGTCAGCTGGCCTCCTACAGCAATGCTATCTGGCGTGGCACTACCCGCACCGACAACAAGTATCGCGCCGTGACCTATAGCGTGCGACTCGTCAGGGATGCGAAGTAAACGATGACGATAACGATGACGATAACTAAAACTAAATAAAGCCTATGAAACTACTATCTACGCTCGTGGCACTCGCTAGTGCCGTAGTGTGCCCCCTCGCCGCAGTGGCGCAGGGCAACCCCTTTGAGGAGCAGACCAAGGCTGTGTATATCTACAGCGTCAACCACGGCAAGTTCCTCTCCGACTATCAGTCACCTACCCCCAATACCTATTGTCTGCAGGACTATGGACTGTCGCGAGTAGATGCCATCCTCTTTGAGCTCACTACGCTCAACGCCCAGACAGGTGAGAGCGTGCTCTTCACCCCCTGGACGGCGACCTATATGAGTGTGCCCGCAGCAGGCAGCTTTGTCAAGGCCTCCAGCGATGCAGAGCAGCGTAGCATCCTGACTATCAAGGATGCGGCCGATGGTCACAAGGTGATGTACTCTGGCACCACCCTCCTTTCGCCCTACAAGAACGGTGCCATCCAGCTCCTCGTAGGCTTCACTGCCGCCCATCAGCAGGCAGGTTGGGGCAAGGAAGAGGAGAGCCTCTGGGATATTGTCGATGCAGAGCATCTGGAGGAGTTCCTCCTCGCTCACGACATCGATCCCGAGTCCGATCCCTACACCAATCCTAATCCAGGCCCCGGTCCTGGTCCTGATCCCGATCCTGATCCCGACTACACTGCTGCATTTGAGGAACTGGCCAGCACACTGCGTGAGGCCAATGACTTGCTCTTTCAGATCGATGGCGGCTTGAGCGCCACTGGCGAGGCTCTTGTTCAGAGTCCCGAGCAGCTGAGCAGTGCCTATGCTGACGAGGAGGAGGGTGCTGACTTTGGTCTGCTTATAGATGAGGATCCTTTCACCTTCTGGCACTCCGACTGGCATGGCAATGCCCCTGAGGGCAACCACAGTCTCGATGTGGCTCTGCCTGAGAGTTGCGTAGCGACGGCCTTCTGTGCCAAATATACAGGCCGTCTCTCTGGTAACAATTGTGCCCCCGTGGAGATGAACGTCTATGGTGGTCATCGTAGTGCAGAGGGCATAGTCTGGGAGGCGTCATCCTTCGCCACCCTTACCCGTGAGGATGGTCTAGGTGCCTTCGCCGGATGGGGTCATAGCGAGAGTGCCGATTTGCTGAGCGGCAAGTTCTGCTTTGAGGCCGATGATCTCTACGATGCTCTGCGCTTTGAGGTAGTGATGGTATCTAGCGACTCAGGCGAGGGGCAGGAAGACTGCTTCAACTACTCAGAGTTCCAGCTATATGCTGCACAAAAGGTCAATCCCTCTCTCACTGGTGTCGATGCCCAGGTTGTGACCAATCTGCGTGCCCTGGTGGAGGATGCCCGTTATCTCACCAAGACCGACGATCCCACCGAGCTCATTGAACTCCTCCGTGCGGCCATGGCTGCACTCAATCCTGAGGGTATTCGTATCAACGAAAACGCTAACGAAAACGCTAACCTTTACTACGACCTCCAGGGTCGCTCGTATGTACGACTGCCCAAATCTGGCCTCTATATTCAGAATGGCCGCAAGGTCCTGAAGTAATCTCGTATCAGACTACTCCCCCATATCGACTCCACTCTGTCCCGCCCGGGCAGGGTGGAGTTTTGCCTTTCATAAGACTAGTCTGGGGCCTAGCTTTTCCTAGACTATAGACTAGTTTTTCCTAGACTACAGACTAGTTCTCCCTAGTGTATAGACTAGTTTTTCGTAATGTATAGGGTGGTGAAATACTTGTCAGGACGTGACGCGTTTGACTCACTTGACGCAGAAAAAGAGTAGTTATGCTGCTGTTTTTGCTTTGTGGAGATTGCAGAATGTCGGGGGGGGTAAAATGATGTGTTTTTTAGTGAAATAGTATTGCGTGTTTTACGTTTATTTTGCTATATTTGCAGCGGAAACTAATATACCTTTATTAATCAAATTAATTAACTCTCTATGAAAAACCTCAAGTCACTACTCGTACTGTCGTGTGCTCTTATGGCAGGCAGTGCAGCAGCGCAGAGTCCTTCGGGCTATGTGCCCAAGGTCTATCCTCAGCAGCAGGAGACGGCAGGCAAGGCTACCCTCACCAAGAGTGGTAACCGCTATACCCTGGCCAACCAGCTCCTTGCAGCCTCGTTTGTTGAGGAGGGTGGCAAGCTCACCTTTGGTGGATGCGATGCCATGAACCTCAAGTCAGGTACTGAGCTCTTTACCGTTAAGTTCGGTAACGGTGAGACCGTTGTCAATGCCTCGCAGATGACCCTCAAGGGCGTCACTACCGAGACACTCACTGGCAGCAAGACGGCCGTCAAGGGTAGCCACCACTTTGATGGTGTGCAGCTCAAGGCCACCTACGAGTACACCTACTCTGGCAGCAAGGTTACCATCCAGTGGTACGCCGAGCTCCGCGACGGTAGCCACTACCTCAAGACCGACATGACCCTCTCTACTGACAAGGATGTCAAGATGTTCGCCATCATCCCTATGCAGTATAGCTATGACGCCGCCACTGCTGGCAGCACTCCCAAGCAGGAGGGCAACACCTGGGGCTCCGTCTTTATGAATGACAAGGTGTTCTATGGCCTCGAGACCCCCTTGGGTAAGAACAGCGTTGTCTCCACTCAAAGCGACAATGGTGAGACCGATGGCTTCGTTGCAGGTACCTGGAACGCCGCTGACTTCAAGTGGACTCCCAGCACTCTGCCTGAGGGTATCACCAGCCTGGGCTATAACACCAGCAATGTGATCGGCAAGCAGGGCTATGTGAGCTTTGCTGCTCAGGGCAGTCAGACCATGACCCTGCAGTGGACGGGCGGCAATCTCCGTCTTGACCTCGCAGGCGTGGATATCCTCGACCCCGAGACCATGACAGTAGTAGCTCAGGACTATCACCACGGCTTCTGTGGCGGTAAGAAGGAGAACGAGGTTTATACCCTCAACATCCCCCAGGCCAACAAAGTGTACATGCTCCGCTACTTTGTGGACTGCAAGAGCGACGGTGACAAGATCAAGACCGGTACCTCTACTGGCAACTTCAACTGGAGCACCACCGTCAAGAAGGAGACCTATGGCAACAGCACTCCTCAGAACGACGTAGTCCTTCAGGGCCTTTGGGACCGCAATGCTACTCTGCAGGCAGTAGAGCCCTGGAACGTGAGCGCCATCATCGGCGTACTCGATCCTCAGCAGAAGCGTCGCTCCTTCCTTGCCTACAGCGAGCGTGAGCGTGCAGTGCCCTGGCGTCCCTTCCCTCACTACAACTCTTGGTGGGAACTCAACATTGACCGCAACAACCACGACAACCCCGTGGACAACCTGAAGGAAAGTCAGGTGCTCGATGTAGTCGGTCAGTGGAAGACCAACCTCTTCGACAAGTATGGTGTAGGCATCGAAGCCTTTGTGATTGACGACGGATGGGATGAGTACGGCATCTGGCAGCCCCATGGTGGCTTCCCCAATGGCTTCACCGACTTCAATGCCCTCTCTGCCCAGATGTGCACAGGCATCGGTATGTGGCTCGGTCCCTGTGGTGGCTATGGCGGCAGCGGTAGCAAGCGTAATGCGTACTGGACCAGCCGCGGTGGTCAGCATCGTCTGTCCTACGCTCCCTTCTACGACGTGTTCAAGGGTGCTATCAACGACCTCGTGCAGAAGTACGACACCCGCTACTTCAAGTTCGATGGTATCTCTCAGCAGTATCCCCACCCCGTAGGTCCCGACAACAACACCGCTGGTATCGAGAACTGTGAGGGCATCATTCGCGCCGAGCGCTATGTGCGTGAGAACGTGAAGGAGGACATCTTCTTCAATACCACCGTAGGTACTTGGGCTAGCCCCTTCTGGTTCCACTTCACTGATGCCGTATGGCGTGGTCAGGACGACTGGAACAAGGCCGGCAACAACCCCAATGACCGTGAGGCTTGGATTACCTATCGCGACAAGCTCGTGTACGAGTGGTTCGTGACCGAGTCACCCATGTGCCCCATCAACAGCATGATGACCCACGGCGTGATTATCTCTACTCATGGCAGCAACCGCAGCAGCAACCGTGACTATAAGAATGCTCAGAACGAGATGCGTTGCGCCTTTGCTTGTGGCTCAGGCATGGTTGAGCTCTACTGTGACTACGAGCTGCTCAACAGCATCAACAATGGTGCCCTCTGGAAGGATATGGCCGAATGCCTCAAGTGGCAGCGTGAGCAGGCTGACGTTCTGCCCGATGCCCACTGGGTAGGTGGCAATCCCTGGGATGGCAGCAAGCACAACATCTATGGCTGGGCCTCATGGAACGGCATCAAGGCTACCCTTGCTCTTCGCAATGGTGATACCGCTCAGAAGAGTTACACCTTCACCCTGCGTAAGGCTCTCGATATCCCCGCTAGCGTTTCTGGCTCTACCACCATCACTCTCTCCGACGCCTTTGAGCAGACTGGTGTGACTGGTATCATCATGGGCAAGGCCTATGGTATTGACGAGAATATCACCGTCACCCTGCCCGCCAACAGCGTATATGTATGGAATGGTCAGCAGAATGGTGCTCAGCTTGTCAAGGTGACCAGCATCGAGTTCCAGGAGTCTGAGGTGAAGGTTGCCGCTGGCTCCGCCGTAGCTCCCAAGTATGTTGTTGAGCCTCTGGCTGCCAGCAACAAGACCCTCTCCTGGAAGTCTGACGATGAGACCATCGCTACCGTAAAGGACGGCGCCATCACCGGCGTGAAGGAGGGTACTACCACCATCACCGCTACTGCCAACGACAACAGCGGCGTGACCGCCACCGTGACCGTAGTAGTGGAGAAGAGCATGCAGAACGACCTCAAGATCCTTCGCGAGGCTGCTCTCGAGACCTACAACAGCAACAACGGTGTGCTCGTTGAGGGCGACAAGCTTATCACCGATCCCTCTTGGTTCAGCACCAATGCTCCCGAGAAGCGTGAGGGTAGCCTCACTGACCTCCTCGATGGTAATTGCCAGACTTACTGGCACTCAGACTACGCTAAAAGTGTACCTGGTCACTCTCACTACCTTCAGGTGACTCTCCCCAAGGCTATCGAGGGCGACGTGCAGCTCACCATGGGTCGTCGTGACAACAAGGGTGCCTTCTGTGCTAATGACAACCCCGTAGAGATGAGTGTTGAGCCTAGTGCTGATGGCAATCAGTTTGGTCAGGCTATCTCTTTCGAGACTCCTTTCACTCAGACTATCGCTAATCCTTATGTGAAGGCCGTGTTCCATCTTGATGCGCCTGCCAAGGTTCTCCGCTTCTACAACGACAAGAGCAATGGCAGCCAGCAGCGTGGCTACTGGCACTGCGGTGAGTTCCAGCTCAACCTCGTGACCTATAACGAGGGTCTCAACGACAAGCACGCTGAGGCTGCAGCTACCTTCAAGGAGGTGCTCGACGAGGCGTTCACCATCACCAGCGCCACCGAGGAGGACTACAACACTCTCCTCGTTGCCTACAACGCCTACCTCGCTGCCATCGGTAGCACTGAGGGCATCTCACAGTTTGATACCGTTCTCTCTCAGCGCTCTGCTACCTACGACCTCGCCGGTCGTCGTGTTAGCAAGGCCGCTCACGGACTGTATATAGTCAACGGCCGCAAGGTCATCAAGTAGGTCTCCCTACGATCTCTTATAACAGGTGCCCCAGAAGCTCGTTGCTTCTGGGGCACTATTGGGTTCGCCCAGCATGGGCATATTCTAACGGGTGCAAGTCCCCAAGCCGCC
>JAKSLU010000028.1 GCA_024400995.1 Bacteroidaceae bacterium
AGTCGCGCCGATGGTACTGCGCAAGCGGGAGAGTAGGTCGCCGCCATTTTTCACCAGAGCCTCTGAGCAATAATGCTTGGAGGCTCTTTTTTCGTTGCGCAGGCACAGGAGATATAACGGTTCTAGGTGCACGAGGTATCCTAGTTGATCTAGATGATCTAGATGATCTAAACGGGCTAGATGGTCTAGATGTTCTAGGTATCCTAGTTGTTCTAGATATTCTAGATAACCTAGATATTCTAGATGCTCTAGACGTTCCAAGAATATTTGGTCAAAACCCGTGCACTTGTGCACTGGCGGTGTAATGGACTGAGGTACATATAGATAGGCTGTGTACGGCTGTGCACTAGTTGTACACAAGCTGTACACAGCCTGCTGGGGAGGGTGTAACGGGAGGGTCAGGGCTGTCACTCTATCTTGATGGAAGGGTCAGGGCTGTCACTCTATCTTGACGAGAGGGTAGAGGTAGCCTGCTGCAGAGCGGGACGTGGGGGGAGTGATGCGACGTAATTCACTAGAAAAGCTGTGGAGCGTACTGCCAGCAGCCATCTTGGGGTAGCGGCGCTGCACGGTGTCGCGGATGGTACGTGCAAGTAGTGGCGTGACCACCTCTGCATCGTCGGGGACGCGGTAGCAGCGCAGAATGGCCTGCTGGAGGGAGGACATCGTGTAGTAGGCCGCATTGTGGGCCTCGATGAGAGTCTCCTCGTCCTTGTTGTAGTAGAGTTGCAGACCTTCGTTTATTTCGTGGCGTAGCTGGGCGTAGAGCTGTGCATAGTCGGGAGGCGTGCAGTCGATGGGTGCTACGACCTCCTGGCAGTAAAAGCGGCGTGAGCCTGTAGAGTCGCTTAGGAGTTGCGTACGGTTGCTCGTCCCGATGAACGAGGCAATGCGCGGCAGGTTGCTGAAGGTGGAACTATAGGCACGCTGCACGACGAGACTCTGCATCTGCGTGACGTTCTTGAAGAGTGGCATCAGACGCTCACCATAGCGGTCGAACTCGTCGAGGTTGATCAGGCCGAATTGTGCCATCTTGAGCTCGTAGTTCGCCTTCTGCGTAAAGTCGAGCTTGTCCATATAGTACGGCTGCAGCTCCGACGGCACCAGCAGACGGCAGAAGCTACTCTTGCGCATACCCTGCTGGGTGCTGACGAGGATGGGCACCATCATATTGGCGGCCTGCATGGGAGCTCCCATCCACTGGGCTGCCATCATGCGCATCCAGCGACGAAAGACCATCAGCCATCCTGCCTCTGAGCTTACGCGCAGTGCCAGTGCCATCACGCGGTCGTGGCCGTCCCACTCGGGGAGGCTCTGCATGTAGTCTCTGAAGGGGTGTACGGCACTCACGTAGTTGCTGTAGCAGTACTCCATGAGCTGCGTGGCATTGCACTCCAGCCCCGCCTCGCGCAGTTCCGTGAGTAGCGTGTTGCGCAGACGCTTGGTGATGGGCACAAAGGTGGAGTGAGCAACAGGACGTAGCTCTGGCATCTCGGTGAGGAGGTTGACGCGCAGTTCGTAGTGCTCCCGCAGATACTCCGCCAGGGGTAGGGTAGGGGACTGTTGTGGAGCCTCTGTTGGGCATAGAGGCGTGTCCGTGGCCTTGGCCGCAGCGAGTCGAGTGCTGTGGAGGGTGGACTGACGGTGGTGGAGCAGCGACTCATAGTGACGTCGCTGGGTGGACTTGTTGTGAACTTTTCTTTTCATGGTTATAGGGGTTAGTAATGTTTTCTGGCTGCAAAGTTACAACATGCTGAGGGAGTGCTTGGACTTTAGGGGCGATAAGCATTGGTGAGAAAGTTGTCAGAGCACTTGCGTAGAAAGGATCTGTAAGAAATTTCAAAAAAATCACACCGTGGTCCTTTAGTGCACAGTGTGTAGAAGAGTGTAGAGCTATACACTATGCAAGTCCATGTGTCTCGGCTGCTTACGTGCGAGTGCACGGGAATCGGGCAAAAACTCTTCTTGCTCCTGTAATAGGGTGTAGTCTTCACTACTTTATACACTAGTTTCCACTACTCTATACTCTACAAGCGCCTACATCCTATCTTAGAGAAATACTCACTATTCTTTGCTTAATTCAAAATAAATTAGTATCTTTGCAGCATAATTATACCTAACTTTACTAAACCATTTAATGAAAAAAACTATTTTGATGACCATCGTCGTTTGGATGATGGCCAATTGTATTTGTGTCGCGTCAATACAGGTCGGCACATTCTTCTATCAATTCAGTGGTAGCACTGCAACCGTAATGTGGGGTACCTATAGCGGAAGCCTGACGATTCCTTCTACGGTGAGACATGGTGGAAAGAATTACACCGTGACAGGTATTTATCAAAGTGCTTTTTCTTCTTCGCCTGACTTGAAAAGTCTGATTATTCCCTCAACAGTTACCGCTATTGGCAGTAGTGCCTTTCACGGCTGTTCCAAGTTGGAATCGATTACACTGCCTGCCAACCTCACCACGATAGAGTCGAGCACCTTCTCCAATTGTAAGTCGCTCAAGCAGATCACTATTCCTGCCAAGGTGACAAAGATTGATAACAGCGCGTTCAGTTTTTGTTCAAGTCTGGAGTCAATATCCATTCCCAGCTCAGTCAAAGAGATTGGTAGAAATGCTTTCTATGGCTGCTCACTCACAGAAATAGTCGTTCCTGAAACCGTAGAAACAATCGGTGAATATGCTTTTGGGTATAACCAAAAAACTTTGAAATCTGCCAAGCTCCCAAGCAAGATGAAAAGCATCCCCAACGGATTGTTTTATCTATGCGAAGCGTTGGAAAGTGTCAATGTCCCTCCAACCATAACTAGCATAGGAGAATGTGCTTTTACGTGGTGCTACAACCTTAAATCTTTCCCCATCCCCAACACTGTGACGCACATTGGAAGCAGGGCGTTCGAGCTTTGTGCGGGCTTTGACCAACTAGTTATCCCAGAGTCTGTTCAAAAGATAGGGAAGAGCGCCTTTTATAGATGTTTAAACGTACAATCCATAATTTTGCCAAGCAACTTGAAGGTGATTGAAGAGTACGCGTTCTATCAATGCACCAATCGCTTAAAGTCTCTCGTCTTGCCTGACAACATAGAGAGGATTGAGGCCTATGCGTTTAGCGGATGCAACAGCTTGAAAACTATCCAGATGCCCTGCAATCTAAAGAGCATTGGTAGTCATGCTTTTGATGGATGCAGGAGCTTGACCATGCTTGAGCTTCCTCACCAGGTAGATTCGCTCTCAGATAGCTTCATCGCTAACTCTGGAGTTAAGGATGTAGTACTCCATTCTGTTCCCAAACTGGCGGAGAATTCTTTTGCCGAAAGTACTTTGCAAGATCTTCATCTCCAACTTTCCGACAGCAGCTACATGGAGCTACCTTTAGACTCCTTCCCAGCCGTATCCCCCTCCTACTCACGCGCTTTGAACAGCGAGTGGGGTACCTTGGTGCTTCCCTTCGATGTAGAGGCGCAGAGCGATCTGTATGAGCTTTACGAGCCAAAGGAGCTGATAGATGACGAAACTCTGAAGCTAAAAAGAATCTATGGACAGGTGAAGGCTGGTACACCAGTACTTGTGCACATGCTCCCTGCATCGCTGGTGGGTGATCAGTATGAACTTTGTATCCAAGGCACTGATAAACAACTTACCTCACAGATCAATGATGGTGATTCTGTAGATGGGCTCACGTTGTCAGGAACCTACAGTGTCGTAGACATTACTGACCAGCCAGGCTATATCATCAGTGAGGATAGGTTTTGGAACATCCAAGATGTTCGTGGCAGCAACAAGGTCTATTGCGCTCCATTTCATGCCTATTTTTCTGGTTCTCTCACCAGTGGGGCATCTCAGTTCCAACTCTCCCACGTAGAGGGGACCACCGAATTGACTGAAGTGACAAAACCTGCAGATACCCGTGAGATGTATTACAACCTCAGCGGCGTGCGCACTTGCTTGCCCAAGCATGGAATGTATGTCGTACAGACATCAAACGGCGTGCTCAAAAAAATCGTGAAGTAAAAAGGTACACACAACCGACGAAAATCTGGAAGATAATGAATACTAAAGTTTCGCACACCTCATTAAAACAGGGCGTGCGAAACTTTAGTGTTGAATACACCTTCGGCGAAGATTCCAACAGCGGTGTCTGAGGCAAATATCTGTCATAGGGCTTTTTGGAATGACGAATGCTCTCTAAACGCTACATCTCAAGTTGTTATGTGTAGTTCTACACTACGCGCATTGTGAGTAAGGTTTTTCTTGGTTTAGCCCGCATTTCTTTGCACAGGTCATAGGAATTTTGTATCTTCGCGCACGGAATTTTTTAAACCACAAATACATACTATGAAAAAAACGCTTTCTTTGATCTGCTGTTCCGTACTTATGGCAGCAACAGCATGGGCAGCTGACTACCCGGTGGCCCATGGAGCAAGCGAGAATGTGACACACAGTGCTCACTATCCCAAGACGGTGAGCATCAAGGGTACACAGACTCCTGAGTTCAAGCTGGAGAACATTGCCACTGCACCCCGCTGTGCGGCTTACTTCGACAAGTCCTCGACTGTCTTCGAGGTGAAGGCTGGCGACATTGTTACTCCAAACATCACCATCAACGGTTCCTGGATGCACGGTTACGTGTTTGTGGACTGGAACAACAACAAGAATTTTGAGGTCAACCTTCTCGGCGACGGGCCTTATACCGCAGGCGAGGGCAATGAGTTGATGTGCTACTCGCTCTACCACAAGACCGGCAACGGCAACGATGGTTGGAACAGCGCCGGACAGCCTGTTAGCGGTGACGTACTGACTCCTGGCAGCTTCCGAGTACCGAGCGACCTGCCAGAAGGCTCCACCTACCGCATGCGCTACTCCGTGACCTGGAACTGCGCCGATCCTACGGGCAATTATGCCAAGTTCATCAGCGACGGTGGCAGCATCATCGACGTCACGCTCAAGATTGTGGGGAAGGCGGAGAACGTGCAGAAGTATCCCATCGACGACTACGATGAGCCCACAGTCGATGCTACGGCTCCCGCTGCCGAGTGGAATGCCCTGAGCGCAGGTCTCCATCTCTCATGGGCAAGCCGCGATGAGCATTACGAAAAGCACCGTGTGCCCACCCTGACTGAGACGACCTCGGCGACCGTCAGCGCATGGAAGGGCGAACGCGCCAACATCGAGGCCGTACTCTTCAGCAACCAGGATCAGGGCAAACTGTCTGTACGCATGACGCCCCTCACGAACTCACAAACTCACGAACTCACCACCTACAACTGCGCCTCGGCACGCTTCCTGAACTACGTCATCACCGACGACGGTCGTGGCTGCGGCAATCACAACTTCTCGTTCACGCCCTGGCTTGTGCCCGACGTCATCGACCAGGACAAGCCTAAGGTGGTGAATGCCTGCGAGACGCGTCCCGTGTGGTGCTCCATCGAGGTGCCCCGCGACATCGAAGCCGGCAACTACACCACCACCATGGAGGTAGTGGGTGAGGACGGCACTGTCATCAAGTCCCTCGACCTGACCCTTGAGGTTGTGGATCGCACTCTGCCTGAGGTGGCCAACCAGAAGTTCCACCTCGACCTCTGGCAGCAGCCCTACGCCGTGAGCCGTTACTACGACGTGGAGCGATGGAGCGACGCACACATCGAGGCTCTCCGTCCCTACCTTGCAGCTCTCGGCAAGGCTGGCCAGAGCGTTGTGACCACCATCCTCTTCTACGAGCCCTGGGGCGAGCAGACGCACGACAAGTTCTCCCCCATGATCCAGACCATCAAGAAGAAGGACGGCACATGGGCTTTCAACTACGACATCTTCGACAAGTACGTAGAACTCTGCAACGAGTACGGCATCAACAAGCAGATCAACTGCTACTCCATGGTGACCTGGGACATGAAGTTCCGTTACTACGACGAGGCTACGGGCCAGGACGTTGACTGGGCACTGACCACAGGCTCCACCGACTACAACAATCTCTGGAATGCCTACCTGAAGGCCTTTGCCGAGCACCTCAAGGAGAAGGGATGGTTCGAAAAGACCTGCATCGCCATGGATGAGCGCAGCGAACAGCAGATGCTCGATGCCTACAAGCTCATCAGTGCCAATGGCTTCAAGATGGCACTGGCAGGCAACTACCACTCCTCGCTCAACGACAAGCTCTATGACAACTGCGTGGCAATCGCCCAGGGCAGCCGCTTCACCGCTGCTGAGCGCAAGTACCGCAAGGACAACAACCTCATCACAACGATCTATACCAGCTGCGCCGACAGCGAGCCCAACATCTTCTCCAACTCACTCCCCGCCGAGGCAGCCTTCCTGCCCATCCATGCTGCCGCCAACGACCTCGACGGCTACCTCCACTGGTCGTGGATCAACTGGGATGAGCACCCGCTGACCGATACCCGCTTCCGCAAGTTTGCCTCAGGCGACACCTACAGCTATTATCCCGGCAATCGTTCCTCCGTTCGCTTTGAGCGTCTCGTTGAGGGCATCCATCAGTATGAGAAGGTGCAGATCCTGAAGCAGGAGATGGCGGGCGATGCAGCCTGGATGGAGAAGCTCGACTATCTGCTCGGCGAGTGCAAGGACGCCCTCACCACGGGTCCTGAATGTGCCGGCAAGGTCAACCAGCTCGAGGCCTTCCTCAACGGCAAGGACGTGGAGATTCCCGAAACCTCATCGGGTCTCTTCAAGATCAAGGTGGACGACACACACTATGCCAAGGCTGCCGCCAACCTCACCCAGTGGTCCACCGAGCTCAGCGTTCAGACGGACTACGACCTCTTTCTGATCGAAGGCACCAACGACGCCTGCACCATCAAGCTGCAGGGACGTGCCAACAATATCGGTCCTGATAGTTCCAAGAAGCTCTTTGTCGATCAGACCGCCTCAACAAAGTATGCCATCATCGATGCTGGCGACGGCAAGGTGAAGCTCAAGAACAACGGCAACTGGGTGTATGTGGACAACGGTACCTTCACCTGGAACACCTCCAAGAGTACCCCGCTCGAACTGGAATATGTGATGCCGAGCAAGGAGCCCCGCCGTACCACGCTGTACAGTACGATGGCTGGCGGCATGGGCATACCGCCCTACCGTATTCCTGGCATCACCTGCGGCAAGGACGGGCGTCTCATTGCCAGTGCAGCCCGTCTTGTCAGCGGTACCGACCCTGGCCACGGCCAGGTGGACTGCGTGGTTAAGATCAGCGACGACAACGGTCTCACCTGGAGCGCACAGGAGATAGATGCAGCAGTGGGCGACCCCTCAGTCATCAACAACAAGAAGACTCCCATGGAGGCCGCATACGGCGACCCCGCCATTGTGTATGACCGCGAGTCAGGCGAGGTTATCATCATGGCAGTAGGCGGTTGCACGCTCTATACACATTCGACCACAAACCGCCAGAACCCCAACATCATCGCCTGCATCCGCAGTCTTGATGGCGGTGAGACATGGCAGACTCCCATAGATCAGACCGAGGATATCTATGGCCTCTTTGACAACGGCAATCCTATTGCCGCAGCCTTTGTGGGCGGCGGCAGAGTTTTCCAGAGCCGCGTTGTGAAGGTGGGCAAGTACTATCGCATCTACGCCGCCCTCGCTGCGCGTCCTGGCGGCAACCGCGTCATCTACTCCGACGACTTCGGCCGCACATGGCAGGCCCTCGGCGGTGCCTTCCAGGCTCCTGTTCCTAACGGCGACGAGCCCAAGTGCGACGAGCTCCCCGACGGTCGCGTGATTGTCAGCAGCCGTGTGGGTGGTGGTCGCTACATGAACATCTATACCTATTCCAATACACGCACGGGCGCGGGACGCTGGGAGGAGCAGACCAAGGCTACCATGAGCGGTCTCAGTGCCAACCCCAGCAGCAACCCCACCAATGGTGAGCTGCTCATCGTGCCTGTCAAGCGTAACAAGGACAACAAGTCCATGTATCTGGCGCTCCAGTCAGTGCCTACCGGTAGCGGACGCAACAACGTGGGCATCTTCTACAAGGAGCTTGCCGACGCCTCCGATATTCGCGATGTCAACGCCTTCACCAGTGCATGGGACGGATTCTATCAGGTCAGTTCGACGGCTTCGGCATACAGTAGCCTCGAACTCCAGGCCGACGACAAGATTGGTTTCTTCTATGAGGAGACGCTGACGTTCTGGGGCAAGCTGCCCAACCCCGTCAGCACCACCTTCCCCACGGGCGAAGGAACCCACAACTTTGACGGCTTTGAGAACATCTACGTACCTCTCGAAGTCGAACTGATCACCGGTGGCCGGTACAGCGTCAGTCACGATGTAGTGCGTGGCGAGTATCTCAAGGATTACTTCAGTGCTGTTATCGAAGAGTCCGCCCTCTCTGCCGAAGAGAAGACCTCTGCACGGGCTCTCGTAGCCAAGTTGGCTGCCGAACCTACCATCGACGACATTGATGCCATCTATGCCATCCTCGGAGGCAAGGGACCCGCCGATATGTGGGACGGCAAGAGTCTCACCTTCACCAATATTCAGCAGGACAACAGTCAGCGCGTGCTCTACATCGATGGCAGCACTCTGGAGTTTAGCACCAAGAGTGTTGAGGACCTCGGCGAAAGTGCGGTGTTCAAATGTAAGAAGGAAGAGAGTGGCAAGTATAGCCTCCTCAATGAAAAGACCGGTCTCTACATGATTTGGCGCTCAGGCGCAACCACCAAATACGGCTACAACAACAATGCCGGTACGCTGGCTGACTACAATCCGACGTACTGCGATTGGCAGATTCTGGATGGCAGTGCAAAGAAGGCCAACACCTACTACATTGTAGGTAAGCGAAGCGATGGCACGACCGATGGCTCCCTCATTATCAAGAACAGCGGAGTGTTTGACTCTTACGGCGCTTCTGCTGGCTGGGATGCCGCCTACAGCAATCTCTTCTATATCAATGTAGCGAGCGACCTGGTGGGAGTTGACACCGTCGGAACTCTGGCGAAGTCAGTCAATGGCAAGATCCTCCAGAACGACCGTGTTGTCATTGTGCGTGACGGCGTTATGTATGACGTCACGGGACAGCGTCTGAAATAATACGCCAGTAGCTGGTGGAGTCTAAAAGGTTATTAGACTTTTTCAGCCCACTATCAAAATAGGGTGAGTCCTCTTCCTGACATAGCAACTTAGTTGGCCACCTGGTTTTGGGATTTGGCGAACGTATATTATCCGTTGGATTAACCGAAAATTGCTGCACTGCAGCTCTCCAAACAATATATTTCGGTTAATTCAACGGTTGTTTTTAAAAAAAACACTTTGCAGATAGTAACCTGAATGGTTATGCTGTACGGCACTTTGTGTAATGTATAGATGGCATTTCTTGCTGTGCGTATATCGGGGGGGGTAAATTAATGCCGAAATATTTTGTCAATTGATATTATTTCGTAAATTTGCACCCGCAAAGGTTTCGCATTTAAGCAAATCAACCAAATAACCTTTTTATCTATTAACACTTAAATCAATGAAAAAAATCCTTTTCGCACTGATTGTTGCGCTGGTAAGCCTGTCAGCTTCGGGTATTACCAACTGGCGAGCACATCGTTACGAAGGCTTCAAGGCCCTCCCGACGACCAGCAGCGACATTCTGTTTGTGGGTAACTCTATCACCCACATGCACGAGTGGTGGGAAGCCCTTGGTGGCAACCACAGTGTAAAGAACCGCGGCGTCTCCGGCGCCCGTGTCGGCGAAACCCTCGACTACATCGATGGTCAGATGATGGGTAAGCCCAGCAAAGTATTCCTCGGCATCGGCGTCAACGACGTCTATGGCGACAAGAGCCTCCCCGCCGCTGGCTATGTGGAGCGCCTCGAAAAGGTAGTGAACCACATCCTCTGGGCTAATCCCGATGTAGAACTCATCGTATCCAGCGTGCATCCTGCTAACCGCAGCAGCGACGTGACCTTCGCTCAGCTGGCTGAGATGTACAAGGCCGTGGTAGATCGCAAGAAGGCTGAGGGCTACAAGGTTAGCTTCGTAAGCACCCTTGAGGCTCTTGCTCCTATCCAGTCATCAAACAACACCTATACCTTTGATGGCTTGCACCTCACGGCCTACGGCTACAAGCTTTGGCTCAACGAGCTGAAGAAAGCTGGCCACATCAGCGCCCATGCTTATGAGAGCCTCGACGACGCTCAGATGAAGAGTGATATCCAGTCTGTGCTCAACGTGCAGGGCAGCAGCTACGGTATGCGCCTGACTTACCTCAATCAGCTCCCCATCAAGTCCGACGACATCTTTGTGATTGGCGACGAGTGGGTGCACAGCACTGAGATGCACGAGCTCGTGGGTTCAGCCAAGGTAAAGGATCGCGGTACGGGCTGGGGCTATCCTGGCATCGAGCTCACCGGTCTAGCCAAGCACATCCCCTTCATTCTTCACGGCAGCACCATGCCCGCCCAAATCTGGCTCGCTACTGGTGAGAAGGACGTGGCCAACACTTCCGACAACCTCGAGACCGTAAAGCAGCGCTATCAGGCTGTAGTCTCTGCTATCAAGGCTAAGGCCCCCAATGCCACAATCAAGTACCTCTCTCTGCTCCCCACCACTGATGCCAACAAGAACACCACGCGCGTGAAGGTGTTCAATGAGTGGCTCAAGACTACCTATGGTGCAGACTACGTTGACCTCTACACTACACTCGAGGCCGGTGGCGTACTTGCTACCGATTGTCGCTATAGCAATGACAACACCCTCGTGGGCAAGGGCTACATCAAGATTGCAGAGAAGCTTGCTCCCCTCTGCGGTGGCACTCCCTGCATGACCCTCGAGCAGCTTGCTGACAAGGAAGCTAAGATCGCTGCCCGCAAGGCTCTCACCGCCGTGATGGACCGTCTCTGCCTGAAGTATGGTACTAATCCTGGTGAGTTCCCCGTAGCTCAGCAGGCTGTAGCAAAGGCTGCCCTCGATGCTGCCTCCAAGGTACTCCAGAGCGAAGCTACCGTAGCCGAACTTCAGACTGCCAAGACCGCTGTTGAGACCAAGTTGAACGAAATACTCGCTACTCTCAACATGCCCACCGCCAGCACCTCGGAGAAGGAGGTATGGTACACCCTCTGCAGCAGCAACCGTGGTGGTCGCTACCTCCAGAGCAACGGCACCAACCTCATCGGCGCCGCAGCTGCTGATGCTGTGTATGCCAAGAGCCAGTGGAAGTTCGTACAGCGCACAGATGATTCTTACGATATCGTGAACCGCAAGGACGGCAAGTACCTCCAGACTGCAGCCTACGACCAGCCCATTACTGTGAACACTACTGCTCCCGCCACTGGCTGGAAGTTCTCCGACTGCGATGCCGCAGGTATGTACAACATTGCCAATGGCACTTGTGAGATCAATATGACCAACAGTGAGTTCGGTGGTGGCTACAAAGTAGTAAACTGGAGCAAGGACCAGACTGGTAATGACAAGGCTGACACTGGCTGCCAGTTCACCATCGTTGAGGTGGAAGGCGATCCCAAGGAAGAGCCCAAGCCCGAAGAAATGGATCCCACTAAGTTCTATACCATCCGCACTCAGTTTGGCGACGGCACCAGCGCTACCCGCTACCTCGTGGTGAACGCTTCTGGCAACCTGGAAGCTACCACCACCAAGCCCGCTGCCGACGACACCAAGGCGCAGTGGTACGTAAACGGCACTACCATTCAGAACGTGTCAAATCAGAAGTACCTCGGCATTAACTCTGGTTTCAAGCTCTACACCGAGAGCCACACCATTGCTGTGACCGATGGTACCGCAGCCGGAACCAACGCTATTGCCGAGGGCGGCCGCACTGGCGCCATCAAGAATGATGGTACCCTCAACGGCGGTCAGTTCAGCAACAACCAGAAGTATGCTTTTACCGGTGGTTGGACTACCGATCTCGTACTCGAGAAGGTTGGTGGTAACACCGAGCCCGAGGGTGAGGGCGATGAGTACATCATCGATGCCGATCATGGAACCTTCACCAGCTCCAATCCCAACAAGACCTGGCACTCCGTATGGACCAGCACCAAGACTCCTGCTATCGAGCTCACCTCTGGTGTCAACAACATGCAGTATGAAGGCAAGAACATCAAGGCAGAGACGGGCAACACTGGCAACTGCACCTATACCATCAAGGCTCCCAGCGGCTACGTGATAGCCAGCTACTCCTTCAGCTTTGCTGCTAAGGACGGCAGCAAGACCGTGAAGCTCACTATGGATGGCAAGGAATATACCACCAGCGCTACTCCTCAGACTCTCTCTGCTGAGAATGTAGGTCAGAGCACCGTTTCCTTCACCCTCAATGGCTCCAACGGCAACAGCACCATCCTCAGCAACGTCAAGGTTACCATCGAAGAGGCTGATCCCGCTAACTACATTGAGCACGAGGTTGTGATGACCCGCGACAATGGTGTTGACTACCGCATTCCTGCTGTGGCCAAGAATCAGGCAGGTGATCTCATCTTCGTAGCCGACTATCGCTATAGTGGTCAGGATATCGGTCTGGCCAACAACGGCAAGCTCGACCTGCGCTATCGTATCAAGCGTGCCAATGGCACTTGGGAGCCTGTCAAGACTCTCGCCAAGTGCATTGAGTCTCCCAAGTTTACCGCCTTTGGTGACCCCTGCATTGTGGCCGACCGCACCAGCAACCGCGTGATGGTAACCTCTTGCTGCGGCAACGTAAGCTTCCCCGGTGGTACTCACTCTAACCACCAGGGTTGGGCCCGCTTCTATTCAGATAACGGTGGTGAGACCTGGAGCGAGCACACCGACATCAGCGATCAGGTGTTCAACCAGCTCGACAAGCGCGCCGATGGTCCTATCCGTTGCTTCTTCATCGGTTCCGGCAAGATCAGCCAGAGTACTCGCATCAAGGTGAAGGACTATTATCGTCTCTACTGCGCAGCTCTCGTCAAGACCGGCGACGGCACGAACGTGAACTATGTATTCTTCTCCGATGACTTCGGTCTGAACTGGACTCTCCTTGGCGATGAAGATGACTGCCCCATCCCCGCTGGCGGCGACGAGCCCAAGGCAGAGGAACTCCCCGATGGCAGCATCGTTATCTCCAGCCGTACCGGTGGCCGCCTCTTCAACGTCTTCCACTTCACTGACATCGAAAAGGGTCTCGGCAAGTGGGGCAATGCTACCAACTCCTCAAGCCATAACAACGGCACCTTCGGTGCAGCCTGCAACGGTGAGATCATGATCGTTCCCGTGAAGCGCGCTGAGGATGGTCAGAAGACCTATCTCGCTCTGCAGTCTATCCCCGCATCAGGCTCTCGCGAGAACGTGAGCATCTACTACAAGGAGCTCACTGACCTCAACCAGTATCGCAACTCTGCCCTGTTTGCTCCTGACTGGAAGAAGTTCCAGGTAAGTACCACCTCTTCTGGTTACTCCACCATGTGCCTTGACAAGGACAACCATGTAGCCTTCTTCTTTGAGGAGACCTACCTCAATCCTGGCTACAACATGGTGTACTGCGACCTGCCCATCGAGAAAATCACCAGCAACAAGTATAGCTACAACGCTCTCAGCGAGGCTGAGCGCAAGGCTTATCTCTCTGCAGGTGCTCCCGCCTACTTCAGCACTCAGAGCTACGCCTCCGAGGAGCCCGTGGCCAGCCTCGTGGCAGCCTATGTGGCTGATCCCAGCGACGCTAACTACTGCGCTCTCAATGCCGTGCTCAACGAGATGGTACTTCCCTCTGCCAACGCTCAGGAGTGCCCCTATGCTAGCCCCGCTCCCGTGGATGGTCTCTTCCACGCTGAGTCCAGGGCCTATACTATGCAGATCAAGGGCAATATCTACATCACTACCAGCAGCATGACCGAGGGTGCCTTCGACGTGAACAACACCACTGTTCCCACTGCTGAGGCAGGCTACTGGGTAATTGCCGGCAACGTGACCGATGGCTATCAGATCTACAACGTAGGCGCTGGTGCCACCAAGGTGCTCGGCGTGACCGGTGCTGAGGCTGCTGCCCGCACCGCCCTCTACAGCGTAAACGATGTGCCCGCCAATGTGAAGACTGCCTTCAGTTACCATGCCAATACCTATGGTGGTAGCACGACAGGTGCCACCTTCTTTATCCATGGCACTGACAACAACGCCCTCAACGTGCGTGCTCCCTACTTTGCTCTGTGGAACAGCGGCAACGCCTTCACCGACAATGGTAGCCGCATTGAGCTCACCAAGGTTGAGTACAACTTTGGTCTGGTAGGCGTGAACGCCATCTCCCAGCAGCAGACTGCAGGCAGGGCCTATGACCTCCAGGGTCGCGCCTGCGTGCGTCAGTCCCAGTCTGGTCTCTACATCATGAATGGTCGCAAGGTGATCAAGTAAGCCTTAGCTCCCAGAATACTATGCAGCCCCAGGTCTCTCATACGAGGCTTGGGGCTGTTTGTGCTAAAGAAGTTGCTAAGAAGGTGCCCTTTTTGTGAAAAAAAGTAGTAATTTTGCAAATGGATAACCCCAGTAAGCTAATAAATTATGGCAGATATATACGATCTCTTCCGTCAGGACTTTGTGTCCTGTCATGAGAACAAGGTACTCCAGACTACCAGCGGTGACGTACCTCCACACTTTGTGCTGGCATTCCAGCAGAGTGAACGTGGGGAGGAGGCAGTCCTGCACGTCTGTGACGCGGATGGTAGTCCTCTCCTTCCATCTCCCATAGGGCAGACCGGCGCCGAACTGCAGGTGCTCACCCTCATGGCACAGGTGGCCAAGCGTCGCTCTCAGAACTGGGGGTGGAGCACGGACGAGGCTACCGGCTACCCACTGCACGAAATGCCTGGCGTGACTCTATGGCTTGGCCAACTGTCGCATCTCAGGGATGAGCAGGGACGCACCCTCACACAGAACCTGGATGAGGGCGTAGTGGAGTTGTATGTACGTCGTACTGAGGATGGATGGCAGAGCAAATTCAGGGTGAGAGGAGCGCGTGGTAACGGACTTGTGCACTTCCTCTCCGATGAGGGTGTGCTCTGTGGTACTACGCTCTATCAAGTGCCCTCAGTGGGACGCAACTATAGACATCTCAAGTCGTTTGAAATTACGCTGGAGGATGCTCATCTGGATATGTTTCTGAATTTCTTCCTGTCCAATACTACCAATCTGCTCCCCGTTGTTGAGGGGTACGAGGTACGGATGGAGAAGGAATATCTGATAGGAGTCCCTACATTGATAATCGAGCGTGTGGAGGCCGACCAGGCTTTGGTGATGCGCTTGACGCAGCAGTTCGGCATTGGGGAGCAAAAGGTGGAACTGGATGAACGCTTTGCATACATCCCAGAGAAGTTGGAGAGCGGCGTAGTATTTCATCCCTTGCGACGCACTGACATGCAAGTCGAAAACGAGCGACTGCTCCAGGTGTTACAGAGCTGTGCCCCGACCAAGTCTGCACGCCAGCAGATTTGGTGTGAGGGCGACTACTACATTGTGCCGCAGGAGACGGCCAGTCCCTTCCTCATGCAAAAGTTGCCTGAACTGTTGCGCAACTTCCGTGTGTTGGGCGCTGAACACCTACGAGCCTACAAGCTCACTGCTACCAAGCCACGTCTCAATGTCAAGATAGGCTGCGGCATTGACTTTCTGGAGGGTTCGGCTGATATACAACTAGGTGAGGAGATCTTCACTCTAGAACAGTTCCTCAAACAGTATCAAAAGCAGAATTACATCCTGCTGGGAGACGGAAACCGAGCTCTTATTGACCCTGCATACGTGCAAAGGCTTCAGCGTATTTTCCAGAAGGGAAAGGGTAGGGAGGGGGTCAAGATATCCTTCTTTGACTTGCCCGAAATAGAGCTTCTGTTGGAGGAGAGGCTCGAGGGAGCATCGTTTGAGCGCCACCGCAAGGTGTATGAGGGGTTCAATAGTCTTAAGGAACAACAAATCGAACTGCCTAAAGTCAAGGCCACTTTGCGTGACTACCAGCGCGAGGGTGTCAAGTGGATAAACTACCTCTACGAGCAGGGCTTGGGTGGGTGTCTGGCCGATGATATGGGTCTAGGCAAGACGCTGCAGACCATCTCGCAGCTCACCCTCGTCTATGGACGCCGTGGCAAGAAGCCGCAGCCCGCCCTCATCGTCATGCCGCGCTCCCTGCTCTACAACTGGCAGCAGGAACTTAAACGCTTTGCACCCCACCTGAAGGTGAATACCTACTATGGCTCTGATCGCAACCTCGAGGAGGGTCTCAAGTCGCACCTCATCCTGACAACCTATGCCATCGTGCGCAACGATATCGAGATGCTGATGCAGCATACGTTCCAATATATTATATTGGACGAGAGTCAGAATATCAAGAATGTCAGTTCGCAGGCTACCCAGGCAGTGTTCCTGCTTAAGGGTGAGCATCGTTTGGCTCTCAGTGGTACACCGCTGGAGAACAACCTCACGGAACTGTATTCCCTCTTCCGTTTTCTCAACCCTGCCATGTTCGGCACGTTAGAGTCCTTTAACGAGCAGTACACCAACCCCATCCAGCGTGATGGTGACAGTGAAGCCATGCAGGCCTTGAGGCGCAAGATATTCCCCTTCATCCTACGTCGCCTCAAGCGCGACGTGCTCACTGAGCTCCCCGACCGCATCGAGCAGACTCTCTACGTCGATATGCAGCCCGACCACGTGCGCTACTACGAGGAGCGACGTCAGTACTTCAGTGACCTGGTGCACAACTCTATAGATAAGGAGGGTGTAGGCGGTGCACAGTTTGCTATGTTCCAGGCTATGAGCGAGCTGCGTCGCATAGCCTCCATCCCTGAGAGCATGACGGATGGGCGCATCACTTCGCCCAAGCTTCAACCTTTGGCTGATGCCCTGATCGAGGCCGTGAGTAACAGCCACAAGGTGGTGGTGTTCTTCAACTACATTGCTGGCATCGAACTTATTGGTGATGTACTGGAGCGCGAGGGTATAGGCTATCTTACTATGACGGGCTCCACGCAGAACCGCGGCAAGGTGGTTGAGTCCTTTCAGACTGATTCCTCAGTGCAGGTTCTGCTCATGACACTCAAGACGGGTGGCGTGGGTCTGAACCTGACGGCAGCCGACACCGTGTTCATCTTTGAGCCCTGGTGGAACAAGGCGGCAGAGGAGCAAGCCATCAATCGACTGCATCGCATGGGACAGACGGCCAAAGTGCTGAGCTACTCCATACTGGTGCGAGGAACCATTGAGGAGAAGATACGCCTCCTGCAGGAGCAGAAGGCTGACCTCTTCGATAGTATTATAGAGAGCGACTCCTCCATGTCCAAGCAACTCTCTGAGGAAGATATACGATTCATACTTAGCTAAGTACTTATGGCCACAACAGATATAAAGACCATTACCCTTTACGTGAGGGATGATGAACAGCTACAGAAGATACAGCGTGATCTCACAGTGATATATACCAAGGACGACATAGTGCTCCTTCTTAAGCCCATCTATATGATTATAGCGGGGTGCAAGCGACTAGTGCAGTATGCCAACGGTACACCCGAACGGGACGAACTGCTGGAGGACTTCATGAAGCGCCGCTACGCCTGCAACAAGGACACCTGCGCCCATACTTTGGCTCTCATGCTGTGTGATGTGCGCAATGTGGAATACCTCCTTGCCAACTGCCAGGTGCCCCATGCTCGCGATATTATGCTGATTGGTCTCAAGCGTATGTCGTTCTCGCAGAAGGAAGTGACTGAAGGCATCCCTACGCTCGATATCAACACGCTTGAGGATATCGACGTGGACGGATTTACCTATGGTCGCACGTGTCGAATCCCCTTTGTCAAGTTGGAGGAACGTCCCCACTATGAGAACCGCCAGAACGGCCGTCAGCGGCTCTATTGCTTCCGACTTGCCATCAGGCTGCCCTTCCGCCCACTGCTGCGCGCCATGCTGATGGCTGATCAGATAGTCAGACCTATGGCTGAACTGCCAGAGGGAGAGGATGTGCATGTGTTCACCGAGGGCTATGAGGCAGAAGCGAAGTATCCCCAACTTCTTATGGCAGAGCGAACCAATAAGTTGACGATTGGCGTTCGCGGACTGACCGCTGCACAGCTAAAGTATGCCGTCAGCAACATAGGGCTGACGGAGTTTCATCCCGCCTTTAGCTCTGAGTTCCACCGGGACCTCCGTACTCGTCTGGCGCTCTCCCATCTGCTTGCAGAACGTCAGATCAGGACGTTCTGTAGTGATGACTATCCTGCCTTGCTCACCAAGTTGCCTGCGTTTTTTAAGCGCTATAATCTTCCTACTCAGTTCATTTTTCGCCACATTAAGGGTTTTAGTTCTCGCTATGCCAACGACTCCTATAGCGACAATATCTGCCAGTGGCTCCTAGACTATCTGCACGACATGTATGGCACTGGACAGGAGGGTTGGATAAGTCTTGACACGCTACTGGAGGAACTCTCCTGTTCTGATCTCTCAGAGAATGTCCTTGGATTTGTGTACCGCATGAGCTATGGGGGCTATTGGGGTAGCAGTTCTCTCCACAACAAGATGACAGACAGTAAAGTCAATTTTGGTTACAACGATCTGACCTGTCCCTACGTCCGTGCTTTGTTGCTTTCGATGGCATCCGTCGGTATGTTCGATGCTGCACTTCGCGCTCCTAGCGACAAGGACTGCTCGCCCTATGATGCCCTGCAATATGTGCGCATAACACCCCTCGGGCGTTATGCACTGGGTTACACCGACTCCTATAATCCTGCAGAGACACAGAACTTTGGCCACTTTGAGGCAGATGCAGAGCACCTCATCGTTCGGCTTGTAGGGGACAATAATCCTTATACTACAGTTATAGAAGAAATGGCGCAGCCAATCGGCAAGAATCGTTATGCCTTTACGCCTCAGACTATGATGCGTGGCATCAGTTCGCATGGGCAATTTATGGCGCGTGTCGAACTCTTTCGCACCTATGTCGATGCCAATCCTCCTGCCAACTGGGAACAGTTCTTTGGCTTGTTGGAGCGCCGATTCACGGCACTTATGACCGAGTCCCTTATACGCTATACTATGTATCGTGTATCATCCTCAGACACAAAGCTTATGGCCCTCCTAGCTCCAGGTACCGAGATAGGAAGTCTCTGCCTCCATGTGGAGGGTCACCACATACTCGTGTCCAGAGACAACCAGACCAAGTTTTCACGCCTCCTGCGCGATAAGGGCTATGTGCTCGTGTGAGCGTTGAAGAGCTGATACTTATCTTACAACCCCTTGCGGCAGAGGAAACTGTCGTAAGGGGTTGTCCCCTCTAGTCGTGCTCGCAATCTCGATGTCACTAACGGCAAGAACGCGCGTAGTGCCTAAAAATAAGAAGAGGGTGTGTCAAAATGCTGGCACATCCTCTTTTCTTTCATGTTATTCCA
>JAKSLU010000029.1 GCA_024400995.1 Bacteroidaceae bacterium
GTTGGAATAACATGAAAGAAAAGAGGATGTGCCAGCATTTTGACACACCCTCGTTCGCATAATCAACATAACAATCTAAATTCAGTTTACTCATCGCAGACGGTATGGCTGAACGCCTGCTACTGAACTTTCGAGTGCAAAGATACGAAGGATTTTGGCACGGCACAATACCTATTCGTGGGTATTATGTCCTTGCTGATAGCCTGCTACAGGGGTGTACATGCTCCGCCACATGTCATCTATCACGCGCTGTCGGTAGCTGTTGCCCTGATGAAAGTTGTAGGACACAGTGACCATGCCTGCTGCATTGCGCCAGCGGGGCGAACCTGTGTTGACATGCAGGAGGGATATGTCGCCCTGCACGCCCAGCGTGATGCCCGTGCTGAACTGATAGGCCACCTGCGCCTGCACGCCGGCATCGAAGCGGCGCAGCCCGCCCTGACCGTGGAGAAGGGAGGAGGAGGGGGCCTCCCAGCCAGTGTAGGTGTAGGTGATGCGGTCGCCTCCAGTGCGTTCTGGGTCGCCCTTGATGTCGTGTTTGGCCTTGAGTCCCACCGAGGCGTAGGGACCGGCGGAGAGGACAATATAGTTGCCCATGCCCAGACGCAGATAGTGGTTGAAGGGCACGGCCAGGGTGAGGTAGGTCAGACTGACCTTGTGGCCCATATAGCCCGTGCGCCAGGCACCCGTCTCAGGGTTCCAGTCGGGATTGTCCTCCAGCGTGGGATAGGCGCTCTCAAACAGGTCGTACACCACGCTCCTGTCCCGATCGCGCCAGCCCTTGGACTGCAGGAACAGACCCGGGGTGACACCCCAGCGCTGCGAGAACTCATGCTCATAGGCTACACCTGCCATGAGAGCCGTGACGGGACGCTCAGTGGGGAGATGGCCTGCGAGGCCACCACCGACCTTGAAGAGGACGTTCTGGGCCGCTGCACCCAGCGTGGTGCAGAGGAGGAGGGAGAGGAGGGTTTGCTTCATAACGAGGGAGAGAGGCTACTATAGTCGTCTGAACTCATAGCCCTCGTGGAGGAGCCACTCGATGGAGCGCGGGAGGGCGTAGAGTATCTTGTCAAAGGACTTGAGGCTGTCGTGAAAGGTGATGATACTGCCCGGACGGGCCAGATGGCGCACGTTGCGCAGGACATCCTGGCCGTTGAGCTTGGAGGAGTAGTCGCGGGTGACGACGTCCCACATGACGACTCGGTAGCCCGCATGCTTGATGGCCATGTAGTGGTGGTGCCACATGAGGCCGTGGGGCGGGCGGAAGAGATCGGTGTGGAGGATTTCGTTAGCCTTCTGCACATTGCGCAGATAGGCCAGAGCGGAGTGGCGCGTCGTGCCCCAGTGGTTGTAGGTATGGTTGCCCAGACGATGCCCCGCACTGCGCACGGTCTCAAAGACGTCGGGATGCTTGGCGCAGTTCTCGCCGACCATAAAGAAGGTGGCCGGCACCCCATAGTGCCCCAGCACGTCGAGCACAAAGGGCGTGACCTCGGGTATGGGGCCATCGTCAAAGGTAAGATAGACCGCGCGCTCCGTGGGCGTAGGACGCCACAGAGCACGCGGGTAAAGATAGCGCATGAGTCGCGCAGGCTGTTCGATGAGCATGAGCAGAGGACAGCTAAGATGACTGGCTACTACTGACGGGCAGCCAGACGCTGGGCCAGTATCTGACCCACCTGCGTCTGCTCGATGCCCATGAGGAACTTGTCGTACTCCTGAGCACGGGAGCTCTTGCAGCGCTTGAGGCCCTCGATGGCGGAGGAGAGGAAGATGTAGTAGCGCTCTGAGTTGCGACCATAGGTGCAGGCCTGATGCCAGGGCAGGGAGTTGTACCAGCCGAGATACTGGCGGGCGTTCTCTGCCACCTGGAGGAGGATGGCCTCACTCTCACGGTCGTGACCGAGCTGATGGAAGATCTCGGGCATGTCGAAGAGGCCCGTCTCGTAGTCGTAGCCGATGGAGTTGAACTCATAGCGTACGTTGTAGGAGGGTATCTCCTGCTCGCACTTCTGGAGGGCCTTGAGGGCCTTGTCGCGCTTGCCTTCGAGGAGGAGCTGCTTGGCCAGCGTGACGAACATGGCACGGTGGGTATAGCACATGCGCAGGGTGGTCTCGTCGAGATAGAGGCCGCGCTGCTTAAGATTGCCATAGCGGAAGCGTGTCATCATGTTGTCGTACATGCGGTCGGCATCGCAGGCACCCTCGGGCTGAACGAAGGGGGTGACGCGGCGGGCCAGACCCTCGAGCTGGAGATTGCCCGTGAGGTTGGCCTCGTTCTCCTGGCCCAGCGTGATGCTCATGAACATGGGACGTACCCAGTTGTGGTGAGCGAGCATCTCATAGACCATCATCTCGGACTTGCTCAGACGCTGCTTGCCACGGAGGCTGATGTGCATCTTGTCGGGGATGGAGTCACCCTCGGGAATGCGCATACCAGAGCGGCGGACGGCATCCTTGTCAATAGTGAGCACGAGAGAGTCGGAGGGAATGAAGCCAAACTCGGGATTGCGCACAAAGTTGTCGATGACATACTGCAGCTCAAAGGGATCCTCGTGGATCTGCGCCTTGAGCTTGAGGAGGTCCTCCTTGTAGTCCTTGACGTGGAAGATGTCGTGGCCCATATTATCGACGTACTCGGCGCGCTTCCAGGTGATGGGCAGGGCGGGAGAGTCGTAGGCCGGACGGCGCATCTGGTCGGTGTACCAGTCGGTCTGCAGATAGGAGAGGTTGCAGACGCGGGCATCGGTGCGGGTGCCCTCTACCTCCTGACCGTACCAGAGGGGGAAGGTGTCGTTGTCGCCGTTGGTGAAGATGATGGGGTTGCCCTCAGCAGGGAGGGAGTTGAGGTAGTTGGCACCAAAGTCGCGGCAGGTGTAGCGGCCCGAGCGGTCGTGGTCGTCCCAGGTCTGGCTCACCATCTGCAGGGGCACGAGGACACCGAGCAGGGTGGCCACACAGGCGGCTACGAGGGGACGCTGCTTGCAGTACTTCTCCACAGCCTGCGCAATGGCAGCTACGCCCAGGCCTATCCAGATGCAGAAGGCATAGAAGGAGCCGGCGTAGGCATAGTCACGCTCACGGGGCTGCATAGGTGTCTGGTTGAGGTAGAGCACGATGGCCAGGCCGGTCATGAAGAACAGGAAGAACGTCACCCAGAACTGCTGCACGCCGCGCTGGCCCTTGTAGGCCTGCCAGAAAAGGCCCAGCAGACCGAGCAGGAGGGGCAGACAGTAGAAGACGTTGTGGCCCTTGTTCTCGCGCAGCTCGTCGGGGAGCTTGGCCTGGTCGCAGAGGAGCAGGTTGTCGATGGGGGCAATACCGGTAATCCAGTTGCCATGCTCCAGCTCGCCATTGCCCTGGAGGTCGTTCTGGCGACCAGCAAAGTTCCACATGAAGTAGCGCCAGTACATGAAGTTGATCTGATAGGACATGAAGAAGCGCAGGTTGTCCCACTGCGAAGGCATCTCGCCCTCATAGGGGCCCTCCTCGCGACCGTCGCGGGTGACAAAGAAGCTCACGGGATGGGTCTCCACGCCACCGAGCCAGTCCTTGTAGGCCTGCACGTGGCGAGGATCACCACTGTGCATACGGGGGAAGAGCATCTTCTCTGCATCAGCATAGACGTAGTGGCCGTTGAGACTGACGACATCGTAGCGATCCTTCTCGCCAGCCTCGGTCTTCTCGTGACGCTGGATGTGCTCCTCCTTGCTTATATCAATAGGGCGGCTCGTGAAGGCCTCACCATACACCAGGGGAGCCGTGCCATACTGCTCACGGTTGAGGTACGAACCCAGCGTGAAGATGTCCTCGGGGGAGTTCTGGTCCATCGGAGTGTTCTGGGCAGAACGGATGAGGATGAGGGCATAGCTGGAGTAGCCTATCATGAGCACGAGCATACAGAGCAGCGAGGTGTTGAGGAAACGCTTGCGGATGAGATACTGGCCCCCACGCTTGATGAGCAGCAGACCCACGAGAGCGGCCATAATCAGCACGCCAAGCACGATGCTACCTGTACCATGTCCGATAAAGGGGACACCGAGCAGGCCCACGGAGGCCACATAGAGGCCGATGATGAGCTGACGGTTGCTGCGCGTGGTGGCCCAGATAGCACTGAGCACGGTGGCTACGAGCACAATGAGGTAGATGACCATACCGGAGTTGAAGGGCATGCCCATACCGTTGACACAGGCGAGCTCAAACCAGCCGCCTACCTTGACGATACCCGGCACGAGGCCATAGAGCACGGCGGCCACGAGTACAAAGCTGATGGCAAGGGCCATGAGGGAACCACGGAGGTTGGCCTGGGGGGTCTTCTTGTAGTAATACACCAGACAGATGGCGGGGAGGCACAAGAGGTTGAGCAGGTGCACGCCGATACTGAGGCCCGTCAGATAGAAGATGAGCACAAGCCAGCGGTCGCTGCCAGGCTCGTCGGCATGGTCCTCCCACTTGAGGATAAGCCAGAACACCAAGGCGGTAAACATGGAGGAGTAGGCATATACCTCACCCTCTACGGCACTGAACCAGAAGGTGTCGCTCCATGTATAGGCCAGCGCACCGGTCAGACCGCAGCCCATGATGAGGATGGTCTGCGCCAGGGTGATGTCGGCACCATCCTTGACGAGGAGCTTGCGGGCCAGATGCGTCACGCTCCAGAACAGGAACAGGATGCAGAAGGCACTCAGCAGGGCGCTCATGATGTTGACCATCAGCGCTACCTTGGTGGGGTCGCTCGTGAACTGGCTGAAGAGGTTGCCCGTGAGCATGAAGAAGGGTGCACCGGGTGGGTGACCCACCTCCAGCTTAAAGGCCGTTGTGATGAACTCGGGGCAGTCCCAGAACGATGCCGTGGGCTCCACCGTGGAACAGTATGTGAAGGCGGCCACCAGGAAGGTGAGCCAGCCTGTCACATTATTTATTATATTATAGCGTTTCATTATTCAGTTTCGGTAAGGTCGGCAGGGAGCATGGTTACCTTGACAACATTGTGTTGCTTGAGGAGATAGTCTTTGACGAACTGCTGAATCTTGGCGGAGGTGACTCCCTCGATGGCCTCGCGGGCACCAGCCTGGAGATCACGGCCCCAGTTGTTCTTGGTGCTTATAAGCTGCATCCAGTAGGAGTTGTTACGCTGGGACTCCTCAAGCTGCTTGAGCTCAAACTGCTTGTAGTCGTTGATGTACTTTTCAGCCACACCGTTCTTGGCTATCTCGTCGATACCCTCCTGCATGAGGAGCAGCACGCTATCTACCTTGGCGGGAGTGAAGGGGGCTACTATCTGGAGAGCGTAATCCTCTTTGACACCGAAGTTGGCACTACCACTGGCGCTCACGCTGTAGGCCATGCCGCCGTCCTCGCGGATGGTCTTGAGGAGCATCTGGTCGAGGGCTGCACCGGTAGCCTCTACTACACAGGCCTGCTCGCTGCTGTAGGGCATATCGCCGCTCCAGAGCTGCATGGTGTAGGCCTGGGGAGTCTCCATCTCGCGGTTGTAGCGGATGGTGCGCTGGCCGGGTTCAATGCGGGTGACATTGGCCTTGTTGTAGCTCTCGCGCTTCTTCATAGCGGGCAGGGGAGCGATGTACTGCTCCACATAGGTGCGGAGGCTATCCACGCTGAAGGCACCGACTACGTAGAAGTCGAAGTCGCCGGCGCTCTGGAAGCGCTCCTTGTAGATACGCTGGCAGGTCTTGTAGTCAATCTTGTCGAGGTCGGCCAGCTTGAGGTTGATCTTGCGGGGATTGCCGCAGTAAACACCCTTCTGGATGCTATCCTGGAAGGACTTCATGGGGTTCTTCTCTACGTTCTCCAGCTGGATGCGCAGACCATCCATGAGGTTGCGGAAGGCATCGGGGTCGTCCTTGACAGGCTGGAACTTGAGATAGGCCAGCTCAAAAAGGGTGCGAAGATCCTTGGGAGTAGATTTACCGCCGAGTCTCTCGCCAGTTTCGCTGATACTAACGCCCAGACTGGCCTGCTTACCGGCCAGAGCCTTCTCCAGCTCGCTGCTGGTGAAGTTGCCCCAGCCGCAGGAGTTCATTACGTCGTCCATCACGCTGGCGCTGAGCATATCCTGCTGAGGCACGAGGCTCAGACCGCCCTTACTGCTGGCGCTGACGAGCACCTCGGAGTTGTTGAAGTCGGTCTGCTTGAAGAAGACGCGGGCACCGTTCTTCAGCGTCCAGCAGGTGAAGCCGTAGTCGGCAGGAGTCTCCTTCTGCACCTTGACGGGCTTGGGCATCTTGGCCACGAGGGGCTCGTTCTTGACGTTGTCAACAAAGGCCTCAAGCTCAGCAGCGCGGGCCTCAGCCATAGCTGTCTTGAACTCAGCGACCTCGGGGATACGTACATCTTCCTTCTCGGGATAGAGGGCAAAGAATACGAAGTTGGTATCTACGCTGGCGGTCATCTCTGCCAGGGTCATGCTGAAGACCTGAGTGGGGAGCTGGGGAGCCACCATCTTATAGACCTGGTACTCGGTCTCAATGCTGGGGATGGCGTCACCCTCGAGGAAGTGACGTACATACTGCTGTACGTAGAAGTCGTTCTTCTGCTTATCGCGGTTGTCGTAGATCTTTTCCATACGAGAGAGGAACTCCTCGCGAGCACGCAGCACCTCGCTGTCGGTCAGACCATAGCGGCGGGCACGCTCCACCTCCTGCATCACTACCTTGACGGCCTCTACGTCCTTGCCGGGCTGAGGCACAATCTCCACGTCGAGAGCATCGCAGGTCTTGCTCATGATATAGGTGCCGTAGTTTACGCCAGCCTGAACAAAGGGGCAGCCGGGCTTCTTGCTCAGGTCACTGAGACGCTCGTTGAGCACCTGGCAGATGACGCTGGTCATATAGTCCTGCATGGGCTTGGCCATGGTGCCACGCATCTCAAAGGGCAGTATCTCCTGCTTGAAGCTGAGGCTCATCATAGCCATGGGCAGCTCCTTGTCCTTGTCGATGACATAGATGGGCTCGTTGTTGTCGGGCACGGGATAGAACTCGTAGGCGGCAGCGTTCTCAGGCATCTGGATGGTACCGAAGATGGTCTTGATCTTCTGCTCGATCTCATCCACATTGATGTCGCCAACTACGATGATACCCTGTAGGTCGGGGCGATACCACTTTTCGTAGTAAGCGCGGAGGAAGTCGGGCTCAAAGTTGTCAATGACGCTCATCAGACCGATAGGCATACGCTCGCCGTAGCGGCTGCCAGGGTAGAGCTCGGGCAGACGACGGTTGAAGATGCGCTGGGTGGCACTGCTGCGCATACGCCACTCCTCGTGGATCACACCGCGCTCCTTGTTGATCTCCTCTGCGGTGAGGAGCAGACCGTCAGCCCAGTCGTGGAGAATCCAGAGGCAGGTGTCGATATTCTCGGGAGTAACGGGCACGTCGTCGATGTTATACACGGTCTCATCGGCAGCGGTATAGGCGTTGAGGTTCTGACCGAACTTGACACCCATACGCTCGCAGGCCTTGATGAGCTGGCCATCAGCGGGGAAGGTCACAGAGCCATTGAAGGCCATGTGCTCCAGGAAGTGGGCCAGACCACGCTGACTCTCCTCCTCCTGTACGGCGCCTACCTTCTGGGCAATGTAGAAGTTGGCCTGGTTGCGAGGCTCTTCGTTGTGACGGATGTAGTAGGTAAGACCATTGGGGAGCTTACCGTAGCGCACTGCCTCATCGATGGGAAGAGGCGGCATCTGCTGGGCGCTCATGCTCATAGCGGCGAGGCTGAGCAGGGCGAGCAGCATCATCTTGAGATTCTTCATAGGTTATGATTGTGTTGTTAGTTGTTGATACACTAATTGGGGTAAAAGGCTATGCTAATGGGCCACAAAATTACGCAAAATTATTCATGCGCATACGCTCTTGGGTACTATTTAACTGATTTTTAACCCTTGTGCCTCCGTCTCCAGCACCAGCGGACGGCATCTCTCGATAATCTCAAAGAGTTCATCGAGGTGCTCAGCGCGCAGCATCTCTATGCGGGTCTGGCGAAAGTTGGGTATGCCCTTGAAGAGCGGGGAAGCAGCCAGATGGCGGCGCACATGCAGTATGCCGCGATATTCAGCATTGTCCTTGCCCTGCCCATCCACCAGGCGGATGCTCTCTAGAGCCTGCTGCTTGAGGATGTCGAGCTTCTCGTCAACGGTGAGGGTCTTGCCCTGAATCTCTGCAAAGATCCAGGGGCGGCCAAAGGTGGCGCGGCCTATCATCACGGCATCTACACCATAGCGGTCAAAGGCCTCACGGCAGCGCTCGGGGGAGTCTATGTCGCCATTGCCTATTATGGGGATATGTATGCGGGGGTTGGTCTTGATGCGTCCGATGGGTGCCCAGTTGGCCTCGCCAGTGTACATCTGGGCACGGGTGCGGCCATGGATGGTGAGAGCCGAGATGCCCTGATCCTGCAGGCGCTCGGCGAGGGACTCTATGAGGAAGTTGCCTTCGTGGGGCATGGTCCAGTCCAGCCTAGTCTTTACGGTCACAGGCACACGGTCGCCCACTCTGTCCACCACGTTGCGGGTTATCTCGCACATGAGGTCGGGGTTCTGTAGCAGTCCAGCGCCGGCACCCTTGCCAGCAACACGCTTGACGGGACAGCCAAAGTTGATGTCGATGATGTCCGGATGGGCGTGCTCCCACACTATCTCGGCGGCCTCGGCCACGGCGCCAGGGTCCTTGCCGTAAATCTGTATGGCCACGGGGCGTTCCTCGTCGCAGACGGTGAGCTTCTGGAGCGACTTGTTGACCATGCGCACGAGGGCATCGGCGGCCACAAACTCGCTATACACCATGGCGGCACCCAAGCGACGGCACAGCAGGCGGAAGCCTATGTCGGTCACGTCCTCCATCGGAGCGAGGAGCACGGGGCGGGGGCCCAGGTCAATGTGTCCTATCTGCATAAGTGTCTTTCTTATTTCCTATCTGCATAAGTGATTCGGTATATTAGGTAGGCTCCCACAGCGAAGAGCACGGTGCCGGGCACGATGTGCGCCACGAGCGACCAACTGCTGGTCCACTCATCGGAGCCTGGGATGTACATGAGAACGATGGCCAGTGTGTTGTTGAAGATGTGAGCAGGCAGACAGAGGCGTAGGTCACCGGTCCGGGCAAAGAGCATACCCAGTGCGATGCCCAGCACAAAGGCGGGGATGGCCTGCTGGGGGTTGCCATGCACAAGGGCAAAGATGGCACTGCTCACCACCACTGCCCACAGGGGGGAGAGGCCCCAGCGCACCAGCTGGCGCAGGATGCCATCGCGAAAGACGATCTCCTCCGTCAGCGGGCCCACTACGCAGAGCAGCAGGAGGCACACGGGGTCACGCATCATGAGGTGGAACATCTGCTGCGTGCCGAGGTCGTTGAGATCGAAGGGATCCGTCAGGAGCGACTGGGAGAGGGCGAGCAGGAGCATGGCCGTGAGGGCTATCCACAGGCGTCGGCCTCCCCAGTAGGAGCGGGGCGCCCAGGCCGAACGCTGGGCGGCAAGGTGCGTCTGGCGGAGCGCTGCGATGATGAGGAGATTGGCCAACAGCAGGATGTAGCCCTGGCGACAGGGGTCAGCATACCAGGCGGCTCCCATCACGTGGCCTATGAGCGTCACGCCGAGGCCTGCCAGTGCCTGGCCTGCCAGAAAGATGAGGAAGATATATAGAGTTTGCTTCATAGTTGGAGCCCCACCCACCGAAGTTGGCTACGCCACTTCGGTGTCCCTCCCCGAGAGGGAGGGCGATATAGTAGAGGAGGTCAGAGGGTTAAGGTGAGGGTTAGGGTTATCGTTTTAGGGTTTCCAAGTCAAGGGCGATTTGCTTTTGCAGAGCCTCCAGCGAGGGGAACTGCTGCTCGTCTCTAAGCCGTCGGAGCAGGTCGAGACGCAGGTAGCGGTTGTAGAGGTCTCCACTGAAGCCGGGGATATGCACCTCTACGGAGAGGTCGCTGCCGTTCTGCACCGTGGGGCGGTGGCCTATGTTGAGGAGAGCGGGGAGTCCAGCCTCGGGGAGTAGCACGGGCTCGGGGAACATGTCGGGCATCTCTGTGACCCACACTGCATAGACACCCGCCTTGGGCAGGAGCTGGTCGCAGCGGAGGTTGGCCGTCGGGAATCCCAGCGTACGCCCTACCTGATGGCCGCGTACCACTGGGCCACTGAGCACGTGGGGACCTCCGAGCCAGTCGTTGGCATCGTCGAGGCGTCCCTCCACGAGCGCACGGCGTATGGCAGAACTGCTGATGGTGCCCAGCGTAGGGTCTGTCTCGCTGATGGGCAGTGGCAGGGCGCGGACAATCTCTATACCGAGTTCGCGACCATCACGCTCGTCGTCGTCGTCGGGAGAGGGACGGCCAAAGCGATGGTCGTGCCCCAGCAGCAGCAGACGCACGCCATAGTGGTCGCGCAGATACTGCATGAACTCGCGGGCCGTGAGGCGGGCCATGTCGGCATCGAAGTCGAGCACCTCGACATCATCCACCTCGTCAGTGAGGCGGTCCATCTTGTCCACCATAGTGGTGAGCATCGGCGGGGCGGGACGTCCCAGCGTGGTGGCGGGATGCAGCAGAAAGGTGAGCGCCATCGTGCTCATTCCGCGCTCTGCCGCCAACTTTCGTAGTTGCCGGAGCAGATAGCGGTGACCACGGTGCACACCGTCAAAGGTTCCTATGGTGGCTGCCTTAAACATTAAACTTCAATCACCTTATACACCTTGTCGCTCTGCCTTACCTTTTCGGTCACTTTGATGGCAGCGTACGTACCCTTTGCGGCGGTCTGCACGGGACCATCGGTGTGAATCTCGTCGGCGGTGACATAGAGCGCGCCCGTGGTGGGGCCAATGATGAGCAGACGGTCGCCCACACTGATCTCGGCAGCCTCCACGCGCAGTTCGCCTACACCCAACTTGCTGTAGTACTTAGTGATTGGGCCCACGTACTGCTTGCGCTCGGTAGCCGAAGAGCCGTAGTTGGGACTCCACTCGCCGAGGCGCTGGCCCAGATAGTAGCCGTTCCAGAATCCACGGTTGAACACCGTCGAGAGTCGGCGGTCCCACTCCTGTTTGCGCTCCTCCGTGAACTCACCGCGCTGCACGGCCTCGATGGCTTCCTTGTAGCACTGCACGGTGGTGAGCACATACTCTGCGGAGCGGGCGCGGCCCTCAATCTTGAAGACCCTCACGCCGGCCTGCATCATCTCATCGACAAAGCCGATGGTCTTCAGGTCCTTGGGCGACATGATGTACTTGTTATCGACATCGAGCTCCACGTCGGACTCGCGGTCCCTGACGGTATAGGCGCGACGGCAGAGCTGCATACAGGAGCCGCGGTTGGCAGAGCCGCCTAGGTTGTGGAGGGAGAGGTAGCACTTGCCGCTGACGGCCATGCACAGCGCACCATGGCAGAACATCTCGATGCGCACATGCTGACCCGAGGGGCCACAGATGTTCTCGCGCTCAATGGCCTCGTAGATCTCACGCACCTGCTGGAGGTTGAGCTCACGAGCTAGCACTACGACGTCGGCAAACTGGGCATAGAACCTCAGGGCCTCCACGTTGCTGATGTTGAGCTGCGTAGAGAGATGCACCTCCTGCCCTATCTGACGACAGTAGGAGAGCACGGCCACATCGGCGGCTATGATGGCAGAGATGCCAGCCTCGTGGGCGGCATCACATATCTCGTGCATCAGCGAGAGTTCCTCGCCGTAGATGATGGTGTTGACGGTGAGATAGGACTTGACACCCGCCTCGCGGCACTGCGTGGCGATGTCGCGCAGGTCGGCCAGGGTGAAGTGGCTAGCGGAGTGGGCACGCATGTTGAGCTGCTCCACCCCGAAGTATATGCTATCGGCTCCCGCCTTGAGCGCAGCAGCCAGGCACTCGCGGCTGCCCACGGGTGCCATTATCTCGTAGTTGTTAGGCATGGACAAATATATTTTTCCGCGTGCAAATTTACGATAATTCCAGCATAAATTAGTACCTTTGCAGCAGAAAAGTAAAAAAAACTGCCCCGAGAGTGTAACTTTTGCCCCCCTTGTCCGTCAATATAGTAGAATGCCCTATGAAAGAGATTGACTTCCGCCTCGACCTCCTGCCACACAAGAACCGCCTGTTCCGTCTGGCCATGGGCATCCTGCTCGACTCGGCAGAGGCCGAGGACACGGTGGAGGACACACTCATCCGTGCATGGGAGGAGAGCCGCACCACAGCTATCGACAACGTGGCAGCCTACCTGACCACCGTCTGCCGCCATCTGGCTCTCGACCGCGCCCAGCTGCGCAGTGCCCAGACCGTGGAGCTGACCCCCGAGCACGACCGCGCCGAGGAGGACGACTCCCTCACCCACGAGCGCTACGTCCACACCCTGCGACTCATCCAGAGCCTCACTGAGCCCCAGCGCTCCTGCATCCTGCTGCGCGACGTGGAGGGCCTGTCCTATCAGGAGATAGCCGATGCGCTGCAGCTCACACTGGAGCAGGTCAAGGTGCACATACACCGCGGCAGAGCTAAGGTGAGGGATATGTACAGTGAGCAGTGAACAATGTACAATGAACAATGTACAATGCATAATTAACCGGACAATAATGAACTACGCCTATATAGAACAACTCATCGCACGCTACTGGGAGGCCGAAACCTCTCAGGAGGAGGAGCAGATACTGCGCTCCTTCTTTGCCCAGAAGGAGGTGCCCGCCCACCTGCAGCAGTACGCGGCCTACTTTGCCAGTCTCGGCGAGGCCAGCGAGCAGGGGCTGGGCAGCGACTTTGACGAGCGTCTGCTGGCCCGCATCGGTGCCGAGGAGCCCAAGGCCGTGCGTGTGGTTAAGGCTCGCCCCCTCACGCTGACCGACAGGGTGCGCCCCTACTTCCGTGCCGCCGCAGCTGTGGCCATAGTGGCCGTGCTGGCAGGCAGCGTGGACCGCGCCATCACTCGCAATGCCGCTCTGCGCGAGGCCCGTCTGGCTGCTCAGACCACTCAGACGGACTCCATCACCACCCAGATGGAGACGCTGCGCGACATCTTCAGCACGCCCACCGCTGCCGCCGACTCATCGGAGGCCACTCCCCTACCCGCCGAAACAACATTGCACTATTAAAACACATACCCAGAGGGTCCAATTCTCCCAACCTCAACCTTAATCTTTAGAGGCCGCTCCACCAGGGGCGGCCCTCTTTTTGTCATGTTGATATTGCGTATGTCAAAATTAATGCCTAACTTTGCGCCCAAATTCCTATAACACTACAACAATGAGACACATCTACTCCCTCCTGCTCCCCGCTCTCTGCCTGGGCCTTTGCGCCTGCAGCAGCGAGGACGAACTGACCACCGACCTGGAGCCCTCCAGCACTGTCGTGGACGTTCCCACCTTCATGGCTCCCGAGTTCCCTATGAACGGTGGTAGCGAGGCCCTTCTGGGCTCCGATGCCGAAAAGCTCGGCAAGCTCCTCAAAGCCATCGACCTCAATCGCGCCCTCGATCGCTCCATGCTCCAGATTACCGACGAGCAGTACGCCGAGATCAAGGCCAAGGCCGACGAGGTCTGTGCCAGCGCCACCACCACTGCCAGCAAGATCAGCAAGCTCACCGAGTGGGTGCACAACCATGTGGAGTATGGCGAGGGCGACAACAACGCCTACCAGATCTTCAAGAAGAAGAAGGGCGTCTGCCAGGGCTACTCCAATCTGCTCCACGCCATGCTCCTGAGCCAGGGCATCCCCAGCGTGGGCGTCAACGGCTACTATGTCACCAGCTCGCAGTACTACGGCCACGCCTGGGTCTATGCCGCCAACGTGTCCTCCTCTACCGGCAAGGCCACCTGGTATGTGTGCGACCCCACCAACAGCACCAAGAGCTACACCAGCACCTCCACCGACGTCAAGCATCTGCAGCCTGAATCAGCCGACATCGTGCTCTTTGACGACGAGCAGTTTGAGTTCAAGTGGCAGTTCAAGGGCCTCAACATCAGCCGCGTCAAGAAGGCCGACAACGACCTCGTCCTCCCCTTCAGCGTGGGCGGCTTCCGTGTGTCCATGTTCAACCCCGAGTGTGCTCTGCCCGAGAACGTGACCAACATCTACATCGGCGCCAACATCAACTCTCTGGGCGAGACCTACAACATCATCGGCCTCATTGCCTATCGCGGTAACGACGAGATGTGCTACGTCGATCCCGACAACCACGATCTGGGCTCCGTCAACGGCGTGGTCTATCGCAAGGACTACAAGGAGAACCTCACCAGCATCTACTACATTCCCTCCCAGATGACCACCATCACGCTCCTGCCTATGGAGAAGGTGGAGAAGAACACCATCCTCGACCAGAAGGGTGTGGAGGTCATCATCTTCCCCGAGGGCACCAAGTATCTGGAGGCCTATGCCATCGAGAACTGTCCCAACCTGCGCGTGGTCTATGTGCCCACTGACTGCAAGGTGGACGACCAGGCCATCTACCGCTGCCCCGACAACGTGGAGGTGATCTATGGCACTGCTACTGGTATCAAAAACGTAAGACTATGAAGGTAGCTTCAGTTCCTGTCCTGCTCTTAACAGGCTATCTGGGTAGCGGCAAGACCACGCTGCTCAATCGCATACTGCAGAACGAACGCGGCATCCGCTTTGCCGTCATCGTCAACGATATTGGCGAGGTCAACATCGACGCCGAACTCATCCAGAAGGGCGGCATGGTCGGCCAGCAGGACGACTCCCTCGTGGCTCTGCAGAACGGTTGCATCTGCTGCTCTCTGCAGATGGACCTCGTGCAGCAGCTCACGGACCTGATGGAGATGCAGCGCTTTGACTACATCGTTATCGAGGCCAGCGGCATCTGCCAGCCCGCCCCCATCGCCCAGACCATCTGCTCCATACCCTCCATGGGACCCCAGTTCGTGCAGCACGGCGTGCCACGTCTGGACTGTGTGGCCACCGTGGTGGATGCCCTCCGCCTGAAGGACGAGTTCCACGGCGGCCTGGACTTCCGTCAGCCCATGGAGGAGGACGACATAGAGAAGCTCGTGGTGGAACAGATAGAGTTCTGCAACAAGATTCTCCTGAACAAGGCCTCCTCCGTCACCCCCGAGGAGCTCCACCGCACGGAGGAGATACTGCGCGCCATCCAGCCTCAGGCGGAGATCATCCCCTGCGACTACTGCGACGTGGATCTCGACCTGCTCATCAACACGGGTCTCTTTGACTTTGACAAGGTGGCTACCTCTGCCACCTGGATAGCCAAGGTGGAGGAGGCCGTGGAGGAGCACGAGCACCACCACCATGAGCATGAGCACCACCATGAGCATCATCATGAGCACCACCATGAGCATCATCATGAGCATCATCATGAGCATCATCATGAGCATGGGGAGCACTGTCACTGCCACCACTGCCAGCACCACCACGAGGAGGGTCACTCCCACATGGAGGAGTATGGCATCAGCACCTTTGTCTATTACGCACGCCGGCCCATGCAGATAGGCCTGTTCGACGAGTTCGTAGCGCGCCACTGGCCCAAGGGTGTGATCAGGGCCAAGGGCATGTGCTACTTCAAGGACGAGGAGGACATCTGCTACGTCTTTGAGCAGGCCGGCAAGCAGGTCAACCTCCGCAACGCCGGACAGTGGTATGCCACCATGCCCAAGGAGGAGCTCTACGACTTTATCGAGAAGAATCCCGGCCTCCTCCGCGACTGGGATCCTGAGTACGGTGACCGCATGCAGAAGCTCGTCTTTATCGGCCAGCACATGGACGAGGACGCCATCCGCACTGCCCTCGATGCCTGCCTGGCGTGACCCTCTCCGCTAGTACCCCGCCACTAGACTATACACTACGACGCACTAGACCCTACACTGCGAACAACGAGTGTAGGGTCTAGTCTTTTTTGAGCCACCGTGAGCGATGGAGGTCGCAGTATAGGTGTAGGTGATGCGGGGGCTATTTTGTGTTTTTGGGTGTCTGGGGGAGGAAGGAGCTGACGTCCTTGCCATAGCGTATGAGCTCGCGCACCACGCTGGAGCTGATGCTCTGATACTCGGGCTCTGTGAAGAGCAGGACGGTGTCTATGCCCGACAGTCGCTTGTTCATGGCAGCTATATCGCGCTCATACTCAAAGTCGCGGACGGAGCGCAGACCGCGCAGAATGTGCGTAGCCCCCACGCGGCGTGCCAGGTCAATGGTCAGGTCGGTGTAGGCCTCCACGGTGACGCGGGGGTTGTCCGCATAGAGCTGGCGTATGGCCTGGAGACGGCGCTCGGTCTCAAAGACGGCGCGCTTGCTCTCGTTCACACCGATGCCTATCACGACGTGGTCGAACATCTGCAGGCCGCGCTCCACGATGTTGGCATGACCAATGGTGAAGGGGTCAAAGGAGCCGGGGAAGAGTGCCTTACTCATCAGCCACCGGGTCCTCCTCCACCACGAGATTGTCGATGATGAACTGCTGTCGGTCCATGGTGTTCTTGCCCATGTAGTACTCCAGGAGGTCCTGCACCTTGTCGCCCTTGTGGAGCTGCACCTGCTCCAAACGCATGTCGGGACCGATGAAGTGCACAAACTCGTCGGGCGAAATCTCTCCCAGACCCTTGAAGCGCGTGATTTCGGGCGCAGGCTGGAGCTTTTCGATGGCCGCCAGACGCTCCTCCTCAGAGTAGCAGTAGATGGTCTCAAACTCAGCGCGCTGGCCCTTTTCGCGGCCCTTCTTCTTGTTTCGGACACGGAAGAGGGGCGTCTGCAGGATATAGACGTGGCCCTTCTTGATGAGGTCGGGGAAGAACTGCAGGAAGAACGTGATCATCAAGAGGCGGATGTGCATGCCATCCACGTCGGCATCGGTGGCTACAATCACCTTGTTGTAGCGCAGGTCATCGATGCTCTCCTCGATGTTGAGGGCAGCCTGCAGGAGGTTGAACTCCTCGTTCTCATAGACCACCTTCTTGGTTAGGCCAAAGCAGTTGAGGGGCTTGCCTCGGAGGGAGAACACGGCCTGGGTGTTCACATTGCGGCACTTGGTGATGGAGCCGCTGGCAGAGTCACCCTCAGTGATGAAGATGCTGGAGTCAAAGCGCAGGTCCTCCACCTCCTCCTCGCCTCGGCGAGCCTTGGGGGCAGAGTCGTTGAGGTGTATGCGGCAGTCGCGGAGCTTGCGGTTGTGGAGGTTGGCCTTCTTGGCACGCTCACGGGCAAGCTTCTGCACGCCAGCTATGGCCTTGCGGTCGCGTTCGGACTCCTGTATCTTCTGGAGCATCACCTCGCCTATGTCGGTGTGCTTGTGGAGATAGTTATCGACCTGGGTCTTGACAAAGTCGCCCACAAACTTGTTCACGGACACACCAGAGAGGGCAAAGGGGTTGCCGCGCTTGTCCTTGTCGGGGGCCATGTAGAGGGAGCCTAGCTTGATCTTGGTCTGGCTCTCAAAGGTGGGCTCAATCACACGGATGGCTATGGCTGCCACCATGCCGTTGCGGACGTCGGCCACGTCGAAGTTCTTGCCAAAATACTCCTTGATGGTCTTGGCTATATGCTCCTTGAAGGCCGCCTGGTGCGTACCTCCCTGCGTGGTATTCTGGCCGTTGACAAAGGAGTAGTACTCCTCGCCGTTCTGCGCCACGTGGGTAAAGGCAATCTCGATGCCCTCGCCCTGCAGATGCACTATGGGATAGCGCATGGCCGCTGTGATGCGGTCGTTGAGCAGATCCTCCAGGCCATTGCGGGAGAGGATGCGGCGCCCATTGCTATAGATGGCCAGACCCGTGTTGAGGTAGGTGTAGTTGCGCAGCATCTCCTCCACAAACTCGGAGTGGAACCTGTAGCCCTGGAAGAGCGTAGGGTCGGGCTCAAAGTAGATGTACGTGCCGTTCTCCTCCTCGCACGTGCCGCTCTGGTCGTCCTGCAGGCGTCCACAGGCAAAGGTGGCCTCGTGGTACTGGCCCTCACGCACGGAGCGTGCCACAAACTTGCGGCTCAGGGCATTGACGGCCTTCAGACCCACGCCGTTCAGGCCGACGGAGGCTGTGTAGGTGTCGTTGTCGTACTTGCCGCCCGTGTTGAGCTGGCTCACGGCGGGGATGAGGGAGCCGAGGGGTATGCCGCGGCCATAGTCGCGGATGGCAGCATACTGCTGGCCGGCATCGGTGGTGCCGATCTCGACCTCGATGCGCTTGCCAAAGCCGGCATTGAACTCATCGATACTGTTGTCTATGCTCTCCTTGAGGAGCACGTAGATGCCATCCTCAGCGTGTGAGCCATCGCCGAGGCGACCGATATACATACCCGGACGGCGACGGATGTGCTCCGTGTCGTCGAGGTGGATGATATTGTCCTCAGAGTAGTCGGCAGCGGACTGAGAGGGTTGGGGGGATAGGAGTTCTTCTTCCATAATATGCAAGTAGGGCTCGTGGGTATATAATCTATGCGCTGCAAAGTTACGCATTTCTTGCGACACAGCCAAG
>JAKSLU010000003.1 GCA_024400995.1 Bacteroidaceae bacterium
TGTTGGAATAACATGAAAGAAAAGAGGATGTGCCAGCATTTTGACACACCCTCTTGATGTGTATTGCATGGTGCATAAGCACCAGGATGAACAGGATTACTCGCTCCAGTCGTCCGTGCTCCAACCGTAGCCGGTGGTGAGCTGACCGATACCATTGTCCGAGTCATCCTTGCCGCCACCTACGACGATCTCGTGCTGATCTTCGCCAGTGCCGGTGGTGCCACCTACTGAAAAGCTGGTAGCGATCACGCCTTCGGCGCGCATTGCAGTCAGTTCGACTGCGGGGGTGATATACTTTTTCATAATGATATCTTGCGTCGTTAAAAGTTAGCGAATCACCTTCTGGCCATTCTGAATGAACAGACCGCGAACGGCCTTGCTGATGCGACGACCCTGGAGGTCGAAGCTAGCCTTCTGGCCCTGAGCCTGCTGAGCAGCGTTGATGCCAGTGGTCTTATCACCAAAGTTGATCACGAAGCCCTGAACCTCAGTGTTGCCGCTTACGTAGTAAGCCTTGAAGCCAGCGAGGTCGTTACCACCAAACTTGTAGAAGCCAGCATTGCCACCTACGATAGAGAAGACATACTTGCCCTCGCCAGCAGCAGCAGCGGGAACAGTACCAATGAGGACGTTCTCCGTGTCAACGGTACCACCAGTGGTCACAACGAAATCCTCAGTCTCACCAGCAGTGCCCTTGAGCACAACAGCGGTGTTGGCGGGGATAACGTCTGTCAGCTGGTTAGCGTGGAGGTACTCATCCTCACCCTCATGCAGAGTGTAAGCCTCTACACCCTCGGGAATCTCGAGAGCTGCGGGACTATAGAGAGTAGCGTAGCCCTGACCATTCTCGTGGAAGGCTACGGGGAGTTCGGTTACCTCCTCAAACACGAAGTTGTAACCCTCGGCGGTGCTACCACTACCAGCATCACCATACAAACCGTTATTGGTATAGAGGAATCGACTGCCAGCAAACTTAATGTTATACTTGCCTACCTTTTCACCAGTGGTCGCAGCCTGGAAGGCAATAGAAGTGGTAGAAGGATATCTCTTCATACCCATGAAGTTGCTATTATTGGCAGCAGTCATACCGTTGCCATAGCAGACAAGGTATTTGCCATTAGTCTTGGGATCAAGGAAGTAGCAGAAGATGGTATTGGTGCCTGCAATCTCAGCTGCATCCTGAGTGAACAGCACTCGATTGCTACTATTCTGCTCACCCTTCAGATAGGTAGGAGTAGCAATCCAGTTGCTGGAAGTCTTGATGCGGAAGAACTGGCCAGGCTGAGGCATGTTGAGCTGCATACTTGCGAGAGCTTCATTCATCTCGGTCATGTTGGTTGTGTAGTTGCCTTCTTCCTGATCATTAAGAGTTTCCTGCCAAGCGTCCTTGTAGTAGCTCATCTGTGAAGCAGTAACAGGCTGTTCATAGATGGTGCAGGCGTACTCGCCAAGGCCAGTACCTAAGGTGTAAGCCTTAACAGAGTTGAGACGAGCCTCAAAGAGTTCCCAGTCGATGGTAGGAGCACCTATTTCTACGGGATATACGTACCACGCGGCATTGCTACTTTCTTGGGTAACAGTACCTGACTCCCAGTAACCAACAGTGCTACCCACACCATCATTATCTACTTTACGTCCATAGGTAGTACCATCTGTCGTCTGACTGAAACCTACATGAGTTTCACCAATCTGATAGACGATGTACTTGTCTGCATGATCAGTGGCAGCATCAAGCTTCACGTTGCCAGACTGCTGGGCTGATCCCCAGAACTTGCCGTTAGCAAACTGGATATACTTAGCTCCAGCGACATCGCTATCAACGAAGCGAACGAGATACTGAGCAATATCGCTGGCAGTAGTACCCTTGGTAGCAACATTGGCTACGGTGTTTGCTGCAGCGGCACGATAAAGTTTATTGTCATTGGTGGCATAGGCAGGAGTCTCAGTACCACCACGCGTCTGGGTGATGATATACCACTTGCCACTTTCGACACTGGTTACCTTTTCTCCTACCGAATTAACCACAAGCCCCTCCACATTGGCAGCAGCAGGGAGATATGTTACAATGATGGCGGAGCCGTTGAGGGTCACAAAACCATTGTAGCCCTCAACAGGAGCGGCTGCGAGATCAGCGATTGCAAGAGGAGATGCAAGGCCCTCGATAGTAGCATTGTTAGTATAGTTCGCTTCATTGTAAACGAGAGCACCACCTGCCACACCAGAAACAGATACGGTGTATGTGTAGCTGGAAATAATGGTGGATACAACCTCTGCCTCGTAGATACGCATACGGCGAGAACCACCTACTGTGCCATTGTCAGTCCAGGTTAAGGCTGCTGTACCATTGGCAGCAAGGTCAATACCCTGACCATTGCTATTCTTGAAGGCTGCAATGTTACCATCCTCGTTCCAATGGATGGTGTAGAACTTCTCTTCTTCACCCATGGTTACAGGGCTATTGTCACCGCTTCCCTCAAAGGTAATGTACTTTCCGCTATGAGCATTTTGGAATGACCAAAGGCCTTCACCATTCTTGACTAGGCGCCATGCGAACTTGCTGGAGTCGTCCTGACCAGTAGTCATAGTACCCTGAGTTGCGAAACTGCCATCATTGTCATAGAGGAAGTGGTTGTTCTCTGTACTCTGATCATAACCAGAGATTACGTAGAACTTGCCGCTCGTGAGGTTCTCACTGGTGGAAAGTTCTTCAGAACGGCCGTTGAGGGCATTTTCCACACCCTTGACTTCCTCTTCAAGTACCCAAGATGAGCACTCGCCAGTACCTGTTCTTAGAGCAAGGCTGTTACTGACGTTGTTCATCCAGCAAGAGGTGTTGCCATTGGGATAGAGACGAATACCAACCTCATGGAAAGGACCTCCAGTAGTCCAATAAGTAGTGGCTGTCTCGCTTAGAGTGATAGCAGTATTAGCTGTTTCACTTGCAACTACGAGGTACTTTCCTGAAGCAGCATCTTGAATGTACCATTGATTGTCACCAGCACTCTCAAAGATAAAATCAGTGCCGGTAGAAGAGTTGGGGGCAATCGTTCCGTCATTAATGCTTAGATACTGGGCATTTTCATGTCCACTTTTAGCCAGACAGTGCATTTTGTAGTAGTACCTCTTAGTGGCATTAGACGCCTTAGGGGTAACTACATCAGCCCACGCACCGCATACGCTCGTCACGAGAGCGATAGCGAGAAAAAGAACCTTTCTCATTTTGTGTTAGGTTTTAGTTAATAATAGAGTTGATTATATGTTTAGGTTTTACTACCATATTGCGCAGCAAATTTAGTTTAAAAAAGTGAAAACTATACCTGCGTTTTAAGTGTTTTTTAAGAAAAAGTAAGAAGATATACTAAGTATTGCAATGTGTAGTTTGCATTGTGGCGAAACAAAAACAAAATCCCCGGCTGCAATGGGTGCAGTCGGGGATTCTAGTAGGGTTGTGATGCTCAGGGCGGTCACTACTCTGCAGCGGGAGCTGGAGCGGATGCGGAGTGTTCGCTACCAGGGGCGCGCTTGGCGGGGCGGTGACGGCGCGTGGGGCGCTTCTTCATGTCGATAGGTTCGTCGGCCATAGGGGCACGGGGAACACTTGGCTCACCAGATGGACTAGTGGGGATAGAGGAGGAGGGGCTAGGTTGACTAGAGTTTCTAGGATTTTTAGGAATCTTAGTTTCCTTAGGCTCCTTAGCTTCCTTGGGTTCTCTAGCTTCCTTAGGTTCTCTAGCTTCCTTAGGTTCCTTTGTAGGCTCCTTGACTTCCTTGGCCTGTTCGGGGTTGGCCTTGCGGCGGGGTTGTCGCTTGCGGACAGGCTTCTTACTGCCTGTGGCCGGTACGTCGCCTGCATTGGCAGCCATCTGGTCGATCTCGTCTATACGGGGCAGAGCTGCGAACTCTTCAGCCTCCATGGCGGTGCGCTTCTCCTTGCTGCCAAAGACGCGCTCCTTGAAGCCCTGTTCGTGACGGAGGCGGGTGAGGGCGTTGTGGGCAGCTTCCTGCTCGGCCTTCTTCTTGCTAAAGCCCTTGCCGTTGCCAGCGAGGACGCCCTCAATGGTGACGCTGGTCTCAAAGGTGGGACTGCTGTCCTCTGTGCCTTCGTGATCGATGCGGAACTCTATCTTGAGTTTGTTCTTTTGCGCCCACTCGAGGAGCTTGGACTTGAAGTTGGTCTCCTTCTTGGCGGTATCGTCAATGTCGAGTGTGCGGGAGTCCATCATCTTGGTCTCAACGAAGTGTTGCACAGCCTTGTAGCCACGATCCAGATAGAGCGCGCCTACGAGGGCCTCGAAGGCGTTGCCTCCTACATAGGAGTTGTGGGTAGAGCAGTGGGTGTTGCTATGGATGAGATCGAGAACGCCCATACGTGCGGCGAGTTTGTTGAGGGTGTCGCGCTGCACGAGCTTGGAGCGGGTGTTGGTGAGGAAACCCTCACGTTTGCCAGGGAAATGGCGAAAGACTACATCGCTGACGGTGGCCTCGAGGATGGCGTCGCCGAGGAACTCCAGGCGTTCGTTGTCAACGGGTTTGTCCTGCCCCTTCTTGCCGCGATACTGGCGGCTCTTGTGAGCCAGCGCCTCGCGATAGAGGTCGAGATTGTGGGGATAGTATCCCAGGATGTCGTAAATGGCCCTGCGAAACTGCGAGTTCCGTTGGAACGGCAGTTTCACACGGTCTAAGAGATTTGTCATAATGATTGATTAAGCCTCGTACTTCTTCACGATGCAGCAGGCATTGTGACCGCCAAAGCCAAAGGTGTTGGAGAGGGCGGCACGCACGGTACGCTTCTGCGCCGTGTTGAAGGTGTAGTTCATGGCGTAGTCAATCTGCTCGTCCTGATCCTCGGGGTCGTGGTTGATGGTGGGGGGCACGATGTCCTCCTGCACGCTCTTGCAGCAGACGATGGCCTCCACGGCTCCGGCGGCACCGAGCAGGTGACCGGTCATGGACTTGGTGGATGAGATATTGAGTTTGTAGGCGTGGTCGCCAAAGAGCTTGGCGATGGCCTTGCACTCAGATATGTCGCCTACGGGAGTAGAGGTACCATGGACGTTGATGTAGTCGATGTCCTCGGGCTTCATGCCTGCGTCATCAAGGGCGTTCTGCATGACGAGGTGTGCACCGAGACCCTCGGGGTGGCTGGCGGTGATGTGGTGAGCATCGGCGCTCATACCTACTCCTGCGAGCTCGCAGTAGATGCGGGCACCACGGGCCTTGGCGTGCTCGAGCTCCTCGAGGATGAGGATGCCAGCACCCTCGCCCATCACGAAGCCGTCACGGCTGGCGCTGAAGGGGCGGCTGGCCTTCTGGGGTTCATCGTTGCGGGTGGAGAGGGCGTGCATGGCGCAGAAGCCACCTAAGCCCGTGGGGCTGATGGCACTCTCCGCACCACCGGTGACCATGACATTGGCCTTGCCGAGACGGATGAGGTTGAAGGCATCAGCAATGGCGTTGGTGCTGCTGGCACAAGCACTGGTGGTGGTGTAGTTGGGGCCATGGAAGCCATAGTTGATGCTGATCTGACCAGAGGCAATATCGCTGATCATCTTGGGGATGAGGAAGGGGTTGAAACGGGGACCCATCTCCTCGTGGGTGAGGGCATACTTGGAGATCTCCTCCTCGAGGGAGTTGATGCCGCCGATACCTACACCGAGGACTACGCCGATGCGGTTCTTGTCCACGGTCTCAAGGTCCATGCCGCTGTCCTTGATGGCCTCCTGAGCTGCCACGATCGCGTACTGCTCATAGATGTCCATCTTGCGGGCTTCCTTACGGTCAATGTGGTCGGTGACAACGAAGTTCTTAACCTCGCAGGCAAACTGCGTCTTGAACTTGCTGGCATCAAAGTGGGTGATGGGGGCGGCTCCGCTGACGCCCTTCTTGAGGTTTTCCCATGTCTCTTCGATGTTGTTGCCGACGGGAGTGAGGGCTCCTAGACCGGTAACTACTACTCTTTTGAGTTCCATATCTTGGTATTGAGTGTTCTGAATAAAATATAAAAAAATGTGGCAATGTGCCTGAGGGGTACATTGCCACATTGGCACCTATCAGTTAGGTTGCAATTTTTACTTCTGGAGGTTCTCGATGTAAGCGATAGCGTCACCTACAGTAGCGATCTTCTCGCTCTCGGTGGCGGGCATAGTTACGCCGAACTCCTCTTCGAACTTCATGATGAGCTCTACCTGGTCAAGGCTGTCAGCGCCGAGATCCTGCTGGAAGGAGGCTTCGTTGGTTACTTCGTCTTCGCTCACGCTGAGCTTGTCAACGATGATCTGCTTTACTTTTGCTTCGATTTCAGACATAGTCTTGATGTTATAAAGGTTAATTATTTATCTGTTTTGTGGTTAGGCCACTAGGAGGCCGTTCCATGATTGCGACTGCAAAGGTACGCTTTATTACGCTAACCGCCAAACTTTTTTAACGAAAAAGCGCGTTTTCTGCACATTTTGCACTATTTTGTGCAGTTTAGCGGGCATTTTTGTAAGTTTCGAGTGCCGATTTGAGCCACTTTGTGTAGGCGGGCACATCCTCGTTGTAGGAGCGGGGCTCAGCGATGACATGGCCATCGTTGTCGAGGATGAAGTAGTAGGGCTGGGCATTGCAGCCGAACTTGCTACGCTGCAGGTAGCTCCAGCGGTCGCCGATGGTGCGGAGGCGTACTTCCTTGCCCTGCTCCTGTACGATCTGCATAGCGGGCAGGGGGGTCTTCTCATCGACGTAGAGGGAGATGAGTACATAGTCCTTCATAAGCAGGTCGCGCACCTGGGGGTCGCGCCATACGGCGTTCTCCATCTTGCGGCAGTTCACGCAGCCGTGGCCTGTGAAATCAACCATAACGGGCTTGCCGGTCTGGCGGGCATACTGCATACCTGCCTCGTAGTCGCGGAAGGGAGCCTCTACCTCATCGGAGTCGAGGTTGAAGTCCTGCGTAGATACAGGAGGAGCAAAGGCGCTGACGGCCTTGCAGGGAGCACCCCAGAGGCCAGGTATCATATAGATAGCAAAGGCCAGAGAGCAGAGGGCGAGGAAGAAGCGGGGTACCGTGGTGTGGCGCTCGTCCTCATCGTCGTGGGGGAACTTGATGAGACCCAGGAGGTAGATGCCGAGGCAGGCAAAGAGAACTATCCAAAGAGCGAGGAAGGTCTCGCGGTCGAGGATGTGCCAGCCGTAGGCGAGGTCGGCTACGCTGAGGAACTTGAGAGAGAAGGCGAGCTCAACAAAGCCGAGGGTCACCTTGACAGTGTTCATCCAGGAGCCGCCGCGGCTGGTCTTCTTGAGTAGAGCGGGGAAGAGGGCAAAGAAGCTGAAGGGCAGAGCCAGAGCCAGCGCAAAGCCGAACATACCCACCGTGGGAGCCAAAATGCCACCGCCACCCGTGCTGGCCTCTACGAGGAGGAAGCCGATGATGGGGCCTGTGCAGGAGAAGCTCACCAGACTCAGCGTGAAGGCCATGAGGAAGATGGCCATGAGGCCGCTTGCCTGCTCTGCCTTGCCATCGATGGAGTTGCTCCAGCTACTGGGCAGGGTGATCTCAAAACCACCGAGGAAGCTGGCGCCAAAGATGACGAGCATGAGGAAGAACAGGATATTGAACACGGCATTGGTGCTCAGGTCATTGAGGGCAGAGGCACCAAAGAGGCCTGTTACAACTAGGCCGAGGGCTACATAGATCACAACGATGCTGATACCGTAGATGACGGCATCGCGAATGCCCTGGCTGCGATCGCCGCTACGCTTGAGGAAGAAGCTAACGGTCATCGGTATGATAGGCCATACGCAGGGAGTGACGAGAGCCACGAGGCCACCGAGAATGCCCATGAGGAAAATCATCCAGAGGCTCTGGCCGGCGGTGTTCTCAGCGATATCAAACTTCTTGAGCTCCTCGATGGAGCTGGCCCACCAGCCATCCGTACCCTCCGTGGAGGCGGGTGCTACCATGGCTGAGTCGGCCTCTGCGGTGGGCTCCTCCTCCGTCAGAGTAGCGGGCTCCTCTGCGGCGGGTTCCTCCACTGCGGCAGCGCTAGCAGGGCCGTCGGTGCCCTTGAGGCGGGCAGGTACGTCGGTGGGAGGCAGACAGTTCTCATCGTTGCAGGCGCTGAACTGGAGGTAGCCCTCGAGTTCGTAGTTCTGGGCGGTGAGTTCCACGCGCTGAGTATATTGGGCCTTGTGCTCATAGAACTGGATTTCCATGCCGAACATCTCGTCGTGGGCCTTCTTCAGGCCGGGGCCACCCTTGAGAGAGCCCTTGAGCTTGGCACCCTTGATCTTGTCTGTACCGAATACAGCGGGATTGGGACCACCATCGGGGATGGAGGTGCCATAGACGTGCCAGCCCTTGTCGGCTGTACCAGTGAAGATGATGTCAATCTCCGTGGGGCTCACACGCTTGTAGCTCACACTGAAGTTGACCTGCGCTGTGGCCATAAGAACAGTGGCCATAAGGCAGATGAGGGAGAGTATCTTTTTCATATAGTTTAGGTTAGGCTATAGGAGGGTGCACAGAGCAGTCTGCACACTAAGCGGCTGCAAAGTTAGCAATATTTTTTGGATTAGGCCTTCTTACAGGCCAACAAAATGTGCTTTTCGCCCTCCGCGGTGGTTGCAAACCAGTATTCGGAGCCTCCTTCTGCGAGTTTGAGGCGGCGGCGGAGCTCATCGACGGAGAGCGGAAAGTTGCGTACGGCGAGGTTGGCACGCACCCTCTTGCTACCCTGACGCGCCTGTGCAGCAGATAGGAAATCACGCTGCTCACGCTTGCCCAATCCACTGACAGCCAGCACACGGAAGCGCCGACCAGGGAAGTCTGTCTGCAGTTTCTCACTTACATAGAGATGACTGTTGGCGTGGAGGGGAACGACGCCATAACGCTGGGCGAGTAGCCGGAAGCAACCTGCCTTCATCAGGACGGGGGAGGGCTCGTAGAGGAAGAGACAAAGACCCCCCTCCGCCCCCAGCGGGGGCACCTCCCCCCTCTTAAGGGGGAGGAATACTTCTGCTGGTTGGCTATCTGCGGGGAAGGATACTTCTGCGGGATGGGTGTCGCTGGGGGAGAATACTATGTGGGTATCCTCATCGTGGCAGATGATGGTGGTGGGGCCAGATGAGGAGGTGGTGGAAGATATATTGGAAGGTGATGCTGGGGAGGGTGTGATCTCCAGCAGGATCTCCTTGACCTCGCCCTTGGCACCTACTATATGCACAGTGATGGAGAGCTCAACGGCCTCTGCACAACTGCTTCTGTCAGCCTCTGCACGGAGAGAGCGGAGGGCCTGGGTGATGTCGAGCATGGGGCTCAACTTGACGAGGATGCGCACACTGCGCTGGAGCAGCAGGGGGAGCAGTTCGAGCACATTGGGGGTGCAGTCCTCTATGCGAACGGTCTTGCGACCGGCATCGTCACGTCGGTAGGGATCCAGAAATATCAGCGAGGCTCTCTCCTCCATGCTCTGGAGATAGGCCACGCCATCGCCCTCCACTACCTCGGCCTGGGGCAAGGAGAGCAGGGGCAGGTTGTGGCGCGCCAACTGACAGAGGTCTGCATTGCGCTCCACATAGACGGCTCGCTCGTAACCGCGGGCCATAAAGCTGAAGTCCACACCCAGTCCGCCCGTCAGATCGACCAGCAGGCGGCCTTGGCCAGCTACCTCAGCCTTGTAGCAAGCAGTAGCCTCGCTCGAGCACTGCTCCAGAGAGAGGCGCACGGGGTAGATCAGTTCCTCCACAGCGGCCCAGGTGGGCACCTTGGTGCGGAGGCGTTGCCATCCCTCTATCTGCTGCAGGATGTAGCGAGCCTCCTCCGTGGGTCGGCCATGGAGGGAGAGGGCCAACTGCTGCACGTTGTCCTCGCGGTGGCTGAGTATGTACTCCTGTGTGGTCATCAGGGAGCAAAGTTACGAATTATTGGCAACTCGGTCCGTGTATCTGCCAAATTATTTGTAACTTTGTCGCACAAATATCTTACAATTGCTATGAGCACTATCATTTACGACCGCCTGCAAACTGTGCGCCAGTGGATGCGCCAGGAGGGCCTAGAGGCCTTTGTCGTACCGACCTGCGACCCCCACAACTCTGAGTATGTACCTGCCCACTGGATGTGCCGTGAGTGGCTGACAGGCTTCACCGGTTCGGCTGGCACAGCAGTGGTGACACTCACCGATGCCCGCCTCTGGACGGACTCACGCTACTGGATACAGGCCGCCGAACAGTTGGCCACCACCCCCTTCCTCTTCATGCGGGAGGGCGAGGGGGAGAGTCCCGAGGAGTGGCTCCGCTGGGAGCGCCTGCACGCCGTGCGCACATACGACCCCAGACAGCAGCCCGACCCCTTTGACCTCTGGTGGGAGGACCGGCCCGCGTTCCCCCTCTCCCAGGCCTGGATCATGCCCGACGAGGTAGCAGGAGAGTCTGCCCAGCACAAGTTGCAGCGCCTCATGGAGTGGCTCCCAGGCGAGGCACTGCTCGTGCAGGAGTTGGCAGAGGTCATGTGGGTGCTCAATCTGCGGGGTAATGACATACCCTACAACCCCTTCCTCATCAGCTTTTTGCGTGTGCGCCGATCAGGGCAGCACACGTTGTATATAAATAAGGAGCAAATCTCCCCCGCCACCGCACAGTATCTTGCCCACATGGGTGTATCCCTCGCTCCCTACGAGCAGGCTCTCCTATCTCAGGAGGCTGAACACGACTGCCAGGAGGAAAGTCCCGTGGCTCAGTGGCGCTGCACCAAGAACGAGGCGGAGGAGCAGGGCTTTCGTAGAGCCCACGAACTGGATGGTGTAGCCATGGTACGCTTTCTGCGCTGGCTGGAGGAGACGGACATTACTCAGCTCACCGAGGTGGATGTCGATGCTCGTCTCACGGCTCTGAGGGCAGAGAGTGAGGAGTATCTCAGTCTGTCCTTCGGTACCATCGCGGCCTACGGTGCCCATGCAGCCATCGTGCACTATGAGGCCGAGCCAGCCACCGCCGCTCGTCTCTCTCCCAGAGGCTTGCTTCTGCTCGATAGTGGTGCACACTACCGGATGGGCACTACGGACATTACCCGTACCATAGCCCTCGGCCCCCTCACTGAGGAGGAGCGTAGGGCCTATACCTTGGTGCTCAAGGGGCATCTGCAGTTGCAGGCCCTACGCTTCCCCGATGGAGCGCTGGGCCTGCAACTCGACACAGTGGCCCGTATGGCCATGTGGCGTGAGGGACTGGACTTTGGTCACGGCACGGGGCATGGTGTGGGTCATGTGCTCGGCGTGCATGAGGGACCGCACCAGATACGCAAGAACCGCCGCGACTGCACACTACTGCCCTTCCATGCCCATCAGACCATGACGGACGAGCCGGGTATCTACGTGGAGGGGCGCTTCGGCGTACGCATAGAGAATGTCCTGCTCAGCCGAGAGGTACAGGACGTTGAGCGAGTTCAAGGGGGTCAAGAGATTCAAGGGGGCTCAAGCCGTTCTGAGTGGCTGGAGTGGGAACCCCTCACACTCTGTCCCTACGATCTGCGTCCCGTGGTGCTGGACATGCTTACTCCCGAGGAATGTCAGTGGCTCAACGACTACCACACTCTCGTGCGTCAGCGCCTGCTGCCCCTCCTCCCCATGGAGGCCGACCGCGAGTGGCTACTCCGATCCACGGAGCATGTACTTAGAGACTAAAGGTTTTCATCTCACCACCACTTTACCCGTCTTGCGGAAGTCACCGCCCTCTATCAGATAGAAGTAGGTGCCGGGAGCGAGGCCCTCGGTGGAGACGTGGGTAACCTCAGTGGCGGAGAGGCTGCACTCCTTCACTACCTGGCCAGCTGCACTGAAGAGCTGCATGGAGAGGGTGGTGCTGATGCCGTGGGGTATAAAGCTCAGCGTGCCAGCCACCGGGCTGCCCGACACGAGCACGTCGTGCGCCAGCACCTCCTGGCCTGCGATGGAGGTAGTGCCCTCGGGATTGAGGATACCGCGAGTGCCAATGATCATATTCTTCACGGTCTTGGTATCGGTACCCTTGGGAGTAGTTACGGTGAGGGTGACATTGTAGGTCAGTTCAGGGTCAACGGTAATCACAGGATTACGTGCCGTGGGGTCGCTCACGTTGAGCGGTTCAGGCATGAACGACCACTGCCAGGTGGCATTCTGCTGATTTACGATGGAGTAGCTATCGAGCATAATTTCAGCCCCAAGTTCGGTGGCCTTGCCGCCACTGAGAATCATAGGTTGGGCGATGGGGCTGAAGTCCTCATCTACGAGGTCGCGCTGCCAGATACCATTGTTGGTAGCCACGCGGACCTTGCCGTCCTTATAGAAGGGAAGCATACGGGTAAGCGTGATAACCTGCGGCAGACCTTCTGAGTAGTCCTGCCAGCCATTGGTATCTTCATCGCGATAGAACACGCGGCCACGCATCACCGTGAAGTCGCTGAAGCCCTGTGGACGATACACGTAGCCTACGGCATAAGCGGCATTCTTCTCATTGCCGGTGAGGAAGAAGCGAGTGATAATTACCTTCTCAGTAGCGCTCTCATAGAGATTGGTATAGGTCGGGTCAATAGTCAGACCATCGCTGAGATGCTCCCAGGTCTGGCCATTGTCGCGGGTGCGGTAAATGTCGGCAGTGCCCATATCCACCGACACCCAGATTTCATTCTCATCCGTGGGGTGAATCTGCACGATGCCCATGTAGGCATTCTTCACCACCTCGGGCTGATTGGGCAGGAGTTCCCAAGTGGTACCACCATCGGTGGTGTAATAGAGGCCGCCGCGGGTGCATACCACAATCTTATCGGGATTGGAGCGCGAGATAGCCTGCGAATTGATTTGCTGAGGGAAGGTATGGAGTTTCACGAAACTCTTGCCTTCATCCACAGTCTTCCACAGGTCACGGCGCTCATCGTAGTAGCCGCGGTTGATCAGGAAGCTCTTGGCATAGCGCGGGTCAAACTCCATGCCTACGCCATAGAACTGCGACTCGTATGGCATTGACCAGAAGTCGGGGAACTGCCCGAGAGTACCCTTCCAGTCGTCGGGCAGAATGAGGTTCTTGGGGGTTATGTCGGAGAAGGCCACCTTGTGGGGATCGCTCATCATCACATAGCCCGTGGGGTCTTCGCTACCACCGAGGTGGAGGCAAGCACCGTTGTAGGAGGCCATGGTAGCCATGTCGCCATTGTGGTTGCGACCACCTACTATCACGTCCTCATTCCAGCCCTGTCCGTAGCCAAAGAACTCAGAGGCGTAGATACCATTGATACGCGCCTCGGAGTGGGCAGTGAAGCCGTCATTGGAGTAGATGAGGCCACCATCGGACGACACCCACACGTCATCACCCACAATGTGCATATCCTGCAGGTCGCAGTGAATATCAAAGGTGCCATAGTAGCCACCGATGGTCTGGAGCGTCTGTCCACCATCCTTGGAGCGGTAGAGGTTCAACAGACCAAAATACACATCCTCCGGATCCTTGGGCGAGGCGATGCAGAGCATGTCATAGTAGCCCTGACCCATAGCCCACGAGCCCTCGCTGGGAGCCATGCGCTCTACGATATCGTTGTAGATAGTCCAGGTCTTGCCTGCATCCGCGCTCTTGAAGAACACAGGAGTGCCAAAGAACTGAGGGTCGCGATTGGCGTAGCTGGGCTGGTCGCTCTTGCAGCTCACGACATACACGTAGTCACCACCTGTGGGTGCAGCCGATAGACCTATGCGGCCACAGGTCATGTGGTAGTCCGTCAGAGCTGGAGAGCGCAGTTCCCACGACTGACCGCCATCGCTGCTGTACTTGAGCACGGCTGCACTGTTGGTGCTGGTGGTCGTGCGCACAAGGGCATAGAGACAGTCGGGATTGGGCGTGCCGGCATCGTACTTATACTTCACGTCGAAGCACTCGCCATCATAGAGCAGCGTCCAGGTCTGGCCATTGTTGGTGCTCTTGTAGAGGCCCTTGCGGTTGGCCACGAGGAGTGTGTTGTCGTCCGTAGGATGGAATATGGCATCGCGCACGGTCTTACCACCACCACGCACCTGCGAGGGAGTGATATCCTTCCAACTCTGACCGCCATCGGTGGTGAGCCAGAGAAAGGCACCAGCACCTATCACCACCTTGTCGGGATTGGTGCGCGAAATCTCCACGGCTGTAATCAGGCCGCCGAAAAAGAAGTCAGGGGTGCACGAGCTCCAGTTCTGGCCCTTGTCCACCGTCTTGAACATCATACCCGTCTCAGTGCCAGCATAGAGCACGTTGGGGTTGCTCTGCGAAATATCAAACCGCTGAATATTCGACTGACCAGGGTAGGGAGTCTTCTTGCTGTGATGATAGGTCATGAGGGGCGTGAGCAGTTCCCACTGCGAGCCACTCTTGCTCTTGCGACGGGCCTGCTGCTGCGCGCTCTCCGCATTCATCTGCGCCACAAGCTTACGGAAGTCGCGGTGCTTGGGCATCTTGATGCTACCATCGCGCTGCACGTAGGGGTAATAAGCGCGCTGCCAGCGGCGGAAGTGATTGATCACGGCCTTGGTCTCAGGAGTCTTGGTGCGATACTTGGGATTCTCCACCACGAAGCGCTCAAACGAATCCACCATGGCATGGTAGTTGATGTGCTCCACATCGCCCAGTCGCTGCATCCACGCAGGCGCTCCAGTGGGAATACCCACAGGGTCGTAGGGCGTGTAGAGGGCACCATCCTCCTGCGCTACTGCGAAGGGGGAAATAACAAATAAAAAGTAAAAGAGGGAAAATATCTTGCGCATGAGATGAATTATGAATTATGAATTATGAATTAACTTAGTGTGTCGAAAACAATCAGAAACGATACACCACGGAGGCGATAAAGTTGAGGCCGGGAGCGGAGATACCCGAACTATAGGTGCGATAGCGGCGGTCGGTGAGGTTTTCGAGACCTGCATTGATGGTAAGGCCATGGAGCAGTTCGTAGGAGGCTTTGAGGCCGAGGGTGCACCAGCCGGGGTAATACAGGTTGCCATCGGCATCGAGTGCATAGATTTCGGTCTTGGTGCGCTCGGAGTCGGGCATATTCTCCCATGTGCGCTTGGCCTGAAAGCTAGTGTAGAGTTCCATGCGGAGCTTGGCATATCGGTAGGTGATGCCCACGCGACCATAGAAGGGCACGGCATGGCGCAGTGTGCTGCGCGTGCCATCGTCGAGTTCCTCCTCGCCGTGCTGATACACGAGGTCAGCATGATAGCCCAGACCTGCAGGCAGGAGGCCCTTCACGCTCAGCTCAAAACCTGCCACGTAGGCGGAGGCGGCATTCTGGATGGCCAGGACTTGCGCCTCCTCGCCCTTGTACTGCATGGTGGTCTGTCCAGCGAGGGTGAAGGGACGGCGCACAAAGGCATTCTGCAGGTAGGTGTAGTAGCCTGTGAGGTCGAACTTGAGCCAGCGGGCCACCGACTTTGCTACACCCACCTCTAGGCTGTTGGCATACTCGGGCTTGAGGCCAGGATTGGGCACCACTACGCAGCCCTCCACTGACTCGTAGAGTTTGCCGAGGTCATCGACATTGGGCGATCGGAAACCTCGTGTTGCGCTGAGCGTGAGGAGCCAGTTGTGACCGGGGCGATAGCTCACGCCCACGCTGCCTGAGAGCGAACCCTTGTTGATGGTCTGCTTGGGGGCGAATCCAAGTTCAAGCCCCTGCTGCGTAAAGTCGGCCACGAGGCGGTAGTGGTTGTAGCGTAGGCCGGCCTCAAGATTGAGGGTGCGGTGCAGGGCAAAGTTCATTTCGGCGTAAGCCCCATACGACTCCCACGCCGACTGCGGATAGCGCGACAGTGCTGGGCGGCTCTCCTGGCTGTTGATGTCGGTCTCGGTGCCTGTGGACTCCACATCATTGCGCACATACTCCACGCCATAGCAGAGCGCGTGGCGCTGGGCGATGAGTTTGGTGAAATCCACATCGGCGGAGTAGGCATTCACGCCCTCCTCGGTGGTGGTGCGCAGTGGCTTGCCAAACTTGCGGTCGATGCGGCTCTCCTCAAAGCGCTGCAGAGCCAGGCGAATGGCCATCTCATCATAGATCGCGGTGCGACCCGAGTGCTTGGCGGTGAGTTGACTGAGCATCCACACCTGCGGGCCGTAGTTCCACTCTGCAAACTGCGGCAGTCCACTCTTCAGGCGGGTTTGGCGGTCGTAGCGGGCATAGTCCGTGGTGGTGCTATAGTGCAGAGCAGCCTGCAAGTCCCACTGCTGGGTAGGACGGAAGCCGAGCTTCTGCATCACGTTGATCTGCGAGTATCCCGAGGGACTCTGCACCAAGGGGTCAGGATTGCTTATGGCCACGTCGCCACTACTCTGGTGTTGCACGAGCCAGGGTTTGAGATACTCATCGGGACCAAAGCGTCCCTGACGCAGGTCGCCATAGTTGTAGGAACTCACACTGGTAAGGGAGGCCCACTTGCGGCCCCCCACGCTCACGTCGAAGTGGCCGCTCATCTCGCCCGAGGCCGAGGCATAGCGCGCCATGCCCGAGCCGGTGAGCTTCACCCTTTGGCTATCGGCCGCAAACTGCGGGTTCTTGGTTGTAAAGCTCATCACGCCACCCATGGCATCGCTACCATAGATCACGGAGCCGGGACCAAAGAGCACCTCGGTACGCTCCAGGGCAAAGGGGTCAAGCGAGATGACGTTCTGCAGATTGCCAGAGCGGAATATGGCGGTGTTCATCCTCACACCATCAACGCTATAGAGCAACCTATTGGTGGCCATGCCGCGTATCATGGGCGAACCGCCGCCGAGCTGGCTCTTCTGCACCGCCACGCCGCCTGCGAGTTCGAGCAGGTCGGCGGTGGTCTGCGGATTGAAGAAGATGACATCATCTGGCTTCACCATCCGGATGTGCTTGGGCTGCGTTTCAGAACTTTGGCGCCACTTGGTGGCCGATACCACCGCAGCATCGAGCTTGATAGAGGTTGAGTCTTCCTCTGACATTTCAGCACTGGCCAGTGCGGGTACACTGGCCAGTAGGAGTATCGTAGATAACCGTTTCTTCATCTTTAATTTTCAACTTTCAACTTTCAACTTTCAATTTTCACTTCACCACCGCCTTGCCGGTCTTGCGGAATCCGCCACCCTCTATCAGATAGAAGTAGGTGCCGGGAGCGAGGCCCTCGGTGGAGACGTGGGTAGCCTCAGTGGCGGAGAGGCTGCACTCCTTGACTACCTGACCCGATGCGCTGAAGAGCTGCATGGAGAGAGGGGTGCTGATGCCGTGGGGCATAAAGCTCAGCGTGCCTACGGACTTGCCAGCGCTAACGATTACGTCACGCTCCAGCACCTCCTGGCCTGCGATAGAGGTAGTGCTCTCGGGATCGAGGATGCCGCGAGTGCCAATGATCATATTCTTCACCGTCTTGGTATCGGTACCCTTGGGGGTAGTCACGGTGAGGGTAACATTGTAGGTCAGTTCGGGGTCAACGGTGATGCGGGGATTTCTCACCGTATGGCTACTCACGCTGAGAGGTTCAGGTATGAACGACCACTCCCACTCAGCATCCTTCTGGTTCACGATGGAGTAGCTATCGAGTTGTATCTGTGAGCCAAGTCCCTGAGCTTTACCACCACTCAGAATCAGGGGCTGAGCGATAGGCTGGCAGTCAGTATCTACGAGGTCGCGCTGCCAGATACCATTGTTGGTGGCCACGCGGAGTTTGCCATCCTTGTAGAAGGGGAGCATGCGGATAAGACTGATTACCTGAGGCAGACCCTCTGAGTAGTCCTGCCATTCATCCATGGTATCATCCTTATAGAACACGCGGCCGCGCTCGCAGATTCTACCATCGTCCCAACCATTAGCACGGTCCACGGTGCAGAGGGCATACACTGCATTTTTCTCATTGCCGGTCAGCACAAAGCGCTTCACATACATTTGCTCACGGCCGTTCTTGGCAAGGTCGGGATATTGCGTAGGAACAACGAGACCCTTGTCGAGTTTCTCCCATGAGGCACCATTATCTTTGGTGCGGAAGATGTAGCCTGGGTGGCTAACCACCGACACCCAGATCTCATCCTCATTGCGAGGGTGGATGTCCACGCGGGTAAAGTTGGCTGCATCTACGATTTCCTGCGGTAGGTTGGTGTAGGCAGTGAACGTCTTACCACCATCCATCGAGTAGTAGATGCCATTCATAGTAGATACCACAAGCTTATCGGGATTGGAACGTGAGATGACGTAGGTGCATATCCTGTCGTTGAACTTGTGGAGCTCTACGAAGCTGTTGCCGTCATCCACGGTCTTCCAAAGCACGTTCTGCTCATCACCCCAACCGCGGAAGATAAGGTACGACTGCGCATAGCGGGGATCAAACTCCATGTAGCCGCCGTAAGTGTGCGATTCGTAGGGAAGCCAGATGTAGGGGAAGATTTTGGCCTCCTGACTCATATCGTCGGAGAGGATGAAGTTCTGAGAATCGGAGAATGCTACCTTGTGGGGATCACTCAGCATCACGTAGCCCGTGCAGGTTTCACCGCCACCCATGTGGAGGGCACCGGGGTACTTACCTACGATTTCGGCCATGTCGCCATTGTGATAGCGTCCACCAGCCACTACGTCCTCATTCCAGCCCTGACCGAAGCCCTCGAACTCAGAGGCATAAATGCCATTGATGCGCACCTCAGGGCGTGTGGCAAAGAAGTCGGTGGAGTAGTTGAGACCACCATCGTGCGAAACCCAGGTTTCATTGCCGAGTACGCGCACTTCCTGCAGGTCGAAGTGAATGTTGTCGTACTTGCCATAGTAGCCACCAAGGTTCTCAAAGGTCTTGCCGCCATCCGTGGATTTATAGAAGTTGAGCATACCGAGGAACACGGTTTCGGGATCCTGCGATGAAGCGGTGCAGGTCAGGCAGTAGTAACCCTGACCGCGCGCATCGGTCTTCTCGTCATTCGGAATTGTGGCTAGATCCAGCTCAGTCCATGTACTACCAGCATCGGTACTCTTGAGGAGCACCGGGGTGCCGAAGAACTGCGGCCACCTGTAGGCCAGAGAGAAGTAGTCGTATTTGCAGGCAGTGAGGTAGATGTAGTCACCGCCATTCGCAGCTGAAGAAAGACCTATGCGGCCACATACGAGTTTATAGTCGAGCTTGGGCATACGGTCGGTGTTCCACGTTTCGCCGCCATCGTTGCTATAGTAGAGTAGCACGGCCGAGTTGCTAGCTGATGTTTGGCGTGCAAACGCGTAAATCTCATTGCCCTTAATCTCGCCCTTGGTGTACTTCTGTTGCAGGTCAAAGCACTCGGCATCAATGATCCGCGTCCAGGTCTTGCCGTTGTCGGTGGTCTTGTACACGCCCTTGCGGTTGCCCATAATCATGTGCGTGTCGTCGGTAGGACTGATGATCACGTCGCGAATGGGTGAGTTGGTGTAATTTGAGGGAGTAATGTCTGTCCAGGTGGCACCACCATCCTCGGTGAGCCACACGAAGGAGCCTGCACCCATCACCACCTTCTGGGGATTGGTGTGCGATATCTCGATGGTCGAGGGTATGCCGCCAAAGTAGAAGTCGGGGGTGCATGAGGTCCAGTGCTCACCGCGGTCCTCGGTCTTGAAGATCATGCCTGTCTCCGCACCAGCATAGAGGATGTTGGGGCTGGTCTTGGAGATATCAAAGCACTGTATGTTGCTCTGTCCGGGATAGGGCTTACGCGTCTTCCAGTCGTAGGTGGTGATGGGCGAGATTACCTCCCACTTGGAGTCGCTGAGTGCAGACTTCTGGGCGCGTGCGGCCTTGCGGGTGCTCACGGCATTGATGTCGGCCACAAACTGGCGGAAGTCGCTCTGCTTGGGCATCTTGATGCTGCCATCGGGCCGTACATAGGCGCGGTGGGCCTTCTGCCAGCGGCGGAAGTAGTTGATCACGCCCTTGGTCTCGGGCGTCTTGTAGCGATACTTGGGGTTCTCCACCATGAAGCGCTCAAAGGAGTCCTCCATGGCACGGTAGTTCACGCTCTCAGGATCGCTGAGCTTCAACATCCACGCGGGTGCTCCAGGGGGAAGGCCTACGGGGTCGTAGGCAGTGTGCACTTCCTCTTGCGCCTGCGCGCAGAGGCAAATAAAAAATAAAAAAGGGAAAAATATCCTGCGCATGGGATGAATTACTTCTTGATAAACTTGCCGTAGTACTTGTAGTCCTGGGCACTGAGGTTATACACATAGGAGCCGGGGGCGAGCTGGCCGAGGCTGACCTCGGTGAGGGTCTCCGTGGCGGGTATCAGCACCTCCTGGAGGAGGGCACCCTTGAGGCTATAGAGACGGAACTTCTTGTCGCTGGTGAGGTTCTCTGAGTGTACCACCAGGCTGGGCACGCCACCGGCATACGCCACCTCCACGTTTATCTGGGGAGTACGAGAGGCGGCGGAGGGCGTCACGCCTGTGGTGATGTCGTCCAGACCGGGAGCGCTCTGAGAGAGCGTTATCATGCTCTCGATGGTGCGTGAGTGGGTGCCTTGCGGAGTGGTGACGGTGAGGGTCACGTCGTACTCACCCTTGCGGCCAAATACCACCTTGGGATTGCGGGTGTTGGCACCCTCCACCTTGTAGGGCTCAGGACTAAAGCTCCACTCCCACTGAACCTGCTCCTGATTGACGATGGAGTAACTGTCGAAGAGCACCTCCTTCATGGGATCGGAGAGGTTGCCGTTGCCCAGGTTCAGCGCCATGGGCTGGGCCACAGGCACGAACTGCTCATGATAGAGAGGTATCTCCCAGATGCCCTGATAGGTGGCAGCGCGGAGCTTGCCCTCCTTGTAGAAGGGAGCGAGGCGGGAGATGACGGCTGCGGAGGGCAGGCCTGCGGAGTAGTTCACCCAGCCATTGGTGTCATCGTCGCGATAGATGACCATCTGGCCGCTCTCGTAGTCGCCGAGGTTGGTGCTGAGATACACGCCGTTCTTATAGCCTGTGAGGACAATCCAGGCAAAGCGCTTGCCCGCGTAGGCAGTGCCCTCGAGGGGATAGGTCCAGGTCTTGCCGTTATCTTTGGTGTAGGCCACCTGACCGGCGTAGTAGCCGTTGGCATACCAGAGGAGGTTGTCGTTGTGGGGATCCACAGCGATGGAGGCACCAGCCTGGTCGCGGCCGTCATCAAAGGGCTTGACCTCAAACTCCTCCCACTCCTTGCCATTGTCGGTGGAGTGGAAGATGGAGTACTGCGTCACGACATAGAGATGGTCGGGGTTGGAGCGGGCATGGGCATGTGACTGCACATAGCGCTCCTCGCAGTCAAAGATCTTGCGGAACGACTTGCCCTCGTCCTCCGACATGTAGAGGGTGTGGACATCCTCTGGGTCGCAACCCCAACCCTCGTAACTGGGGGTGATAATAAGGCGGTGGGCATAGCGGGGATCGAAATCTACCTCATTGCTGGTAAAGGTGGATTCGGCCGGGCGACGGCCCGTGGAAAAGTAGCTGTAGTCGGTGATGACACGGTCATCAATGTTAGTCTCGGGGATGGTGTACATGGCACCATCAGAGAAATACACCTTGTGGGGATCACTCAGCATCACATAGCCCGTGGCACGCTCGATGCCACCTACGTGGAGAGAGTTGCCCTCGCCATAGCTCTCCGTCATCACGGCATCGCCATTGTGCCAGCGGCCACCGGCCATCACGTCCTTGTTCCAGCCCTGACCATAGCCCACGTACTCTGCGGCATAGATGCCATCGTGGCGGGTCTCGCCGCCAGTGGCAAAGAAGTTGGTGGAGTGGCGAATACCGCCATCGGTGCTGATATAGGTGTCCGTGCCAAGGGTCACGATGTCCTGCATGTCGGGGTGCATGTTGGTGTTAGGGATATAGCCACCAATGCCTACTGCCGTGCTGGGAGCTGTGCCACCCGTCACGGCGCGATAGCAGCAGGTGAGACCATAGATGATAAGGTCGGGATTCTGCGAGGAGGCTCCGATGATCATATCGAAGTAGCCCTGGCCACCGTTCTTGTCGGAACTGTTGAAGGGGCAGAGGCCGCCCTCAGTGCTCAGGTTCTGCCAGGTCTGGCCAGCATCGGTACTCTTGAGTATCGAAGGATCACCCATACCGCCGAGAGGACCTGCGGTATCGTCGAGGTAGCGGGAGTTGGCGATGGCATAGACGTAGTTCTCGCCACCAGGAGCCTGGCTCACGGCCAGACGGCCAGCCTGAATGTTGGTCACCACATCGCTAGTGGCAGCAGCATCCCACTTGAGACCACCATCCTTGGAGATATATATCTTGCAGTCGGTGTTCCAGATGTCGTTGGGGTTCTTGCCGAGCATATAGATGTGGTTAGGATCATTGGGCTTGAGCTCATGGTCGTAGCATAGGCCAGTGAAGGTGCACTGGTATGACTGGCCTCCGTTGGTGGTCACATAGAAGCCACCACTCTTGCCGCGAGCCATACCCGTAGCAAAGGTAACGTACTTGGAGTCGTTGGGAGAGAAGCGAATGCTGTTGACATTGCCCTGCACGCCCTGCTGCTGCACCCAGGTCTCACCGCCATCGGTAGATTTCCAGAGGCTCACACCGCCACCGCAATATACCACGTTGGGGTTCTTGGGGTCCACCTGCACGGAGTAGATGGAGCCGCCAAAGTTGTGCTGGGCATTGCAGGGCTTCCAGCTCTGGCCCTTGTCTGTGCTCTTGAACACGACACCCTTGTCGGTGCCGGCATAGAGAATATTGGGGTTCTGCTCGCAGATGCTGAGGCGGAACACGCAGGCCTGAGAGTCCTCGGACTTGCCGCCAGTGCGCGTAGTGTAGGGGCCTATGTTCTTCCACACCTTGCCGTCCTTGGCCTCAGCCTTGCGGCGGGTGCTGCGGGTGTTGAGCTGAGAGAGGCGGGCTGTATGCTCGGCCACGGTGGGCAGATGGATCATGCCGTCCTCACCCACAAAGCGCTCATAGGCACGCTGCCAGCGGCGGTAGTAGTTCACGATGGGCTTCTTCTCGCGGGTCTTGGCGCGTGCATCAGGGTCGCTGATGAGCCAGTCGCGATAGAGCTGCTGCATCTCACGGAAGTTCACACCCGTGGGATTCTTGCTGATTTCTGCCATCCATGCGGGAGCTCCAGCGGGCAGGGGTTCGTGCACATAGGGGTCAATCACATCGGAGGTCTGTGCCTGGGCTCCTACTGCACAAGCCAGCAGCAGGGCGCTAAGGTAGCGTCGAGTGTGTGTCATAGAAAAAATGTATAGGTTTAAGGTTATGCAAAGTGGGATAAAGTGACTCACTTTCACGTAGTAAGCCTATACAAATTTAAGCATAAATCGGGGTTTCGGCCTCAGTTATTTTGGACTAACTGTATCGGCTTTCACATTATTTAGCAATTCGGGGGGGGTAATTGTAACGTATGGATGGCAAAATCGCCTTTTTGGTTGGAGTATTGGCTTATGCGATGTAGCCTGTTGTACACCATAGAGTAGTGCGTCGTAGAGTATAGACTGCGACGTCGTGGTGTATAGACTAATTTCGACTAATGTATAGGGACGTATCTACCCATGGAAAAGCACAAAAATAATAGTTTTTACCTCATTTCTGTGCACTAAGACATAACTCCATGTGATACAATGGCTTATATAGTGTAGAGCTCTACACTACTGTACATACTGTGCACAGTGATGTAGAGCCTATACACTAGCAAAATGCTCAATAACTGGGAGTTACAACGATTTGTGCACAAGTGCACAATATCGGCAAACATAAAAAAGGAGATAGAGCTTGCGCTACGCGCTAGCTCGTGACCCCGCTGGGATTCAAACCCAGGACCTTCAGAACCGGAATCTGACGCTCTATTCAGCTAAGCTACGGGGCCAATGTGTGGAATCTGCGTGCAAAAATACGAATTTCTGCTGATATGACCAAGGATTAGGGGAGAGGAGTTTAAAGTTTAAGGTCTGAGGGGGAATATTTCAGCGCCTCAGCATAAAAAAGCGACTTTTTCTGCGTTCGGTTTACAAAATATTTGGCACTTCGCTTACTTATTCGTAACTTTGCGCAGTCATTTATAAATATATCCCACATGCGTAAGACCACATTTTCCGTTCTCTCGCTTGCTGCCCTCGGCCTCACGGCACAGGCACAGCAGCGACCCAACGTAATCTTTGTGCTGGCCGACGACCTCGGCTATGGCGACCTGAGTTGCTATGAGGGAGAGGCACCCACTCCCCACATTGACCAGTTGGCCAGGGAGGGTGTCCGCTTTACGAACGCCCACGCCGTGGCCTCCACCAGCACGCCCTCACGCTATGGCATGCTGACGGGCTGCTACCCCTTTCGCCGTCCGGGTACCGACGTGGCTGCAGGCAATGCTGGCATGATCATCAAGCCGGAGCAATATACGGTGGCCGATGCCTTCCATAATGCAGGATACAGAACCGCTGCCATCGGCAAGTGGCACCTCGGTCTGGGTAGCAAGACTGCTCAGCAGGACTGGAATGGTGAACTGGACCAGACACCCAGGGATCTGGGCTTTGACTATCACTATATCATGGCCGCCACGGCTGACCGCGTGCCCTGCGTGTTCATAGAGCAGGGGCGCGTCAAGAACTGGGACCCCGAGGCTCCCATCGAGGTGAGCTACGACTGGGGAAAGCCCTTCCCCGGTGAGCCTCTGGGCAGGACCCACCCCGAACTGCTCACTAAGCAGCGCCACTCCCACGGCCACGACATGGCCATCGTCAACGGCATTGGTCGCATAGGCTATATGCGCGGTGGCGGCAAGGCTCTGTGGCGCGATGAGGACATACCCGACTCGCTGCTGCACTATGCCATCAAGTGGATTGGGGAGCAGACCATGGAGCGTGGAGAGCAGGCGGCGCCCTTCTTCATGTACTTTGCCACGAACGACGTGCATGTGCCCCGCCAACCCCACGAACGCTTCAGGGGCAAGAGCCCCATGGGTCTCAGGGGCGAGGCCATCCTCCAGTTTGACTACACCATAGGTCAGCTGCGTGCTGCCCTGGACTCTCTCGGCATAGCCGACAACACCCTCATCATCATTACCTCCGACAACGGCCCCGTGCTCGACGACGGCTATGCCGACCGTGCGGAGGAACTGGTGGGTACGCACAAACCCGGCGGCCCCTATCGTGGCGGCAAGTACAGTGCCTATGAGGCAGGCAACGTGGTGCCCTTCATCGTGAGTGGTGCGGGTGCCAAGCGCGGCAAGGTGAGCAATGCCCTCGTGAGTCTCATCGACCTGCCTGCTACTATGGCTGCTATGGTGGGTGTGGACATTCCCGCCGGTCAGGCCACGGACTCCCGCGAGTGTCTCAAGACCTGGCTCGGTCGCAGCAAGAAGCCCGCCCCCTATCATGTCAGCATGGCGGCCAACCGCTCCCTCGAGGTGCGTGACCAGCGCTGGAAGTACATCGAGCCCTCGCGTGGTAGCATCGGCTGGGGCCCCAACATAGAGAGTGGCTACAGTCAGGAACCCCAGCTCTACGACATGAGCCGTGCGGCCTGGGAGCAGGACAACCAGGCTGAGCGTCAGCCCAAGGTCCTCCAACGTATGCAGCAACTCCTCCAGTCCATCCGCAAGTAGGCCCGCTGGTGGTTGGGCGGAGACAAAAACCAAGGATAAACCCCTTAGTGTTGCTGCAAATGTCTCTATCGAGCCATTGATGCTGGAGCTGTGCCAAATTCCTTGTAAGAGCCGCGGCTCTTACAGATAATTTGTCCCACCTCCATCATCACCCTACGGGTTTTGCATCAACCCTAAGGCGATAAACCAAAGATAAACCCTGCCTGGGTCGCATCAAACCGCAAGTAGTGGTGGTAGAGACAAAAACCAAGGATAAACCCCTTAGGGCTGATGCAAATGTCTCTATCGAGCCATTGATGCTGGAGCTGTGCCAAATTCCTTGTAAGAGCCGCGGCTCTTACAGATAATTTGTCCCACCTCCATCATCACCCTACGGGTTTTGCATCAACCCTAAGGCGATAAACAAAAATAAACCCAGCCTGGGTCACATCAAGACGGGGAAAGCTCCAGAGGTTGAGACAAAAACCAAGGATAAACCCTGCCTGGGTCGTGTCAACTAAGGATAAGCCCACCCTCAGTGGTTAGAATTAATGAGAAACTATACGATAAAACGACTGATAGATGTAGATCCTGGTCTGTGCCAAAAGCTGAAACAATGGTGCTATGACCTTAATGGATGTTGCCAGGAGGTGCACAGGGACTTGGGTCCGTTTCTCAACGAATATATGTATCAGGATGCACTGGAGATTGTACTCGAAGAAAGACAGATCAAGCCTTTTACCCGCGAGTACTATTTCTCCGTAGATTTCCACGGCAAACGTATCAATCATAGGCACTTTGTAGACTTCTATGTAAGGGACAAGGCCTTTATTGAGTGCAAGGCAGCCGAAAAGCTCTGCGCTGACCATCGCCAGCAGTTGTGGAACTATATGCGACTCACCAAGACGCGCATAGGCATTCTCTGGAACTTTGCTCCAACGCGTGATCAGAGTGAACACTACTATCTGGACACTGATACCGACACGATGTACATGTTCTGATGGCAGATCCTTTGAACGGCGTAGCCCTTGAACCCCTTGAACAATGTTGAACAACACCTGTTTTTTATTGTTTATAGCCTTAGGGTTGATGCAAAACCCGATAGGGTGATGATGGAGGTGGCAGAAAATATCTGAGAGCTTGCTCTCAAGGATTTTCGGACAGCTCCAGCATCAATGGCTCGATAGAGACATTTGCATCAACGCTAAGGGGTGGATATAGGTTTTTGTCTTAACCATCATAAAGACTCAAGTAGCAATGCAAAATATAGGTATAATGAATATAGCTAAGTTTGTCCCTACAGTAGTGCTGATGCTCTGCATCGGCAGCAATGGTCTGGCACAACGTTCTGAACGCCTGCTCACGGAGTGGGAGTTCCATCGTGGTGCACTCTCACCCAAGGCCACATGGCAGCAGGTGCGTGTGCCACACGACTGGGCCATCACGGGCCCCTTCAGTGAGGAGAACGACCTGCAGGTGGTAGCCGTCAAACAGAATGGAGAGACGCAGCCTCTGCGCCATCAGGGGCGCACGGGCGCTCTGCCCTATAGCGGCGAGGGACACTACCGCACGACATTCAGTGCAACGAAGGGTAAGGAGGTAACGCTCATCTTTGATGGCGCCATGTCCGAGGCACGCGTCAGCGTGAATGGACAGGAGCTCATCTTCTGGCCCTACGGCTACAACTCCTTCAGTTGCAATGCCACCCCCGCCCTGCGTGAGGGCGACAACCTGCTGGAGGTCAGTCTGCGCAACAGTGAGCGCTCCTCCCGCTGGTACCCTGGTGCTGGCCTCTACAGGAACGTACATCTCATAGAACACGAGCGCGTGCACGTGCCCGTATGGGGCACCCAGGTACTCACCGAACTCAGTCCCGCCGTTGCAGAGCCGACGGCCTCCGTCACCATCCGTACGGAACTGGCTGGTGTCCAGGTGGGGCAGCGCGTGAGTATCCACACCGAACTGCTCGATGAACAGGGACGCGTGGTGGGTAGTCGCCAGACGAGGGTAGAACCCCACTATCTCAAGCACGGTGAGGCGGTGAGTCAGACCTTCAGGGTGGAGCATCCGCTGCTGTGGAGCCCTGAGACGCCCCATCTGTATAGTGCCGTGAGCCGCATCTATGTGGACGATGTGCAGACGGACTGCTATAGTACCCGCTTTGGCATACGCTCGATAGACTATCTGGCCGAGGATGGATTCTACCTCAATGGCCAGAAGCGCAAGATGCAGGGCGTCTGCCTGCACCACGATCTGGGTCCCCTCGGTGCGGCCATCGACCGCAGTGCCCTGCGCCATCAGCTCACCATGCTCAAGGATATGGGCTGTGATGCCATACGTACCTCCCACAATATGCCAGCTCCCGAGCTCGTGCAGCTCTGCGAGGAAATGGGCCTGATGATGATGCTCGAGCCCTTTGATGAGTGGGATATAGCCAAGTGCGATAGCGGGTATCACCGCTGGTTTGGAGACTGGGCTACTGCCGACATGACCAATATGCTGCGCCAGTACCGCAACTCCCCTGCTGTGGTGATGTGGAGCATTGGCAATGAGGTGCCCTCGCAGGGTAGCGAACAGGGCTACCGCACGGCCTCTATGCTGCGTGACATCTGCCGCAGGCTCGACCCCACGCGCCCCGTGACAGCGGGTATGGACCAGGTGGACAATGCGATGAACAATGGCTTTGGTGCTACGCTGGACGTGCCGGGCTTCAACTATCGTGCCCACCGCTATACGGAGGCGCATGAGCGTTTTCCGCAGGGGCTGTTGCTAGGTAGCGAGACGGCCTCGACGGTGAGCAGCAGAGGCGTGTATAAGTTTCCTGTCGTACCCCGTTATGGTGCCTGCTATCCTGACCACCAGTCATCCTCCTACGACACGGAGGCCTGCTCATGGAGCAATGTGCCCGATATTGACTTTGCCAATATGGACGACCTGCCCTGGACGATAGGTCAGTTTGTGTGGACGGGCTTTGACTACCTCGGAGAGCCCTCGCCCTACGATACTAATGCCTGGCCCTCGCACTCCTCCCTCTTTGGTATCATCGACCTGGCCTCTCTCCCCAAGGATCGCTACTATCTCTACCGCTCGCAGTGGAACCGCCGTGAGCACACCCTCCACCTGCTGCCCCACTGGACATGGCCTGGACGTGAGGGCGAGGTGACTCCCGTCATGGCCTATACCGACGCGGAGGAGGCCGAGCTCTATCTCAATGGCCGCTCCCTCGGTGTGGCCCGCAAGCAGCCCAAGGCTCTCAGCCATGATGGGCGCAAGATCACGCTGGAGTCGCTCATGCGCTATCGTCTCGTATGGCCTGATGTGAAGTACGAGCCCGGCACCCTCGTAGTGCGTGCCCGCTACGCTGATGGCCAGGTGCTCTGTGATACAGTCCGCACTGCTGGTGAACCTCATCACCTGCAACTGGAGTGGGCCAACGAGGGTGAGGGCGATGGCCTGCGCTACGTGACGGTGAGCATCTGCGACAAGGACGGCAATCTCTGCCCCACGGCCAACAATGAGGTGAGCTTCAGCGTGAAGGGAGGCGCATTCCGTGCCTGCGCCAATGGCGATCCGACGTGTCTCGAACTCTTTCATGAGCCCCACATGCACGCCTTCAGCGGACAGTTGACGGCCATCGTAGACACCCCCCCCTCCAACCTCCCCCTAAAGAGGGGAGGCTCAAGTCCAGAGACAACGCTGACGGTTAAGGCTAAGGGGCTCAAATCTGCTACCATCAAACTATAGTACTCTTTAGAAACATGCACAAATCACTCTTCATACTACTGATGGGCTGGATAGCCCTATGGCCTGCGAGAGCGCAGAAGACACTGGACTACAGCCTTGAGAACTTTCGTACGATCAACCTGCCTCTCGTCCATATCGTGACGGAGAGTGGCGAGCGCCCCCAGATGGAGATGCTAGAGACGGATCGTGGACTGCGCAAGCCTCGCGCCACCAATATCCTGCCTGCCCGCATGACGCTGACTCAGGGCAATGATACCATCTACGATAGTGGAGAGTACGAGCGCGGCGTGAGCGGCATCACCATCAAGGTGAATGGCAACAGTAGCTCCCGCCATAACAATCCTATCTACAAGCTCAAGCTGCAGCAGCCCTTTGACCTTCTGGAACGCGAGGGAGAACAATACCCGGACCGCCACTGGCGCCTCATGAAGGATGCCATCACGCTCAAGACGATGATGGGACTGCATCTGTGTCGTATGTTCGATGTGCAGTGGGTGCAGGAGTGCCGTCCGTGCAATGTGTTCATTAACGGTGAGTATGAGGGCGTGTATCTCATCATGGAGAACGTGCGCCGCAAGCCCAAGCAGCGTCTCAATGTGAGCCGCAGCGGCTTTATCGTGGAGAGGGATGCCTATCACTTTGCTGAGGATGTACAGTTCTATACGCCCTACTTTGAGGAGCGCAATGTGACGGAGGTTGACGATATTACCTTTGGCTATACCTTCCGCTACCCCAAGCAGGACAAGCTCGCGCCTACCCGCAAGGACTCCATAGCCAACTTTATCGTGGAGATGGAGGAGGCCATCGCCGATGGTACGTACGACCAGGTGATAGACGTCAAGTCCTTTGCCACATGGCTGCTCATACACGACATCTTTGGCACCAAGGACTCGGCAGGCAGCAACATCTTCATGACACGCTACGACAGCTTGCCGGGTACGCTCATCAGGATGGGCAACCTGTGGGACTTTGACAGTGGACAGGGTGTGCCCTACAACTCCTTTGCGAACATACACACGGCGACGAGCTTCTACATGCCCCAGCTGCTGCAGAGCGAGAACACGGTCTTTGTGCGTACCTACAAGGAACTCTGGAACGAGGTGCGTGAGCAGGTGCTGCCCTACATCACGGGGTGGATGCAGTCCTATCGCGATACGCCCGAGGCGGAGGCTCTCTCGCTCTCACGCATATACTACAACCAGCGCTACGACCTGAACTATGGTAGCGTAGCGCAGGATGTGTACAACACCACAACCCTCATGACGCGCCACCTCAACTGGCTCGATACGGCTATTGAGGCTATTGAGGTCAAGGATGGGATGACAACTGGCACGCAGCTACCCACAACCAGCCACAACGCAATACAGGCTGCCAGCTGCTACAATCTGCAGGGACAGCCCGTAAGCGAACCTAAGCGCGGCGTGTATATCACTCCCGCCCGGCGTATGATGGTGAGGTGAACTACTTTTTCTGAATCACCTCCTGCAGGCGGTCGTAACTCTTCTGCAGGATAGACTTGGCGCGACGCAGGCGTAGGCCGGCACCCTCGCAGGGGTGCTGGAGAATAAGACGGTCGGCATTGGTATCATAGAGTGTGGTACCAGTGCCGTCCTTGTACATAAGACCACTGGGGTAGGTGCAATAAGCAAAGGGGTTGGTGTAGTTGGGGGAGAGGACATTGCGGCTCCACTCATACTCTGACACCGGCAGGCCGAGCTGAGCCAGCAGGGTGGCTGCGATGTCGCTCTGGTTCATGAGTGTGTGGATGCGGCGAGGTTCGCGGATAGCACCACCCAGCCAGATGAGGGGGATGTGGAAGAACTCAGGATTCTCATACGTCTGCTCATACATGATGCCATGGTCGGAGTAGATGACGATGAGGAGGTTGTCCCACAGAGGCGTGTGACGCAGGCTGTCAACAAACTGGCCGAGACAGTGGTCCGTGTAGGCAAAGGCATTGAGTACTGGGTCCTTCAGGCGCTGATAGGGCACCTCAAACGGCTCGTGTGAGTCGAGGGTCTGCACGCCAGCATACCACAGGGAGTCCATAGGGAGACGTCGGAAGTCGGCCGCGCGCTGAGCCAGTACCATGGAGTCACGTACACCCCAGGTGCTACGCTCCCCCGGAGCTAGGTGGAAGTCGGGCTCGGAGATGAGCTGACCGAATCCTGACTGGAGCATATATTGGCGCTTGCCCATAATGTTGATGTCACCGCCATAGGTATAGCTCGTGCTGTAGCCGATCTGATGCAGGCTCCGTGCGAGTGAGGGGAGATTGGCATAGAGTTCGGGATTGCGCATGAGTGTCACTGTGGGATAGCTCAGATGGCCTGCCTGGGCACTGACTGTGCCGCGGTCGGTGCGGAAGGAGTTGGCGTAGCATTGGTCAAAGAGGACGCCCTCCTTGATAAAACGGCTCAGGTTGGGGCATACACCAGGAATGCCTCCCAGTTCCTCAACGAACTTGGCGCAGAAGCTCTCTAGCTGTATGGCGATAATCTGCGGACGCTGGGTGCGCAGCAGAGTGTCGGTGACCAGGGTGTCCCGACCCGTGTAGAGAGGAGAAAAGGTGCTTGTGGCCTCCTCGTTGCTGAAGTAGCGGAACTGCTGTCCGTACTCATCCATGCGACTCGTGGAGGCTATGAGACTGTAGAGAGGATTGACGGCGGAGTGGTTCAGAAAGAGATGCTCACTCCAGTAGGCACTGCCTACGGACATGCGACCCTGCTCGCGGGCACCATAGGTGGTGAGCAGGATGAGCATACCTACGAGCACCATGCCCACGGAGGCAAAGCCACGTCGGCTGGCAGGAGTGGGCTTGCCGGGACGCTTCTCAACACGGAAACTGCGGGGCGTGAGCCTGATGGCGGGTCCGGCGATGAGGGTGGTAAGGAGAATGAGGGCCAGCAAGGCTCCTATTATAAATAATGTGTTGACGCTCTCGGCGGCACCGTTGTTCAGGTTGAGGTAGTTGTAGATGGAGGAGTCCAGCTTGAACTGCCAATGCTCATAGAGCACCGTGTCCATCGCAATGACGATGGTCAGCATGAGTCCCATGAGGGCAAAATAGGGGGAGAGCAAGCGGCGCAGGGCCAGTCGGGGGCACCACACGGCCGCTAAGCAGGCGGCCCAGGGCACTATGAGGAGATAGGCCGCGGCAGCTAGATCGAGGGATAGACCGTTCCACCACACGAGGAGTGTGTCTAGGAAAGTGTAGTCATAGGAGGCGTGGTTGTAGAGCATAAAGCCCAGCTTGCCTAGGGCAAAGACGCCAAGCATATAGGCCAGTAGGCAGATGAGATAGCGGATGGGTTGTTTCATAATGGGAGAGCCTACTCGGTAGGCTTATAGGTAAGGATGGAGAGTTTGTCGGGGGCTATCCACTCACGGGTTACACGCTGGAGATCATCGGCAGTGAGGGCATCGATGTGGCGAAAGACCTCCTGGAGGTCGGTCGCCTCGCCGTAGAGGGCAAAGGACTTGGCCATAGCGATGGCATGCTGCTCCTGCATGGAGGAACTGATGCCGAGTTGGCCCTTGAACTGCTTTTGGGCTGTGTGGAGCTGGCTGGAGGTGAGGGGAGTGGTGATGAGATGCTGTATCTCGCGCTCCACGAGATGGCGGCAGCGCTCCGTGTCCTTGGGGTCACAGCCAAAGTAGGTCTGCCACACACCACGGTCAGGATAAACGGAGAGGATGCTCTCGACGGTATAGACGAGGCCGGCCTTCTCCCTGAGAGCCACGTTGAGGCGGGCTGACATGGCAGGTCCCCCGAGCAGGTTGCTCACGAGACGCATGGCATAGAAGTCAGGGTGTTCCCGCCCCATGACCACGCAGCCCATGATGGTGTGGGCCTGGTGTGTGTCCTTATTTCGTATGATGCTGAAGGGCATGGGTGACTTGCTGAAGGGTGATGTTGCCCACGGCATAGAACACGCAGTTGCGGGGCTGATAGTGGCGGTCGGCCCAGCGGCGGGCATCGGCGGTGGTATATTGGTGGAGGCGCTCGGGCTGTCCCAGTATGTCGCGGCCCAGGGGCTGACCCTCAAAGAGGAGGCTCTCAAACTCATCAAATATGAGCTCTGAGGGCGAGTCGTGGTAGGACTCTATCTCGTCGCAGATGACCTCCACCTCCTTGTCTATCTCCTGCTGGGGATAGACGGAGTGGAACACAACATCGCAGAGCAGGTCAACGGCACGGCGAAAGTCCTCCTGCAGCACGGTGGCGCAGAAGACGGTCTCCTGCTTGGTGGTGAAGGCATTGAGGTCGCCACCCACGCTCTCTAGATAGCGCGCTATGTGGTGGGAGCGGCGGTGCTCAGTGCCCTTGAACGACATGTGCTCCATGAAGTGGGCCATGCCGCTGTCGGCCGTCTCCTCATGGCGCGTACCGGCACTGACCACAATGCCGCAGTTGACGACGGCGGTGGGTGTGGTCTCTACGACAATGCGGAGCCCATTGGGGAGTGTCATGTGTTGGGGCATAGATACTTAAACACTAAAGAGCCTAAAATTAACGTTTGATGACGGCACGGAGGATGAACCAGGCGTGTAGAGCACAGGTGGTCAAAAGACCATAGTGGTGCGCCATGATGCGGAAGCGCTCCCTAAGGGAGGCTTGGTGATGCTGACGTGTGGTGCCATCGTCGCTATGCAGAAAGTTGGAGATGATACTCAGATTGCCGTTGGGCTCACAGGCTGCTACCAAGGATAGATGCTGGCGTTCGGCCTCGTGCATGATGCGTATGCACCAGTCAAAGTCGGCACTATAGCGATAGCGTTTGTCCTGATAGGAGAACTGCTGGGCCAGGTCGGTGCGTGCCATGAAACTCTGGTGGCACACGAGCATTCCGGAACGAAAGTGGCGCCAGTTGAGCTGGTGCGAGGGTGCTAGGCGGCGATGGCGCAAGAAGGTGCCATGTTCGTCCACTAGATCGGTGTGGCCGTAAATGACGGCAGGGCGATTTTTCCCGATGGAATGGGCAAAAATATGCTCAGCCAGCTGCGACAGAGTGGTCGGAGAGTGGAGGGTGTCGCCGGCGTTGAGAAAGAGAATATAGTCACCAGTGGCGAGCTGCAAAGCCTTGTTCATGGCGTCGTAGAGACCCTCGTCGGGCTCAGAACGTACAATGAGTTCGTGGCGGTGCTCGCTGATACTGTTGCGCTCCAGATAGTGCTGGATGTGAGTGAGGGTGTCATCCTGGGAGTTGCCATCAATGATGATGTGCTCCACCAGGGAGTAGTCCTGCCTCTCAATGCTCTCAATGGTGCGCTCAATGAGTGCCGCTGCGTTGTAGGTTACAGTGGCAATGGTTAACTTTGGGGAGGCGGCAATGGGCCTGCTGGGTGTAGGGCTTGTTTGCGGGGGTTCCGCGACAGGGTCAGGGGACATGGGGGTATGGGTTAAGGGTTATGGGTTAAAGGTTAGAACATTTGTCTCAGACACTCTTCGTAGAGTTGTGCATAGCGGGAGGCCACACTGGCCTCGGAGTAGGTCTGGATGGCCTTGAGGCGAGCGGCACTCTGCAGAGCACGGCGATCAGCGGCAAGGATGGTCTCCAGACCGTGACGTAGGTCGATAGTGTCGAGGTAGTTGACGAGATAGCCGTTGCTCATGTGGTCTATCATCTCAGGCAAGCCACCTATGCGGAAGCCTACACAGGGTAGGGCGCAGGACATGGCCTCTACGATGGTGTTGGGGAGGTTGTCCTTGAGGGTGGGCATGGCGAGTACGTCACAGGCCTGGTAGAGACCGCGCACCTCGTGGCGGTCGCTCACCAGACCGCGGATGTGCAGTTGGCCTCGGCGTTCACCAGCGGGAATGCTACTAGTGCACTGACCTACAATGACGAGATCGGCATCCATATCGCGGGTGGCGTCGAGGAGATAGTTGAGTCCCTTGTTGGGGTCAGTAGCCTTATAGGCAATAAAGAGGATAAGACGACGGTCGGTGGGCAGTCCGAGTTGCTGGCGCAGGGCCTCACGGCTGGGGGCAACAGTCACTACGCCGCCACCATGTTCACCGACTTCGTGCTCTAGTGGTCGATAGAATTGGACATCAATGGGGTTCGGAATGGTATTGACGCGATGGTCCTGGAGTAGGGGAGCGCGTCGTGCACTCTCGGCGAGCCACTGGCTGCAGGCCACAAAGTTGATGCGCTGGCCAGGAGCCTGGAGTAGGGCCTGCTTGCGGAGATAGGTGCGGTGGGCCAGACGGGAGTTGAGGCGGCAACGGGCGCAGGCGGTACCGTCTTGCCAGGCGGTGCACTCGTCGGCGTGGTGACACACACCAGTGAAGGGCCACATGTCGTGCATAGTCCACACGATGGGTTTGCCAGAGCGGCGTATCTGTTCCAGCCCCTGGAGGGAGAGCATACCTTGGTTAATCCAGTGGAGGTGGATGATGTCGGCTCTCTTGAACTCAGGGAGTTGCGTGACATCCATGCCATGTGTGGCGGGGTCGATGGCCCAGAGATGTCGCAGGTTCAGTCCCTCGCGGAGCCATACACCGAGACGCTCCATCACGAAGTTCCACTGGCCGTTACTTGCGTCAGGACTGTCGTTGCGAGTGAGCAGCGAGGCCTCAATGCCGTAGCGCTCCTCGGCACGGATGATGCGGCGGGCGGCTATGGCTGCTCCGCCAGCAGTTGCACTGGTGTTGATGTGTAAGACCTTCATAGCTAACTCTCCTTTTTTCTATATTCTTTATTTTTCATCTTTCATCTTCTCTACGGCAGCACCGATCTTGTCGGGCTTGATGTCGCGAGCAGTAATGCGTCCCTTGGCGTCAATAAGCAGAGAACCAGGGAGGTAGCGTACGCCATAGCGCAGGCGTAGAGAGTCGAAATCGCGGTTGTCAGCTTTGATTTCCTCCAGACGCACACGGCCATCCTCGGTAGCCTCCTCGGCGCGGCGTCGGAGTTCATTGCTCTGATATTGCGTGGAGAGGGTGAAGATGAGCAGCGCAGGCAGGGAGCCATGGGTTATGCTGGCAGGAACTTTGGCCCCCACGGCGGTAAGGAGAAGAGGGCGCAGGCGCTGGTTGAGGGTCTGCACTCCCTGATGGGAGGGGTGGGCCTTGGCGAGAGTCTGGAGCAGCTGGGCAGTGATGGTGGTATGTACCTCGGCACGCTCAAAATACTTGATAAACAGCGCCACGGAGGCCATGTCCTCTGGGTGCTGGCGTATGTACAACTCTGCGGCGCGCTGCTGGCGGTCGAGGGGCTTGTCGGCATAGCGTTGACGGAAGGCCGAGAGGCTATCGTTGGCTGCGGTGCCGCTGATGCTGGCGTGACGCAGGTTGCTGACATCGGCTTTGTACTTGAGAGTATGGCCGGGTTCTGCCACCAGCATGGTCTCAGAAAAGTTGGGATAGACGATCGTCAGAACCGTCGGCTCCTGTAGTGTGCAGGAGTAGCTGAAGTCACCCCCTACAATCTGCACCGTATCTACGCGGTTGTAGGCCGCATCGTCGGAGTAGATAAAGAGTTGCGCCTGCTGCAGATGGTCAAAATGACCCTTCACTCTAGCCTGGTCGGCAGGGGTGCTCTCACAGGCGGCGAGGAGCAGCAGGCACAAAGCTCCTCCCAACCCTCCCATAAGGGGGCGGGCTGCAAGCCAAATCAGCTGAACAAGGAGTGGGGCGAATGACTTCATAAGAAAATATAGAGCCCCGCCCCAGAGGAGGGGCGGGGGAGGAAGAATCTTACTTGACGAGGGCCTGGAAGGAGCTGTCGCCCATGAGGGTGGCGAACTCGAGGTCCTTGGCTGCATAGCCCTTGAGGCTGGGATCGAGCTGGAGGGCGTTGCGGAGCTGAGTGATAGCCTCGGACTCCTTGTTGGTGCGGGCAGCTACGATGGCCTTGAGATAGGCGGTGGTAGCATCGGCATTGGCTATGGAGTTGAGGGTCTTCAGGGCAGCAGAATAGTCCTTGTTGAGGATCTGTGCGAGAGCGGCAGAGTTGGTGTTGCTCTTGCTGCCAAAGGTCTTCTGAGCAACGGCGTACTGGCCGCGAGCAATGCAGATGTTGCCGAGCACATCGTTGTAGTTGTCAGCGTTGGTGGCCTGACCGAGGAGTGCTTCGGCCTGATCTACGTTACCCTGAGCCAGGGCAATGAGAGCCTTGTTGGCATTGACCTCCTGGGCATTGGGCTTGAGAGTGGCGGCCTGGTTGAGGTGCTTGATGGCAGACTCTACATCACTCTGAGCAAAGGCCAGCTGAGCCAGGTTGTTGTAGGCACGGTAGTCGTTGGGATACTGCTTGGCGGTCTGCTCCAGGATCTTCTTCTGCTGCTGGGCATCGTCGGTGAGGGTAGCGGCATAGAGCAACTCCTCGATGGAGAGCTTGGTGGGATCCTGCTTGAACTGTGCTACGATCTCCTCGTCGCTGCGACCGATCAGCTCATAGTTCACACGCAGACGAGCACGACGCAGAGCGGGGAGTACCTCTTCGGCAAGCTCCTTGAAGGCTACGCTGAGGTTCTTGATCTGCTGCTCACGCTCCTCGGGATCCTCATACATGGAGAGCACGCGGATGATGACCTCCTTGTCCTGTATGTTGCTGGCGCTGACAAGCTCCTGGAAGCCATCCCAGTCCTCAGCGGTGTACTTGGAGTCCACAGTGGCATTGAAGTCCATCTTCTTGAGCTCACCTTCCAGATACTTCTTGGAGGTCTTCTCGCGGGCCTCGGCCAGAGCGGTGTTGAGCTTGAGGCCACCATCGGGAGAGGCGTAGGCGCTCACCTCGATGTTGTCGAGAGCAAAGCCCTTCTGGTCAGCCTTGATCTGGCGCAGAGTATTGACGAACTCCTGCACGCTCACGCTCTTGAGTTCGCTGGTGCGAATCTGTGACTGCTGGATGAGGTACTTGATCTCAGCAGTAGTGCTCTGCTCGATGGCGTACTGATAGGCGTCCTTGCCTGTGGCGGTCTGGGCACCATAGATGGTGCGACCGAGCAGGGTGCTAGTGGCCAGTACACCATAGCCAATCTCTACGTCAGGAATCTGCTTGACCTTCTTGCCAATCTGACCATTGAAGGTGAGGTAGAGCTTGCTCTCCTCCATCTCAGGTACGTAGGGGAAGTTGGCACGCATAGTGTAGTTGCCGCCTACCTTGTAGTTTACGGTCTGGTCGTTGCCCAGAACCTTCTCGCCCTGGAAGGTCTGACCATCAGCAACGAACTTGCCACCAGCGTAGCGCAGTTCGGGGGTGACGGTAACGATGGCCTTCTTCTTCATGTACTTTTCGGGGAACTTGCCGTTGATCGTAGCAGGTACCTTGCCACCGATAGCCTCAAGGGGCTGAGGGGTTACGTTGAAGTTTTCGGGGCCCAGAGGGCCGAGCTTGCTGCAGCCTGCCAGCACAATAGCGGCAGAAGCAAAAACAAAGGATTTCTTCATGTGAATAATGGTATTAATGGTTATGGTTATGATTATGATTTGTTCTAGTAGATATCCACAGTGACGCAAGGCCGATGAGGATGAAGGGGATGGATAGTAGCTGACCCTGGTTGAGGCCGATCATCTGCTGCATCTGCAGTTCCCAGGGTTCCTGCACCTCCTTGAACATCTCCACAAAGAGGCGGAACGTGAAGATGCTCGTCAGACACCAACCGAAGTAGAAGCCCGTGCCCACCTTGTGGGGCCACTTGCGGTAGAGCCAGAGCCCTACTACGAAGAAGACCAGATAGGCCACGGCCTCATAGAGCTGGCCGGGATGGCGGGGGAGCGTCTCGGGTAGGCCAGTGACGGGGTCGGTGAGCTGTGCGAAGACAAAGCCCCAGTCCGTGCCGGTATATTTGCCCACAATCTCTGAGTTCATCAGGTTGCCCAGACGTATGCAGCAGGCGGTGATGGGGGTGGCTATAGCAATGTTGTCGAGCACCGTGCGTATACCTACTCCTGTCTTGCGGCAGTAGAGCCAGAGGGCTATCATCAGGCCTAGCGTGCCACCATGACTGGCCAGGCCAGCGTAGCCCGTAAAGTGCCAGCCACCCATAGCGTCCTGACGGATGGGAAGGATCATCTCCGTGATGTGGTGGAGAAAGTATCCAGGTTCGTACAGCAAGCAGTGCCCCAGACGCGCTCCTACGAGTATGCCCAAAAAGCAGTAGATGAAGAGCGGGTCGAACTTGTCCTGCGGTATGCGCTGCCTCCGGTAGAGCCAATATACGACATAGTATGCCGCGCCCAGACCTAGTACCCACAACAGGCTATAGTAGCGCAGGTTGAGAGGGCCGAGAGGTAGTGTCTCACCAGGGTTCCAGAGGATAGAGAGGGGTGATGTCATGGGGTAGTTAGGTTATTTCCCCGACGATAACGGCTGGGGAAGAGAGGGTTACACATTAAAGCGGAAGTGCATGATGTCGCCGTCCTGCACGATGTATTCCTTGCCCTCGACGCCCATCTTGCCTGCCTCGCGTACTGCGGCCTCGCTGCCGTACTTGATGTAGTCCTCGTACTTGATGACCTCGGCGCGGATAAAGCCCTTCTCAAAGTCAGTGTGGATAACACCTGCGCACTGAGGAGCCTTCCAGCCACGGCGATAGGTCCAGGCCTTGACCTCCATCTCACCAGCGGTGATAAAGGTCTCGAGCTCCAGCATCTTGTAGGCAGCCTTGATGAGACGGTTGCAGCCGCTCTCCTCCAGGCCTATATCCTCCAGGAACATCTTGCGTTCCTCGTAGGTCTCCAGTTCGGCAATGTCGGCCTCCGTCTGTGCCGCCAGCACGAGCACCTCAGCACCCTCACTGGCCACGGCGGCCTTGACCTCCTCTACATAGTGGTTGCCAGTGGCGGCGGAGCTCTCATCGACGTTGCACACGTAGAGCACGGGCTTGCTCGTCAGCAGGAACAGGCCCTTGGCCACCTGCTGTTCCTCCTTGCTGTCAAAGCTTACGGAACGGGCATTCTTGCCAGCGAGGATAGCCTCCTTGTAGGCCATGATGACGTCATACTCCAACTTGGCCTGCTTGTCGCCACCCACTTGAGCTACCTTCTCTACCTTTTTCTGGCGGTTTTCGAGGGTCTCGAGGTCTTTGAGCTGGAGTTCGAGGTCAATGATCTCCTTGTCCTCTACGGGGTTGACGGCGGCACCGCCCTCGCGAACGATATTGGGGTCGTCAAAGCAACGCAGCACGTGGATGATGGCATCCGTCTCGCGGATATTGCCCAGGAACTTATTGCCCAGGCCCTCGCCTTTGCTGGCGCCCTTCACCAGACCAGCGATATCCACGATCTCCACCGTAGTGGGCACGATGCGCCCTGGGTTTACGAGCTCGGCGAGCTTGGTGAGGCGCTCGTCGGGCACGGTAATCACACCTACGTTGGGCTCAATGGTGCAGAAGGGGAAGTTGGCAGATTGGGCCTTAGCGTTGCTGAGGCAGTTGAAGAGGGTTGATTTGCCCACATTGGGCAGACCCACTATTCCACATTGTAAACTCATCTATTTCTTTCTGTTTTAGTTGTTTTCTCTACTGCGTGTGCCATCATTGTGCACTTAACGGACTGCAAAGATACAAATAATATCGCACATACGCGTACGTGTAGCCTTAGTTTTTTGCATTTTTAGCATTACTTATTCTTCTTTCTCAAAAAATATCCCTAACTTTGCACTCACATTGTCCGAAAACAGGACTCCTTGCTCCTTCTCTTGCTGCCCATTTGCTATTTTTATTTCTTATTTCTTATTTGAATCCCATGTTTCCTCGTCTCTTGTCTGTTCTGCTATTCCTCGTTGTAGCCCTCACGCTCCCCGCACAGACGGTTGTTGATCTGCGCCGAACAGGCGTCGGCGTGCGTGGCAAGGACTTGCATGACTATGATCAGCAGCATCGTGACGCCTGGCAGCTCCGTCAGGACTCGCTGGAGTATGTCGATTGCCTCACCCGAGGATTCAACCATCTCCATGCTGACTCCCTCGCGGCAGCCCGTCAGTGCTTTGAGCGTGCCATCAGGTTGCGCCCCGATGCACCAGGCAATCACATCGTGCGTCGCCAGCTTGCTATGATCAGTATGGCAGAGGGTAAATATGCCGTATCCATCGAGGAATTTAGCATAATCTTACGCCAGCATCCTGCCGAGCATGAGGATCGGCTCAACCGCGCTACATGCTATCTCTCACAGGAGATGCCCCAGCAGGCACTCGATGACTGCCAAGCCCTCCTGCAGCATCCTCTCGACACGGCCATGCGCATCAGAGTTCTCCTTCTGCAGAGTTATGCCCACAAACAGCTGCGTCAGTACCATCAAGTGAATGATGATTTATGCCAAATTCTCACGATGAATCCGCTACTTTCTGGTGCACGTCTGCTCTATGCCATCAACCTAGCTGAGATAGGTCAGACCAAGGAGTCACTCAATCAACTTAACCTCTACATCTCTGCCCATCCTCGCGATACTGAGGCCCTACTGGCGCGTGCCCGTCTATACTATGGTCAGCACAATCTCGTCCAGGCCCGTGAGGATCTCAACGAGGCCATTGAGATTGCTCCCACCGATAGAGAGCTATTACAGTTTAGGGCCAAAATCATCGGTGAAATGGGCAAAAAAAAACCCATACACCAGTAATCCTTAGTCTATGGGGTAGTTTCTCTCAGTGTATAGAATAGTTTTCCTTAGACCCTACACCAGTATTTTGTAAAGCCTAAGAGATCCTTCATTCAAGTTTTCCACGCCACATATCTCTTTACTCTTGTGCGAATTTTCGGAAACTGTTCGCAGTTGTCATTGCTGCCAGAAAAAGTTGTCAAAACCTGTGCACTTGTGCACTGACGTTGTAACCTGTTGATAGAGAGTACGCTGGACAGTGTACAACCCAAACACAGTTGTGCACAAACAGTGCACGGCTGTACACTACGTATCGTGTTGAGGTTTAACTTGTTACACGGCTAGTGCACAAGTGCACGGGTTTTGACAACTTTTTCGGCATGGGCTTTCAGTCGCATAGTGATGTGGTCGTCGCGCGGAGCAAGAAATGTAAAGAATGTAATCAAAAAACCGATGACTATTCCTTTATCTTCTGCCAACAGTCAAGTTTTCCTCCCCTAAAGTTGCATATGTGATTAATTTTTATTAAATTTGCCGCGCATTTTGTCGCACGCGCATGTGTACACGCAATTTGCCTTATTCCCTCTCTGAGCCAGCCTTACCGCTCGTTCTCCGTCCCCTCCACCCCGATGGGATGAAGTAAAGTTATGTTCTCTCAATGCGGATGCACAAACAACAGGAAAATAATTACACCGCCACACGAGTCATAAAGAATACCGGATACCTGTACGCAAAGATGGTTATCACAATGTTTAGGATGCACAACGTAATTATTGCATAATAATATGGCACACGAAAACAGCACACAACCCCTCATCTCCGACCTACGTCAGGCAGTATCCGACATCAAGCACGCGATAGTCGTCAGCCAAGGCCGTGCTCTCCGTATGATCAGCGGGCAGCAACTCTCGCTGTACTTCGGCATCGGACTTTACGTTTCCGAACATTCGCGTGCTACTAATTGGGGCACAGGAGCCATTGATGCAATCTCCGAACAACTCAAACGTGAGATGCCCGGACTTCGAGGATTCTCTTCTGAAAGCATCAAAAAAATGCGCACCTTTGCCGAATATTGGGTACAATACATAAATCGGTCGGCAGTGACGACCGAATTACCGAGTGCCGAAAAATGCTCGCCACTGACGAGCGAAATACAGGTCGATACCTTCACTCTCGCAAAATGGTCGCCACTGACGACCGAAATTCAGCGAGATGACTTCCTCGGTATAAGCTTCAGCCACCACATGGAGATCCTCCATAAGACAAAGGATATCCAGCAGGTGCTCTACATTATCCATCAGACCGTTCAACACCAGTGGAGCACACGACAGCTTCGCGAAGCCATACCAGCCATCCTCAAAGCCGAACAGCCACAGGCAGCCGTCAGTAACTTCGCTAGCACCATGCCCACCACACGTCAGGCCATCAAAGCTATCGACATGTTCAAGGACAATTATACCCTCGATTTCATTAATGTCGAGGATATAGCCGAGGATTACGAAACCGTTGACGAACGCGTCATAGAAAAAGAGATTGTACGTAACATCAAGACCTTCGTCATGACCTTCGGACACGACTTCTGCTACATAGGCAACCAATATCCACTCGAAACCTTTGGAGAAGAGCAATTCCCAGATCTCCTCTTCTTCAATCGTGAGCTTAACGCCCTGGTTGTAATTGAACTCAAAATAGGCAAGTTCAAGCCCGCCTATCTCGGACAACTCTCCAATTACATGCAGACGCTTGATGACAAGATACGCAAACCCCACGAGAATCCCACTATTGGCATCGTCCTCTGCAAAGAGATGAATCGTGCGTTTGCCGAATATGCCGTACGTGATTACACCAAGCCAATGGGAGTAGCCACCTATCGTACCCTCGATGACATGCCAGAGTCACTTCGCACATCGCTTCCAAATATCGATGATATGGCAAAACTGCTATAAAGCAATCTTCAATCTAACATTAATAAAATAGAACAATTTCTGCGAATCAATGAGCAACACGGCTAACAGAGTCATAAAGAACACAGGATACCTATACGCAAAATTTTAGATTCATGTCTCAAACAACGAGTGTAAAAAAGAACATACTGTGGAATATGCTCCTGACGATGTCAGGCTACATATTTCCGCTGCTGACCTTCCCCTATGTTACCCGCGTCCTGGGAGCCGGCAACTTGGGTGTCGTCGACTATGCCCTCGGCATCGTTGACTATGCAGTGCTTTTTTCAACTCTCGGGATGGGCATGGTCGGCATTCGGTATATGTCACAGTGCAGCGATAATCCAAAGCGACGAAACGAGGTGTTCTCAAGTCTTGTCACTCTGCATGCTTTGCTGTCTATGCTTGCCCTTGCCGTTTATCTTGCTTGCGTGTGGCAGATCCCATCACTTGCCGAACATCGGGAACTCTATTATGTTGGCGCAGCAAAGATTCTCTTCAACGTCATGCTCGTCGAGTGGCTCTTTCAAGGCATGCAGGATTTTCGCTACATCACGTTGCGAACCATGCTGATCCGAGCGCTCTACGTCATCGGCGTCTTCGTCTTTGTTCGTTCCCGCGATGATTATGCGGCCTACTTCTACGTGACCATCGCGCAAGTGGCAGTAAACGCCCTCGTCAACTGGCGCTACGCCCAACGCTACGTCCATTTCCGTTTTCGCCTCTGCGGCATGCGCGAGCTCGTGTTCCCCGTATTCTCTATGGGTATCAACATGATACTCCTCTCCTTCTATACCACCTTCAACGTCATCTACCTCGGCAGTGCCTGTGGTTCGGAAGCTGTGGGATATTATACAACCGCAACAAAACTATACGGCATTTTCATCTCTGTCATTAGTGCTTACAACGGCGTCTTCATCCCGCATCTGAATGACCTTTATGCCCGAGGCGAACTACAACAGTTCCGAGAAACGGTGACCAAGTCTATTCACCTCGTGAGCCTTGCTGCGCTGCCCATCATCACCATCGGCACCTGCCTTGCTCCGCAAATCATTCGCCTCGTGGCTGGTGAGGGTTTTGAGCGCTCCGTGCTGCCATTCCAGATCATCCTTATGCAGGTGCTGCTTGTGGGTGTAGCCCAGATCCTTGAAAACCAGGTGCTGCTGGCTTTCAAGAAGTTCCGCGAGATACTCATCTGCACAGCCACCACAACAGCCTTGGCTGCTCTCATAATCATACTATATGTGCCCACTCACGCCGAGGTGGCTGCCGCTTGCGCCGTAGCCATGCCGCATGTGTTTGAGCTCGTCATGCTCTACTATTTTGCTCGCAAGGCCATCCACTTCGATTCCTCATACAAGACCATACTCCGCAACGCCCTTGTATGTCTGCCGATAGTGGGCATCTGCATCTTCAGCAACTACTATTTCGACCACTTTCTCGCTGTTCTCTTCATCGCAGGTACATTCTCAGTCCTCTACTACGCCGCCATGCAACTATGGACGGTGAAAGACGAGGAGACGGTAGGAATCATAAGAAGAATCATAAAGCGCAATCATTAAAAGATAATCGACATGACAGAATTACTCCAAAGAGAGGCATGGGTAGATTGGGCGAAAGCATTGCTCATATATTTCGTAGTGATAGGGCACGCTTCTCTCACAGGTCTACCGCGCGACTTGGTCTTCACATTTCACATGCCTGCCTTCTTCGTCATCTCAGGATACCTATACCATCCCACCGACTGGAAGAAAACGACAAAACGCTTAATGCTTCCCGTTCTATTTTACTCCATCATCAATGTTTGCTTCATGATGTTGGTGGATAAATTAAAAATGGGGGGGGTGAATTTTGAACGCTATGCCACAATGTCATGGACGTCATACTATACCGTTGCATGGCCCGACAAAGGATATATCACACCATTTATGGGGATATGGTTCATCGTTGTGTTATGGTTCTGCAGAATGCTTCTTGGCGATATTCCTCAATTGACATGGATTAGGCGGCATTGCTATCTATTGGCCATCTTCATGACTGCCTGGATGATAGTAGAACCTCTCGTTTTTCCTACTAACAGTAGCATCATCCAGGATCTTTACATCTATCGCATATTCTCATGCTTCCCGTTCATGGTACTCGGGATTCTTCTGCGTGAGCGAAACGCCCTCAAGACACAAATATTATCATGCAGATGGCCTTACCTTGCTGCAATGACAGTGCTATTCCTGGCCATGACACTGCGCAATGGCTACGTCAGTATTTGGTCCAATGAATATGACAACAACAGTCTCGTCTATTATGTTAACGGAGCAAACACTTCTATTCTGCTTTTTGCAGTTTGCCACTACTTTAAGAAGTCTGCGATAATCGAAAATTTCAGCAAGGGCACACTTCTCATCTTGGGAGTACACCCTATCTGCCTTTTTGTAGGCTATAATATTTTCAAGCACTTTAATCTATTCGGAACATTCATCTATCCTTGGTTAGTTGGTATCTTTACCCTCGCAGTGTGCTACTATCCTATACGATACCTCAATAAGTGCCATATACCTCTAATTTAATATAGCGACAGCACCATACTTAAGCAGAAAAACATAGGGGTACTGAAAGGTATATAAGTATTGACAACTATTTATGCTGACAGAAAGAATCACTGAAAACATACGGAAGCGCACATTCTCACTCATCTTGCTGATTGCGCTATTAGTCTTCCCGTTTCCCTTTGCCCTATTACAGCAAAGCGCACCACAGAACGCCCGTTTATAAAAGGCAATATCAATTGCTCATACTTCGACCTAGAAGCCACAATCTTACCAAGGACCTCACATACAACTACAAGAATTAGCAAATTTCATTGCTTTCTCTCAAGTTCTCACATATAATCCACCTCTAATTTATGCTTCTCAAACGTATTGCATATTATTCCATAGCTTTCTTCTTCTGGCTTATTCTGATCCAACGCGTGATGTTTCTTGCAGGATTGCCAGATTTACCTATGTTTACGATATTCATTTTTTGCAATGTATCGTTGGGTATTTATTGCATGTGTAAGCTTCCTAACTACTATCTAACCGATGGAGTGGTCATACTCTATATGTTATACCTCTTAATCAATGGGATTATGATTGACTATCCCAACAAATGGGATTATATTTATCGTGGATTCACTTGGCAGTGGGCTTATATCTTATTCTATTTTATAGGACGAACTTCAGGATTGAATATTAAAGAAGCTTTAAGTAGGATGAAGTGGCCAGTGCTGATTGCCTGCGTATGTGGCCTGTACTTCTTCTTTACTGAGCCCTCTTGGTATATGGATATGAAATATTCGCAGATCACAAGCGAATATGCTACCGAACACTACATACAGGAAATATTCAGATTATCCTCCTTCTGGGGGCATCCATATCAGTTGAGCTATGCTACATTCCTATACTCACTGCTACTTATTAATTCTCTATATGACGGTAAAAAGCACAGGACCAATTCTACGACAGATATTGATAGCAATGAACATATTGAATATCTTGACGATAATGAAGAGGACGATAAAAGCGAAACAGAATATCTCTATCAGGAACCAAAGAAAACGCGCAAACTCTTTATAGTGATTCAGTTAATTCTGGTGGGCGTAGTTTTACTTCTGGCGCAAATCAGAGTAGCGCTATTTATGTTTGTGATATCACTCGTATATTTTTTTCTCAAGAAGAATCAAGCAAGTGTAGCAAAGAAGGTTATCATTACCGCTGTTACTACCCTCATGATTTCTTTAGGAATCTATTATGGACAGAGGTACCTACCCGACTCAAATGTCGAATATATTACTGAGCATATCAGCGATATATTTGATAGAGAGAAGACTGAGGAGCGATTTGATCACACATCAGGTGATGTCGAGATTATAGACCCATTGTTTGGTAATGGATTTGCACGCTACAACTTTGTAGCCAGAAATTATCACAAATTTGCCATGATTGACAATGAATACCAGAAGCAGTACTACGAAACAGGCATCGTGGGTATTACATTACTCGTATGGATATTCTTATGTTTCGCAATACAACTGAAAAGAAAAAATAACCGCCATATTGAAAGGTGCATTTTTATGTTTATTGTAGTAGGATGTGCTTGCGCAGGCCTTTTGAGTAACCCTTCGCAATATGGATATTTATTATGGTTTGCAATGGGTACTCTCTATTATCCCCAGTACGATGATAAATGGGTAGAAGAATACGAAGATTAAAGAGACACAACTTGACAATGCTATGAAAGTAGTCCATATTGAATCAGGGCTTGGTAACCAGATGCTCTCTTACTGCGAGTATCTGGCGCTGAAAAGCGTGAATCCACACGATGAGTACTATCTCGAAGACATCATCTACGACATACCCGAATGCAATGCCGTCACCTGTCAATGGAACGGGTATGAACTGAAGCGCATCTTTGGCATCGACTCGCCGCAAAATATACGCACGCTATTCTCCGACGAAGAATGGCAAAGAATTATGGCCGATATCCGAGCATCTGAATTCTGGCGCAAGAACATGAACTTCCCGATTCATTTTCTCCATGCTTTCAAGCGTGCAGGACTTGAATTAGACAACACCTTTGGCAATTTCGAGGATCCCGAAATTTTTGCAGCTCACCAGCAAAACCCGAATAGCCTGAAGTATAGGCTAAAGAACACGCTGCCCTGGTACTACTTAAGGAGATATAAAGAAACAGTCTTGGTCAAAAAGAAAGGCGTTGCCGATAACAGCAACGAACTGTTCCCCGTTACTTCAGCTCCACTTTTCGCAGGTCAGAAGCTTCTATTCAAGTACAAAGGATACGGGATAGAGCGCATCGAGGATGAAATTCGCCGCACCTTCCGCTTTCCCGATTTCGAGGACGAACAAAACAAACAGGCCGCCCATATCATCGGTTCATGCCAATCAGTAGCAATCCATGCTCGCCGCGGCGACATGCTTGGCACCAATGGTTACTACTATGCCACGGGCTATTTCCGTAAAGCCGTAGCCTATATCCGCAAGCATGTCGAGCACCCAGTCTTCTTCATCTTCTGCGATCCAGGAAGCGTCAGTTGGGCTAAAGAAAACGCCTACACCCTCGGACTTAATTTCAAGAAGGACACCGTACATTTTGCAGATTGGAACAAAAGTGACGACAGCTTCCGCGATATGCAACTCATGAGTCTCTGCAAGCACCAAATTATCACCAATAGTAGTTTCGGATGGTGGGGAGCATGGCTCAACACCAACCCCGAAAAGATTACTTGTAGCCCTGATTTCAGAATAAACACTACACACACTTTCTAATCTTGAATGCTAATTGGCAATAAGGAAATATACTGATTACTTCTCATCAATATTACCAACCAAGTTACACAAATGATCCACATCATCATATTCTCATTCAACCGTGCCATGCAGCTGGATACATTGCTACGTAGCATTCGCCTGCATTGGAGTTCGATGCCTCATAAGGTAAGCGTGCTCTACAACACGACACAGGAAACCTACCAAAAAGCCTATGAGATGCTGGCTGCAGAGTATAGCTATGTGGAATTTATCAAAGAGACAAGCCGCACGCAGCGCTATCATTCACGAGACTATTTCCACCCCTACAATTGGTTGAAACTGCTGCGATACCCAGATGTACGCCGACAGAAATCCAATTTCCGTGACTTGCTAATCAAGTCGTTGCGTCTTTCGGAATGCAGCTATACGATGTTTCTTACCGACGACTCTGCATTCTTCGCTGATGTTTGCCTCACAAAGGAGCAATTAGCTTTCATCGACGAGAACCCCTCTCAAAATCAGATTTCGCTACGATTAGGTATAGACAACGTCCAAAAGCCCAACAGCATCAATCTTGCAGATGATGGTACACTCCGATGGAGATTTAGTAAATATCGCAATGCACGTAGTTGGGGATACACATTCTCAGTTGATGCTCATATCTATTCATCGTCTGTCATTAGAAATCTACTAAATAGAATTATATTTTGCAACCCAACAACTTTAGAAGCTCATATCAACGACTACACCACGAAAAAGAAGCTCTTAGATAGAGGTATGGCTTTTGAATCACCATCAATCCTGAGTTTCCCAATAAATATGGTTCAACAAATAGCCGACAACGAATCGTTAGGTGTCTCCGAAGCTTTACTAAACAAGTTCTTTCTGGATGGCTTTCAACTTGTATATGAAGAACCGAAAATAAAATCTGTATTTCAAGTTTACCCAGATAACATTTTGTTAATAAACCCCATTTCAGGTGAGAGTAAAATAATTATAGCCAATTAATATGCATCAATTTACAGTACTAACTCCAACGCATAACAGAAAAGAACTCTTGCAGAGATTATATGATTCTCTTCTCCGTCAAAGTTGCAAAGACTTCTTGTGGCTTGTCCTGGATGATGGATCAACGGATGGAACTGCAGACTTAGTTGAGTCATGGAAGCGTGAGTCACTCATTGACATAGAATATCATTGGAAAAAGAATGAGGGAAAGCACATTATATTGGAATGGGGATTTGGCATGATTCAAACACCATATATGTTGGATATAGATGATGATGATGAACTTACTGATGATTGTATAGAATCGTTTTTGGAAGAGTGGAAGAAACTTGAAGCAGAAGGACACAATGATATAGGCTCAATTCGTGCATTAGTACTTCAGGATGATGGTAAGATAACAGGAGATTATGACCCTAAACGTGACGTAGAGTCATTGGATATTTCTTTTAGCGACATGACATTAAAGTTAGGACGTCATTACGAGAATATAACTTCGAATCGTACTTCTGTTCTGCAATCAGCCAACTTATTTCATGATTCTGATATTTGGTTGTATCCTTTAGTAAAGAATATCAGCCCCGGTATATATTGGCATCGACTTGCAAAGGTGACAAAAACACGTTATCTGTTTCGCCCATTAAGATTATACCATTTTGATGCACCGTTTAGTATTATTCGCACCAATCCTGGCAAGAAGAATTATGTACAAAAATGGAAAAACTATTTGATGGCAGATATTCTGACCTTAAATGAGGTAAGTCATTATTTTTGGAATAATCCAAGATTTTTTGTGCGTATGTTCCTTGAAAGCATGGCGTATACGGTTGCATCCTCGCAACCATATATGCAATATGTAAGATCATTATCCCACTCCCTTCAAAAGTGGATTGCTGTTATTTGCTATCCACTTGCACTGTATCTTGGCTATTTCGTAAAACATAGAAAGAGATGATTCCTAAGATAATACATTATTGTTGGTTTGGTAGAGGTGAACTCTCTCTATTGGCATTAAAGTGCATCGCTTCGTGGCGCAAGTTTCTGCCTGATTACGAAATCAAGGAATGGAACGAAGATAATTTCGACGTCAACATCATTCCATATACTGCAGAGGCTTACGCCGCAAAGAAATACGCATTTGTTAGTGATTATGCCCGTTTTTGGATTCTCTACAATTATGGTGGAGTGTATTTCGATACGGATGTTGAAGTGATCAAGCCTATGGATGACATTTTGGCTGCAGGTGCTTTTATGGGGTGTGAGCAAGACTCTCCTATTACGGTGGCTCCAGGTCTTGGCATCGCAGCCGTTGCAGGAATGTCACTCTATAAGCGTTTACTTGATTACTACGAACCTCTACATTTTGATCCCGACCACATAACCATTACCATTGTAGGCCATACCACTCGTGTGCTCCAGGAGTATGGACTGACAGGTGTTGAGGGGCCTCAGCGCGTGGCAGACTGCACCATTTATCCCGCCGAGTTCTTCAACCCGATTCACATAATCACTAAGCGCCTTAAAATTACTCCCCACACCCGTTCCATCCACTGGTATGCCGCCACATGGAACGACCATAAAGAAAACCCCATCAAGACGGCTCTGCGCAAATGTATTCCAGAGAGAATACTTCTTCTGTGGAACAAAAGATAAAAAACTATGATTAGAGTACTTTACTGAGAGCGAAGCGAAAGGAGTCAATCAATTTCCTAAAAGAGAACATAATATAACCACGAATGACATAAGGCCTTTTTCGTATCTGGCAGAAATCTTGCAAAACTTCCATAAATAAGGAAATTATGAAAATACTAATAGTAACAAACATGTACCCAACAAAGGAAAATCCTTTTTATGGAATCTTTGTGTCGGAGCAAGAGAAGGCTATAAAGAAGTACTACCCCGAACTGGAATTTGGCATATATAACATTCGCGGGAATGTGGACAAGAAAGGATATCTGCGTTCGTTGATTGAGGTATATGATGAAATAGACAGGGGAAAGTATGACCTGGTGCATATACATTATGGATTTTCAGGTTTGTTCCTGCTGAATCCTTTCCGCAAGTGTAAGGTTCCTGTCCTAATAACTCTTCATGGTGGTGATATTCAGGCGGAGCAGGGTAAAACCGTTCAGGTGTTTTTTACAAAGAAAATACTGAAACATGCAGACCATGCTATCACTCTTAACGACAGAATGGATGGCTTAGTTCGTCAGTATATTAAAAACACTACAATTATACCTTGTTCTACTAATACGAATCTTTTCGTACCTCCTGTAGTTCGTGATTCCGCAATCGGTAAGAAAACAGTAACTATCGTTTTCCCCAGTGCACACACTCGTACTGTAAAAAACTATCCACTATTCTGTGAAGTGGTTAATATTATGAGGGATAAGTACGGCATAGAATGCATTGAAACCGAATTAAACAATATGACACGCGAAGAGGTTCGGGATCTTTATGGATGTGCTGATGCCATGCTAATGACAAGTATTTCAGAAGGAAGCCCACAGGTAGTTAAAGAGGCTATGGCTTGCAACCTGCCTGTGGTTACTACAAAAGTTGGAGACGTTGATGTACTTCTTGATGGAGTCGCCAACTCCGGATGGGTATATCCTCATGATGCTAATCTGTTAGCAGAGAAACTTTACGAGTCTTTGCAAGGTAAGATTGCCGGCAGGAGTCCGCGCGAAAGAATATTTGAATTAGGTATTGATGACAAAGCCGTAGCAACAAAAATTTATAACATATACATTTCTTTGTTGACAGCGTAACAATTTTAATTGTGGATACAACAAGAATACTTAACATAGATGCACTCCTTATTACAGAGCAGGAGTTACTCAAACAACTTCATGAGGGTGTGCTCATAACACCCAATCTTGACCACATGGTGAAGTTGCAGAAGGATTATGAGTTCTATCGTTGCTATCAAGAAGCAGAATGGGTTGTTTGCGACTCAAGAATACTTTGGTTGTGTTCAAAACTTCTTGAAAAACCTTTCCCGGAACCAATTCCTGGCAGTTCCTTCTTTACTCACTTCTACGAGTATCATAAGGATGATCCAAACTGCAAAATATTCTTGCTCGGAGCCATGGATGGGGTGGCACTCAAGGCACAAGAACGTATCAATGCAAAGGTTGGACGTAGCATTGTTGTCGGAGCATATTCACCATCGTATGGTTTTGAAAAGAAAGAGCAGGAAAACCACAAAATCTACAAAATGATTGAAGCATCTGGAGCCAATGTTGTCTTAGTAGGAGTTGGTGCCCCAAAACAAGAAAAATGGATCATGGCCCACAAGGGCAACATGCCGAGTGTAAAAATATGGATGGCACTCGGAGCAACAATTGACTTTGAAGCGGGCCAGGTGAAGCGAGCGCCAACATGGATGCGTCACTGCGCACTCGAATGGTTCTACCGACTGCTGCAAGAGCCGCTTCGCATGTTCAAGCGCTACATTTGCAACGACCTCGTATTCTTCGTCCATTTTGCCAAGCAACTTTGGGGTATATACAAAGACCCGTTCGCAAAATCATCTATACTCCCTTAACCCTAATTATGCAATTTGCATAATGCCACTTGCATAATTGCAAAAAAACACTAACTTTGCACCTATCACCAGATACAGACAAGTGCCCTAAAGAATGAAAAAGAACATGCAAGAGAAGAAATACCGCCGTCCTGCCGAATACCCATGTGGTGTGGCAGACTTTCCGAAACTGCGAAGCCAAGGTTGTGTCTATGTAGATAAGACTGACCTCGTGTATGAGATAGCGCAGACGAACTTTGTTTTTCTGAGTCGCCCGAGGCGATTTGGAAAATCCTTGCTCTGCTCAACCCTCAAGGCCTATTTTGAGGGCAGGAAGGAACTGTTCGAGGGCCTCAAGATCATGGACTTGGAGCATGAGTGGAAACAGTATCCTGTGTTCCATTTTAGCATCAGTATGCTCAAGGATATGCCCATAGAGTTGATGGCTTCGGGATTGGGCTTTCAGTTGAGAGGTTACGAAGACATCTATGGTGAACCCGGTCCAGATGAGACGACTCCAGGCAAACGGTTTGCGGGACTTATCAGACGGGCCCATCAGCAGACGGGATTGCGTGCGGTTGTCATCATCGACGAATATGATGCGCCAATGCTGACATATATGCACGATGAGGAACATAAGGCACAAGTCAGAAAGATACTTCAGGAGTTCTATCAGACTCTCAAGGATTGTGACAATGACGAACACTTTGTGTTTATAACGGGTATCACCAAGTTCTCGCAGATGAGCATCTTCTCGACCCTCAATAATCTGTCCAACATCACGATGGACAAAAAGTTTGCTTCTGTCTGTGGTATAACGGAGACAGAACTGCATGAGGTTTTCGATGTCGATGTGGAGATGCTGGCAGAAGAACATAATGTAAGTAAAGAGGAGATGTATGCCCAATTGAAAAACAAGTATGATGGGTATCATTTCTGCAAAATATCCGAGGACATCTACAATCCGTATAGTTTATTGCTATCATTTTTCCATTGTGAACTCAAATCCTACTGGTTTGCCAGCGGTACACCCACATTCATTCTCGACGAGTTCAGACGATGCAATACTGATTTGCTTGCCTTGGATGGTGCCGAAGCCGAAGCCGAAGAGTTTGACCAACCTACAGAGTTCATGGTCAAACCGATGCCTCTTTTGTACCAAGCAGGATACCTGACTATCAAGGATTATGATTCCGACTCATTTACCTATACCCTGGGCCTGCCCAATGCCGAGGTTCGTGGTGGACTGATGAAGAACATCCTGCCTATCGTCAATGGTACACACATGGAAGATAATTTGAGTTATGCCACTATCATCAGGAGTTCGCTGGCAAAGGGCAATTATGACCGCGCCAAGACAGCCCTTCAGTCATTCCTCTTGAGCATACCCTATATGCAGCAAGGCAAGGACGAACTGAAAGACCTTGCCAAGTACGAGGCTCTGTATCAGCGCGACCTTTACATCTTCTTCTCGGGCATGTCCGCCCTTGTTCAGTGCGAAGTGATGATGGCCACAGGTCGTGTGGACCTCGTGATGCGTATGGGCAACAAAACTTATGTGTGCGAGTTCAAGGTCAATGCGAGTGCCAAGAGTGCCATTGACCAGATAGACAACAACAGGTACTACGAGCCCTGGCGCGACATACAGCGCAAGATAGTCAAGATAGGCGCCCGCTTCGATGTTGAAGAACGAACCCTAAAAGACTGGAATGTCGAGGAACTGGAATGACACAGAACAACTGTAAAAATATCCCGATATGACACTGCCCCAAGACCCGATGATGCTGTTCAGCCAGATGAACATGCTGCTCCGAGACCGCTACGAGTCGCTCAGCGAACTCTGCTCGGCCGAGGACATCGACGAAAAGGAACTCTGCCAACGTCTCGCTGAGGCTGGATTTGAGTACGATGCTCACTATAACAAATTCTGGTAACCGAACCCTTGCATAATATATGACTCTTAATACTACCGAACAACAGTTTCTGCATCTGCTACGCTGTGGTGTGAGGCAGGAGATGCCCTGCACGGAGATGTTCGAGCAGGGAGCTGTTGATTGGCCTGCTCTGAAGGAGATGACTGAACATCAGGCCGTGACGGGGCTGGTGTTCTGGGCTGTGCGAAAGTTGCCTAGGGAGTTGCAACCGCCTCGCCGCGAGCTGTTCTTACCCTGGCTGTCGGAGGTGGATGAGATCTGCCGTCGCAACGAGGACCTGAATGCGCAGTGTGTGAAGGTGACGGGGCGCTTCCGCAAGGCGGGCTTCCGCTCCTGTATCCTCAAGGGGCAGGGCGCTGCACAGATGTACGATGAGCCCAGCCTGCGCATTGCGGGTGACATCGATGTGTGGCTCTGGCCTGAGTCGGTGCCACTGGGCGAGCGAAGGAGCCTTTCTGAGCGCCGTGCGCGTATTATAGAATATGTACACTTTTACTGTCCGCATGTGGAGGTAGTGTATCATCACATGGACTTCAACGTGCTCAAGGGCACACCGATGGAGGCGCACTTCACCCCCTCGTGGATGAACTCCCCCTGGCGCAACCGTCGTCTGCAACGCTGGATGGAGGCTCAGGCTCCGCAGCAGTTCTGCGAGCGGGAGGAGGGCTATTGCGTCCCTACGGTGGAGTTCAATGCAGTGTATATGTTGCTGCACATCTTTCGCCACCTCTTCACGGAGGGCATTGGCCTGCGACAGATAGTGGACTACTATTACGCTCTGAGAGCGTTGGAAATGAAAAATGAAAAATTAAAAATGAAAAATGATGCAGTGGTGCTTGAGGCTCTGCGTATGCTGGGCATGGTGCGCTTCTGTGGTGCACTGATGTGGGTACTCCGAGAGCTGTTTGGCCTCGATGAGGCTCGGATGCTGGTGCCTGCCAGAGAGCGAGAGGGTAGGGCACTACTCCGCGAGATACTGCTGGCGGGCAATTTTGGCAAGACTGACACCCGCTTTGGCCATTATGCTAATGGTACGTTTGCTGCCTTCTGCACCCGCACTTGGCGCAACCTGGGTTTCATCAGTAGCTACCCCTCCGAGGTGCTCTGGACGCCAGTCTGGAAGATAGGCCAGTATGTCTGGCGAAGGTGGAAGGGGTATTTGTGATGACTACATGTACTAGACTCTTTCTAAGAAAAACTACATAACTATGATAAAGGAACAGAACTCCAGCGACCGTAATGTGCGGCTGTTGGCCCTCATCGGTGAGGTGACGCTCATCCTGCTGATGATGGCATCGATATATTATCTCTTTTGGCGGCAGTCGGGCGAGTTTCCACCCCACTTCAAGCGCCTGATGGTGCTCATGGCCCTGTGCTACACCGTGGCCAACCTCTATGTTGGTATAGTGGTGCATGAGCGTTTCGTGACGGGCGACAAGATTCTGCGCAGTCTTATTCATGGTTTTGCGCTCTTCATGCTCCTCAGTGTGACGGTGCTATGGGTGTTCCGCTGGCCCCTGTTTGCGCTGCAGTTCATGGTGCCACTCTATGGTGGCGGCTTTGTGATGATACTGCTCTTCCGTCTGATGGTACGCAAGCTGCTCAACCACTATCGCTCACTGGGTCGCAACACCAACTTTGCTGTCTTTGTGGGCAAGATTGACCACATCACCGAGCTCTTCAGCCGTATGGTCACTGACCCCACTACGGGCTATAGAGTGCATGGCTACTTTGCCGATGAGCAGAGTCCCTTAGCCGAGCAGTATGGCGTGCCCTGGCTGGGCAAGCCATCGGAGTTTGCAGTGGGAGTAGAGTCCCTCCACACGGAGGTCGATCAGGTCTATTGCACCCTCTCCTCCACCCGCCGTGAGGAGCTGATGGATGTCATTGGCTACTGCGAGTCGCACCTCATCCGCTTCTACGACATCCCCTCTACGTTTGACTACATGAAGCACACCATGTCCATCGACGTGATGGCCAATACTCCTGTGCTCTCCATCCACAACGAGCCTCTGGAGTTTGTCGTCAACCGCTTCATCAAGCGCGCGTTCGACATCGTCTTCTCCCTCCTCGTCATCGTGTTGGTGCTGCCCTGGGTGTTCCTCGTCTTTGGCACCTGGATCAAGCTCACCAGCCCTGGCCCCATCCTCTTTCGCCAGAAGCGCAGCGGTCTGAACGGGCAGGAGTTCGAGTGCCTCAAGTTCCGTTCCATGCGCCTCAATGCCGACTCCGACAAGGTGCAGGCCACCAAGGACGATCCCCGCAAGACCCGTGTGGGCGAGTTGATGCGCCGCACCTCCATTGATGAACTCCCTCAGTTCTGGAACGTGCTACGCGGTGACATGTCCGTAGTGGGCCCGCGTCCTCACATGGTGCGCCACACGGAGGAGTACTCCCGCATCATTGGCAACTACATGGTGCGCCATTTCGTCAAGCCAGGCATCACGGGCTATGCACAGGTGAATGGCTATCGTGGCGAGACCTCCGAACTCTGGCAGATGGAGGGGCGCATACTGCGCGATATCTGGTACATCGAGCACTGGTCACTGGCGCTCGACATCTTTATTATCTTCAAGACTATTAGCAATGCACTACTTGGCGAAGAAAAGGCTTATTAGAGGCCTTCTACTACTCTTCCTCCCATTGGTATTCCCCCTGGCCAGTTTGGCGGCAGGATTGTTGGATAGGGAGGTCCGTGCCGTCTGGCTCACCACCATCGGTGGTCTGGACTGGCCTGGTCGCCCCGCACAGAATGCGGCAGGGTGGCAACGGCAGCGAGCCGACCTGTGCCGTCAGCTCGATGAGCTCAAGCGCGCTGGCATCAACACCGTCATCGTGCAGACGCGCATACGCGGCACTGTGATCTATCCCTCTGCGCTGGAGCCCATGGACGACTGCTTCACGGGGCTGGCCGACATGCGTCCCGACTACGATCCTCTGCAGTACTGTGTGGAGGAGTGCCATAGGCGTGGCATGGAGTGCCATGCCTGGGTGGTCTGCTTTCCGGTGGGCAAGTTCGCCCAGCAGCGACGTTACGGCCAGCGTGCCATCAACGTGCGCCGTCCTGACCTGGTGCAGAAGACCAAGGAGCAGTGGATCATGGACCCCGCCAAGCCCGGCACCGCCCAGTATCTAGCTGACCTCTGTGGTGAGATAGTGCAGCGCTACGATGTCGATGGCATTCAGCTCGACTACATCCGCTATCCCGAGCGGGAGGTCGGCTTTGTGACCCGCGACCCGCTCCCTGTGCGCCAGGCCCATGTGACCCGCTGTGTGCGTGCCGTCCACGACCGTGTCAAGAGCATTCGCCCCTGGTGCAAGATGTCCTGCTCTCCCGTAGGCAAGTACGCCGACCTGCCCCGCCAGTCTAGTCGTGGCTGGAATGCTCGCGATGCTGTAGCTCAGGATGCCGTGCTCTGGCTCAAGGAGGGACTCATGGACTGGCTGGCTCCGATGATGTACTTTCAGGGGCAGAACTTCTATCCCTTTGCCTGTGACTGGGTGGAGCAGAGTCAGGGGCGCCCCATCGTACCGGGTCTAGGAATCTATTTTCTCTCTCCCAGCGAAAAGAACTGGCCCCTCCTGACCATAACCCGCGAGATGAATGTGCTGCGCCAACTCGGTGCAGGCCATGCTTACTTCCGAGCTAAGTTTCTGCTCGATAACGTCAAGGGACTCTATCGCTATGCCTGTCACTTTGACCGCCAGCCCGCACTCTGGCCTGCCATGACCTGGGCCGATAGCATTGCTCCCGCTGCTCCCGAGGTACGCCAGCGCCGTGAGGGCTATACGCTACATCTGTCGTGGGAACCTGTGGAGGACAACGACCCCACTGTGCCTGTGCGCTACAACGTCTATCGCATCTCCCGCAATATAGAGGCAGAGCCAGTCCTCCTAGCCCAAAATCTGCGTGTCACGACCTACACCTACACTCCCGCCCTGCCTGAGTTGCTGTACGACCGCTTTGTGGTGACGGCCCTGGATGCTTATGGGAATGAGAGTCAAGAGACCCAGACCCAGCCCCTCCCGGCCCCTCTCTGGCTTCGCCATCTCTCCCCAAGGGGCGAGAGTCCGCTCTAACGAGCGGGAGGGGAGTAGATACGGGAGGTAGGTGGTAGAGAGAAAGAGAAGTAGAGAGACAGAGAAGTAAAGAGTAAAAATAAGTGAGCCCGCTTCCAATCGTTTTGGAAGCGGGCTCGCTCTGTGTTTGGGGAATACCCCAGCAACGACCATCCCACGTCAGGCGCATACTCCCCTCCCTCTATGGGAGGGGCAGGGGGGAGGGTCTTTTGGGGGTCTTCTTCTGTGCC
>JAKSLU010000030.1 GCA_024400995.1 Bacteroidaceae bacterium
GATACTCCCAAATGAGGCGGCCTGTTGTGCTATAGATGTAGTAGATAAGTTCGCCTCCCTCATGGTCAGCAGGCAGGGTGGCTACAAGCTGTGTCTGACTACCAGTGGGAGTCTGCGAGCAAACTACATTGAAGATACCCTCAGCAGGAGGATTGCTGGATACGAGGAAACTGATAGTGGCCAGCGTGTTGTTATTATTCACATCCCACACACGCAGGGCTGCTGTATGCTTGCCATAACTCAGGCCGGTGAGCGGATAGGAGAGATGGCCACTCAGGTGTGTGCCAAAGTCATACTCAAAGAAGTCGTTGACCTTGGTAGCATGGGCCACGTCGCCATCGATAATGAGGCTCATGTCATGGCCCAGAGCATTGCCGGAGGCGTTGATGCCGTAGTTATCGGAAATGCGGGCCTCGAGTACGGCATTCTGGGCAATAGCACCGCCATCGGGGAACTCCTCGTTGTTAAAGTACAGGAGTACTGAAGGCGGGGTGCTATCCTCCATCACAGCAGGATCGGTGCCATTGAGACAGATGTTCTCATAGATGCCGCTGCACTCGTTGCGGTTGTTCTCATCAACGGCATAGAAGGTAAAGCGGGCTGCATCGTTGCTATAGCTGATATCGATGGGGATGGCAATAGTTGCGGTGAATACACCACCCTCAACGTTGACCGTATTGGAGAAGACACAGTCCTCGCGCACGTTATATACATAATTGTCCACATCGTCACCAGCGTTGTTCTTACAAGTCACAGACTTCTGTCGATCGTAGATGCGTAGGTTAAGCTTGCCCTTGTAGTTGGTGGTATGAACATTCTCCTCGTTCTCTATGTGACCGCTGATCGTCACGACACTACCAGCTCGAAGCGTGGTGAAGTCTTCGGGGCTGACAGGAGTATCGTTGATGGCATCTAGGACAACACGACCATTGGGGCTGGCGAGCTGAAGTGCGGGGTCGCCCACAAGAACGTACTTGAGTTTATTCATCGTGACATCCTGACGCTTGCTGATCATCTCAAGCTTGGCCTGCGTGAGAGCCTGACCGAGAGTGTAACGTTCACCCTCCTCATTGCGAGCAAAGAGGAACTTGCTGACGGAGCAGTTGAGAGGATTGTTGTAGGTAGCATAAACGGCACGGGTAGCGTTGATAAAAGCTATACAACCGCCATGAGGCTTGAGCATACAGGTACGTCCCATGTTGTCCTCCTCTGAGTCGATAGGGAAGATATCGCATGAGGCCAGCAGCCATACAGGCAAGCGATCGGAGGATATTTGGGTGAGCATCTGTGTATTTACTATGCTGGCGTGAGAGAGCTGATTGGGAGCACCGTGACCGCTGTAGTTGACAAGGGTCACACCATTAGTCAGAATATCGTTTATACGGCGGGTAGCACCAGGGAAGGAGTGGCCAGTGGCTGAGTTCGTCCAAATATAAGAGTCGGGATAAACCTTGCGGATGGTAAGGCGGTTGTCCACTGCAGTGATGGCTGCTGTTACACGTTCAGCATCCTTCATGTGTTCGTTCTTGTCGCCGTAGTCGCCCATCATGAGGATGTCATTCTTCCAGGCACCGGCGGTCTTGTTGCTCAGGTATGTCTCAACCTTATCCACAAGTATGCGAGCCTCCTCGGGTTCTGTGCAGCACATACGACCGATGGCTATGTCGAGTTTGTCGAGAAGGATATTGGCACCCTCGCCATCGTCAAGGAAACCGAAATAGTCATCGCTACAATAGGAGTGGAGCGTACCGACGGAACTGTCCAGATTGTCCTTCTCGAAGCAAAGGAGCAAGTCCTCCGCACGCTTGGTCTTGTTCTTAGGAGTGAGTAGCCGGTTATCTGCCAGACTGTTACCAAAGAGAAGGAGATATTTGGGGGCATTCTGCATGTCGGTGGCGCGATCGTAGAGCATCTTCATGTAGCGACGAATGGCGGTGGCATCGGGGGTACCACTGGAGAACTCATTATATATTTCTTCTGCGCGCGCAATTTTGATACGCAGTCCGTCATGTTGCTCATGGAGGCGTGCCAAACGGATGGCCTGCTCTATGAGCTTTCCACTACTGGGGACAACTATAACGTAATCTATATCAGCATCAGCATGAAGGTCTTGGTTGGCCACCTCGCCTACATAGGTAGGACTGGCGTAGCTGCGTGAGACGTTCACCAGAGCCAGTCGCACGTTGTTGGCCACAGCAGCGGTGGTATAGGTTGAGCCTACGAGTTGGCCTGAGACGCGCATAACTTTGCCGTTATCCATGAGTGCCCAAACTTGTGTGCCAGCATCAGCCTTGTCAATAGTAAGCTGGACAGGCATGGGTTGACCCGTCTGGAATGAGTAGGGTGTAGCCGTACCATCGAGCGTGCGCTGATAGGTGAGTCGCATGTAGTCGAGGCGCGCGTTGTTGGTGTTAGAGGAGGTAATGCTGACGTTGTTATTAGTGGCCAAAAGGGTAGGAGTAAAGCGTGATGTGCCGACCTTTGCCGACTCATTGTCGCTAAATTTGGCCACACTCATATTGCCACAGCTCTCACCATTCATACGAATTGTAAATATGGTCTTTTGCAGGGCACTGGAAGCGGACATAGACACTTCAAGAAGGGAACCCTCAGTTCCTACAAATCCCGGTGAATCCAAGCGAAAGGCGTGCTGCTGACCGGTTGCAAAGTTGTGACTATCAAAAAGACGGCGTCCACCATCATACCACATCTCCGCGTTGCCATCATAGAGGGCATAATAAGGTACGATGCTTGTTTGGGTGCCTTGTTCGGACGTCTCGACATCGAATGTAAACTCCTGCATCTCGGCAGGCGCATCGCCCTCAGTCAGGAAGTAGTAGCCCGTACGACTATAGTAGTTGTCTGTATGTTCGTACTTCTTGGAGTCGTAGTTGTACTTCCAGCGCACAACACCATTGGCATAAAAAAGAACGCTGGAGGACTTGCGATAGAGAGGCACCTCGCACAGGTCATCGATAAACTCACCTGTGCTATAATTTAACACCTCAGGCTGTATGCGACCACCATAGCCATAAAGCTTGACGCGACTGATATCATCAAAACCCCATTGCTTGGCCTGGCTGGCCGTAATCTCATACATACCCTCGTTGGTCACGGAAAGCTTGACCCACTTGCCCTTGGACAGGACTGAGTGTTCGGCGTAACGATCGGCAGGAGCATCACCCAATTGGGCGCGCGACTTATTGCGCGAGTCATTCTTGGCATAAACCGCTATACGACAGCTCGTAAGGCGCATGTATCTGCCGTGACGCTTCACGATAGGACAGAAAGTCACATCAAGTTGCTGCTGGCGACGATAACAACCAAGATAGAGAGAGGGTGTTATCTCCGTAGCGATACTTTCCTTGTGCTTCTTGGCATCCTTTACCTCCTTGGGTGTGAGGGGAGCATATTCGGGGTACTCCAACTTAACCTCAAAGTCCTGCACGCTCTCGTAGTAGCGATCTGTAGGGAGTGCCTGCGTGTAGCATACTTCGGGGAGTTCGTCGGCGCTCACTTCGGCATCAGCAGAGTTGATGTGAAAGAAGAGCGTATCGGGAACATGTGACACAAGCTGTTGAGCTATGCTATAAGTAGCAGAACTCATGAGTGCAGCGAGGAGGAGTGTGCGGATGGATGTCATATATGGTGGTATAAGCGTAGATGTGCGTTATTTAATGTCGAATGCAAGATAAGGCGCGCGCACAAGGCGGTCGCCGATGTTGAGGACAAAGGGTGCCTCGCAGTTGTCTATGAGGAGTATGTCGCCCTGTCGGAGCATGAAGTACTTGCTGGCCTCGGCAATCATGTGGTCGGCCTTGGCTCTCTGCTCAGGCGAGAGGACACTCTCCGTCTCCTGCCACTCCCCGATGCTGACTGCCTCATCGAAGCAGCAGCCCTGGGAGGGTGGGAGAGAGGGTGAGTATTTGTGAGCCACGAGGGTGGCCCGGTCGTAGTAACGATGAGCCCAGCGCTCGCCTATATTTCGGCCCAGTCGGCCTATGCGTATGGCTGCTGCAATCTGGCAGAGACACGGTTCGGCGTAGGGCGGAATGTAGAACGGACGTCGGTTGATGTGGATAGCCGTATCGGGTATCGTATAGAGCGTACCGTCGGAGTGCTGGGCGATAAATTTCATTTAGAATTCGGCCGTTTTAGGAGTACGGGGGAAGGGGATAACGTCGCGGATGTTCTGCATACCGGTCACGAAGAGGATCAGGCGCTCAAAGCCGAGACCGAAACCACCGTGGGGGCAGGTGCCAAAGCGGCGGGTGTCGAGGTACCACCACATGTCCTTCATGGGAATGCCGCGGCCTTCGATTTCGCCCATCAGCTTGTCGTAGTTCTCCTCGCGGACAGAACCGCCGATAATCTCGCCGATGGAGGGGAAGAGTACGTCCGTGCCCTGTACGGTCTGCTCCTGAGGAACGCCGTTGCAGGTGGGGATCTCCTCGTCTATCTTCATGTAGAAGGCCTTGATCTTCTTGGGGTAGTGCGTCATGATGACGGGCTTCTTGAAGTACTCCTCTACGAGGTAGCGCTCGTGCTCGGAGGCCAGGTCGTCGCCCCAGTTGCAGGGGAACTCAAACTTGCGGCCACCCTGGATGGCTTCCTGCAGAATCTCGATGCCCTTGGTGTAGTCGAGGCGTACGAACTCAGTCTGCAGCACACCCTCGAGGCGCTCGATGAGACCCTTGTCGATCATCTTGTTGAGGAACTCTAGGTCGTCGCGGCAGTTGTCCAGAGCCCAGCGCACGCAGTACTTGATGAAGTCCTCCTCGAGGTCCATCAGGTCGTCGAGGTCGATGAAGGCTACCTCGGGCTCAATCATCCAGAACTCGGCCAGATGGCGAGGCGTGTTGCTGTTCTCAGCACGGAAGGTAGGACCAAAGGTGTAGATGGCGCCCAGAGCTGTTGCACCGAGCTCGCCCTCCAGCTGACCGCTCACGGTGAGGGAGGTCTGCTTGCCAAAGAAGTCGTCGGAGTAGTCAATCTTGCCGTCCTCGCCCTTCTTGAGGTCGTAGAGGTTCTTGGTGGTCACCTGGAACATCTGTCCAGCACCCTCGCAGTCGCTAGCGGTGATGAGGGGCGTGTGGAAGTAGTAGAAGCCATGCTCGTGGAAGTAGGTGTGGATAGCCATGGCCATGTTGTGGCGAATGCGCATGACGGCACCAAAGGTGTTGGTGCGCAGACGCATGTGGGCATGCTCACGCATATACTCAAAGGACTGGCCCTTCTTCTGCATGGGGTAGTCGGCGGCACAAGTGCCAAAGAGCGTAATCTCCTCAGCCTGCACCTCGGAGGCCTGACCCTGAGCGGGGCTCTCCACGAGGGTGCCCTTCACGCCGATGCAGGAGCCGGTGTTGATCTGCTTGAGCATCTCGGCGTCAAACTTGGCGGGATCGACCACCACCTGGATGTTCTTGATAGTGCTGCCATCGTTGAGCTGAATAAAGTCAACGGCCTTACTTGAACGATGCGTACGCACCCAGCCCATGACGGTTATAGGACCGTATTCGGTGCTTTGAAGTGCGTCAATAATCTTGGTTCTCTTCATTGTATTTGATTTTTTGTATTATTCTGTATTAAAGGAGTGCTTCGAGGGTGGCAATGTCCTCGGGTGTAGTTTCCCATGATGTTACGAACCGCACGTGTGACTCAGATTCGCCTCGCGGTCCCCAATACCCAAATGAAACATGGGGGAGCAGACGGTCAATTAGGGTGTTGGGCAGCATGAAGAACTGCTGGTTGGTGGGTGAGTCAATAAAGGGGGCATAGCCATGGCGCTCAAATGCTTGGCGCAGGTGCTGAGCAAGACCAACGGCATGGCGGCCAATGCGCAGATAGAGGTCGTTAGTAAACAAGGCCTCAAACTGCATGCCCAACAGGCGCCCCTTAGCCATCACGGCTCCGTGTGCCTTCTGCAGAGGGAAGAAGCGATGGAGTAGCTCGGGGTTGGTGCAGACTACTGCCTCGCCAAAGAGAGCTCCCATCTTGGTGCCACCGATATAGAATACATCAGCAAGGCGGGCCACGTCGGGGAGCGTAACGTCGGGAGAAGCTGCAAGTCCAAAGCCGAGGCGGGCACCATCAATATAGAGCGGCAGATGGTAGTCGTGGCAAATAGTGCTGATCTCCTCTAGTTCCGCGAGGGAATAGAGGGTGCCATACTCTGTGGGGAAGGTGATGTAAACCATCCCTGGCTCCACCATGTGTTCGTGCGTGTCATCAGCGAAGAAGTTCCGTAGATACTGTTGCAACTCTATGGCGCAGAGCTTGCCATCGTGCGAGGGAAGGACCAGCACTTTATGCCCATGGAGCTCCACGGCACCCGACTCATGCACGTTGATGTGAGCCGTATCGGGAGCCACCACACCATCTGTGCGGCGGAGCAGGGCATCGATGAGCGTAGAGTTCGTCTGCGTGCCGCCTACCAGAAAGTGTACGGCTGCCTCAGGCGCTCCGCAGGCCTCACGAATAAGGTCCTTGGCATGAGCGCAGAAGGCATCGGAGCCGTAGCCGGCAGTTTGCACGAGATTGTTGTTGACAATCGCGGCGAGCACCTCGGGATGTGCTCCTGCCATATAGTCGCAATCAAAATGTATCATGTGTCTGTGATGTTAGAATCAGCTGAATGCTCCCATACGGAGCATGTTGACCTCCTCCTCGGTGAGGTAGCGCCAGTCGCCACGCTTGACGTTCTTCTTGGTGAGACCAGCGAAATAGACGCGGTCGAGCTTGATGACGTGATAGCCGAGGCTCTCAAAGATACGGCGCACAATGCGGTTGCGGCCAGAGTGAATCTCGATGCCAATCTGCTTCTTGTCCGTCTCGGAGGCGTACTCCACGGCATCGGCACGGATGTCGCCGTCCTCGAGGGTGATTCCTTCGGCAATCTGGCGGAGGTCGGCAGCGGTCACGTTCTTATCGAGGGTGACGTGGTATATCTTCTTCTTGAGATACTTGGGGTGCGTGAGCTTGGAGGCCAGTTCGCCATCGTTGGTGAAGAGCAGCACACCCGTAGTGTTGCGATCGAGACGACCTACGGGGTAGATACGCTCGGGGCAGGCGTTCTTGACCAGTTCCATCACGGTCTTGCGCTCCTGGGGGTCGTCCACGGTGGTCACGAAGCCCTTGGGCTTGTTGAGCAGCACGTACTGCTTCTTCTCGATGCTCACGGCATCGTCGTGGAACTTCACCACGTCGGTACGCATTACCTTGGTGCCCAGTTCGGTCACTACCTCGCCATTGACGGTGATGACGCCTGCCTGGATATACTTGTCGGCATCGCGACGAGAGCAGATGCCAGCGTTGGCCAGATACTTGTTCAGACGGATGGGAGCGTTGGGGTCGATATGGGTCTCGGCATACTCTATGCGCTTCTTGTGGCTATAGATGGGCTTGGGACCACCGGGGCGGCGCTGCTGACCATTGCGGTTGAAGCCACCGTTGTTGTAACCACCCTCACGACGGAAGCCGCCCTGACGAGGCTGGTAACCGCCTTCGCGCTGGTAACCGCCCTCACGATTGTAGCCTCCCTCGCGACGGAAGCCGCTCTGACGAGGCTGGTAACCGCCTTCGCGCTGATAGCCACCTTCACGCTGGTAACCATTCTCACGGGGTTGATAACCACCTTCGCGGTTGAAGCGGGGACGGGGAGACCACGCTCCTTCGCCCTCTCGGCGTTCGCGGGGCTGATAGCCACCTTCGCGATTGTATCCGCCTTCACGGCGGGGCTGATAACCGCCTTCGCGGCGGGGATAACTGCTGCCTGCGGGCTGATTGCCGCGGCTGATGCGGGGACGACGACCACCGTCACGGTGACCTTCGCCATTGGGATTAAATCCTTCGTACATGGAAGAAATGTAAAATTGAAAATTGAAAATTGAAAATGTAAAATTATGTTGGGGCTTTTTACATGCCCGTATAGTTCATCGGGGTGATGCAGTGCAGCTCCTGCTTGAGGGCGGGAGTGACATCCAACTCTTCAATGAAGTTGTAGATAGAGGCCTCGGTAATCTCGCTGTTGGTGCGGGTCAGTGCCTTGAGGGCCTCGTAGGGATGGGGGTAACCCTCGCGGCGGAGGATGGTCTGCAAGGCCTCAGCGCAAACAGCCCAGCAGCCTTCGAGGTCGGCATCGATGCTCTCGCGGTGGAGCAGGAGTTTGCCCAGACCCTTCATGGTGCTCTGGAAGGCGATGGCGGCATGGCCGAGAGGCACACCGATGTTGCGGATGACGGTGGAGTCGGTCAGGTCGCGCTGCAGGCGGCTGATGGGGAGCTTGCGGCTCAAGTGCTCCAGCACGGCATTGGCCATGCCGAGGTTGCCCTCTGAGTTCTCAAAGTCGATGGGGTTCACCTTGTGGGGCATGGCGCTGGAGCCTACCTCGCCGGCCTTGATCTTCTGCTTGAAGTAGTTCATGGAGATGTACTGCCACACGTCGCGGTCGAGGTCGATGACGATGGTGTGGATGCGCTTCATGGCATCGAAGACGGCAGCCAGATTGTCGTAGTTGCTGATCTGCGTGGTGTATTCCTCGCGCACGAGACCCAGCTTCTCGCTCACAAACTTGGAGCCGAACTCGCGCCAGTTGCGGTCGGGGTAGGCCACATGATGGGCGTTGTAGTTGCCGGTGGCACCACCGAACTTGGCAGTGAGAGGTATCTGCTTCATCATGGCCAGCTGCTGCTCCAGGCGGTAGCTGAACACACGTATTTCCTTGCCCAGACGGGTGGGCGAAGCGGGCTGACCATGAGTTTTGGCGAGCATGGGGATGTCGGCCCACTCCTCAGCGCGCTCGTTGAGGGCTGCGATGAGCTCCTCGAGCTGGGGGTAGTACACCTCGTTGAGAGCGTCCTTGAGCATGAGGGGGAAGCTCGTGTTGTTAATATCCTGTGAGGTCAGACCAAAATGGATGAACTCCTTGAAGGCCTCGAGGTTGCCGATGCGGTCGAACTGTTCCTTGATGAAGTACTCCACAGCCTTCACGTCGTGGTTGGTGGTCTTCTCGATCTCCTTGACGCGGGCGGCATCCTCCTCGTTGAACTCTTGGTAGATGGAACGCAGGGTGGGGAAGAGGCTCTGTGGGAACACGGCCAGCTGGGGGAGAGGCAGTTCGCAGAGGGTGATGAAATATTCGATCTCCACACGAACGCGATACTTGATGAGGGCGTACTCGGAGAAGTAGGGTGCGAGAGATTCGGTCTTGCCGCGATAACGGCCATCGATGGGCGATGTGGCTGTGAGAATGTCGAGTGTCATATTGGGTTTGTTAAGGGCTCCGCACAAGGGGGTGCGGGGCGGGGTGTTCATAAATCGTGTGCAAAATTACATAATTATTATCACATACGCAAGCGCGCGAGGGTTTATTTTGCAAAGAAGATGCCGACGTTAATTGATGCATGTGCAAATAATTTAGACAATACGTGGGGGAGGTTTGACGTTCTGTAGGGTCTAATTCAGGCTAGTTCTAGGACAAAAATGGCCTACATGAGGGACTTTTCTGCATTAGTCCCTACAGTAGCGTTCACTACTCCCTACACTAAGAAAAATTAGTCGGCGACTACGAAAAATTAGCCGGCAAGAAAGGAGGCCTAAAACTGCCATTTTATGCGGATTTTTGGCGGTTTTCTGCGCGTTATTCATGCCTGAAGATGGCTGTACTATAGATAAAATACTGAGTAATAGCGCCTTGTCAATTTACTCACATAGGCAGCCCAGAAGTTGACAGGCAGAGACATAGGAGTATATACGCCACTCTCGCAGACGAAAAAGGTGAAGTATTTTGACATTGAAGCGAGAGGCTCCAAGTTTTGTTGCATATTTTACACATTATATATGTATATAACTCGGATTTTTTTCGTAACTTTGCACCCGCTTTTTATGTAAATAAAAAATATCCCAATATGGAATTAGCCACACAATACAGCCCTCAGGAAGTAGAGGGCAAATGGTACCAGTACTGGCTGGACAACCATCTCTTCAGTAGCAAACCCGACGGCCGCGAGGCTTACACCATCGTCATTCCTCCCCCCAATGTGACGGGTGTGCTCCACATGGGCCACATGCTCAACAATACTATCCAGGACATCCTCGTACGTCGTGCTCGCATGATGGGCAAGAACGCCTGCTGGGTGCCTGGTACTGACCACGCCTCCATCGCCACCGAAGCCAAGGTAGTGAACAAACTCGCCAAGGAGGGCATCCGTAAGCGCGACCTGACACGTGAGCAGTTCCTGGAGCACGCCTGGGACTGGACGCATGAGCATGGCGGCATCATCCTCAAGCAGTTGCGCCGTCTGGGTGCCAGCTGCGACTGGGATCGCACGGCCTTCACGATGGACGAGCTGCGCTCAGAGAGCGTACTCAAGGTGTTCTGCGACCTCTATGACAAGGGACTGATCTATCGCGGCCTGCGCATGGTCAACTGGGACCCCAAGGCACAGACGGTACTCTCCACCGAGGAGGTGGTATATAAGGACGAGAAGAGCAAACTCTACCACCTAAAGTATTATGTGGCTGATGCTGATGTCAACCCCGTAGTCATCCCCGAGGCTCCCGCTGATCCCGAAGCACAGGGGCCCGTGGTGCATAAGGATGAGAAGGGCTACTATGCCGTAGTGGCTACCACCCGTCCCGAAACCATCATGGGCGATACCGCTATGTGTATCAATCCCAAAGACCCCAAGAACACTTGGCTCAAAGGTCACAAGGTACAGGTGCCCCTCGTAGGTCGCGTAATCCCTGTGATTGAGGACCGCTATGTAGATATCGAGTTCGGTACGGGCTGTCTGAAGGTGACACCCGCTCACGACGTGAACGACTACGCCCTCGGCAAGACCCACAACCTGGAGACCATCGACATCTTCAACCCCGATGGCACCCTCTCCGAGGCCGCTGGCATGTACGTCGGTCAGGACCGCATGGACGTGCGCAAGCAGATTGCTATCGACCTGCAGGAGGCTGGCCTGATGGACCACATCGAGAACTACGAGAACAAGGTGGGCTACTCCGAGCGCAACCCCGATACCGCCGTAGAGCCCCGTCTCTGCAAGCAGTGGTTCCTCTCCATGAAGCACTTTGCCGACATCGCTCTGCCTCCCGTACTGGAGGGCAAGATCAAGTTCCACCCCCAGAAGTATGTGACTACCTATCGCAACTGGCTGGAGAACATCCAGGACTGGTGCATCAGCCGTCAGCTGTGGTGGGGACACCGTATTCCGGCTTACTTTATTAACCCGGAAAATCCGGATAGCACGGAGAATCCGGAAGTAGCCGAGCGCTTCGTTGTAGCTCTGACCGCCGAGGAGGCTCTCCAGAAGGCCCGCGCCCAGTATGGCGAGAACATCCAGATGGAGGACCTGCACCGCGACGAGGACGCTCTGGACACCTGGTTCAGCAGCTGGCTGTGGCCCGTAAGCCTCTTCGACGGCATCAACCGCCCCGGTAACGAGGAGATCAATTACTACTATCCCACAGCCGACCTCGTGACGGGTCCCGATATCATCTTCTTCTGGGTAGCCCGCATGATTATGGCTGGTGAGGAGTACATCGGCGATGTGCCCTTCCGCAATGTTTATTTCACGGGTATCGTACGCGACGAGATTGGCCGCAAGATGTCCAAGCAGCTCGGCAACTCTCCCGACCCCATCGACCTCATCGAGCAGTATGGTGCTGACGGCGTGCGTATGGGCATGATGCTCTGCGCTCCCGCTGGCAACGACATCCTCTTTGACAAGAGCCTCTGCGAGAATGGCCGCAACTTCTGCAACAAGATCTGGAACTCCTTCCGTCTGGTCAAGCAGTGGGAGGTTTGCGACGAGGAGCAGAGCAAGAGCAACATGAAGGCTGGCCACTGGATGAACGCCAAGATCAAGGAGACCGCCACGGAGGTGGAGGATCTCTTTGGCAAGTACCGCCTGAGCGAGGCCCTGATGGCTATCTTCAAGCTCTTCACCGATGAGTTCTCTGGCTGGTATCTCGAGATGATCAAGCCCGCCTACCAGTGCCCCATCGACCGCAAGACGCTGGAGGATGTGCTCAGCATCTTCGAGACGCTGATGAAGCTTATCCACCCCTTCATGCCCTTTATCACCGAGGAACTCTGGCAGCAGCTCCGCGAGCGCAAGGACGGCGAGAGCATCATGCTCGACACCCTCCAGCTCGAGCCCCTCAACGACCACGAGCAGCACCTGCTCAGCCGCTTTGAGCAGGCCAAGCAGATTATTACCGGTGTACGTGCCGCCCGCCAAAGCAAGAACATCCCGCCCAAGACGCCTATGGTGCTTGAGGTTGTAGCTGCTGCTCCCCAGGAGGCCTGCTCCTGCGGTTGCGCTCATAGCGTGACAGAGTGTGGTGCCCTGGGTCCCATCATCCGCAAGATGGCTATCCTGGAGGATGTGCGCAAGGTGAGCGAGAAGAGCAAGACGGCCGTCAGCTTCCTCGTAGGCACCGACGAGTATGGTGTACCCATGGAGGGTCACATTGACCTCGAGGCTGAGCGCCAGGCTGCAGAGACCGAAATCAAGCGTCTCGAAGGCTTCCTTGTAGGCATCCGCAAGAAACTCTCCAACGAGAAGTTCGTCAGCGGAGCTCCCGCCGCCGTCGTAGAAATGGAGCGCAAGAAGGAGGCCGACACGCTCTCTAAGATAGAAACCCTCAAGAAACAACTCGGATAATGAACAACAGGTTTATCACCATCTTGTCCACGGCTTTGCTGTTGGCGGCAAGCCTCTTGTCTTTTGCGCAGAGCCCCAGTAGCATTTACCAAAGCTATATTACGCAGTATGCCCCTACTGCACAAGCGCAGATGCAGCGCTATGGCATACCAGCCAGTATCACGTTGGCACAGGCTCTGCTGGAAAGTGCAGCGGGACAAAGCTATTTGGCAAATAAGGCAAACAATCACTTTGGTATCAAGGTAACAACTGATTGGACTGGGCCTTATGTTGTTAAGGATGATGACAAACCCAACGAAAAATTTCGCGCTTACAACTCCCCTTCTGAGAGCTACGAGGATCATTCTAAGTTTCTCAAACGCTCACGTTATCAGCCTTTAGCATCCTTGCCAGTAGATGACTACAAGGGATGGGCACATGGCCTTAAAGCTTGTGGATATGCTACTAATCCTACTTATGCAGAAAAGCTGATTCGGCTCATTGAACAGTACGACCTCCATCAGTATGACCATCCAGTTGGTAACGTGTCTAGTTCTTCTAATGTTTTCGACCAAGCAAAGAATGTTACGCCACAACATGTGCGTTACAACTCTATCTACGACCTTGTACGCTTTTGCAATGGGTCGCGCTACATAATTGCAGAGAATGGTGATACATGGAAGTCTTTGGCACGCGTCTATGGTCTGTCTGAGCGAAAGTTGCGCCATATAAATGAGTATCCTGCTGGTTATCAACCCACGCATGGTTGCCCTATCTATCTAGACAAGAAGCATAGTCGTGCAGCTAAGTCTCTCAAAGGAAAGACACATATAGTGCGAGCAGAGGAATCTATGCACAGTATTTCGCAGATGTATGGCATACGCATGAAAACACTCTACAAGCTCAATCATCTACTTGCTGACTATCACCCACGACCTGGTGACGTGCTTCTGCTACGATAAGTCTGCTAAATTAATACTAATACGTTATATATTATTATGGAACCCAAAGTAGTTTTTGACTGTTTCGAATTTGTTAACAAGATACCTCGCCCCTCCAAGCGCGAGGAGAAGATGATTGCCTTCCTCCAGCAGTTCGGCAAGAGCCTCGGCCTGCCCACCAAGACTGATGCCACGGGCAATGTGCTCATCAGCAAGCCTGCCACTCCCGGCATGGAAGACCGTCCCACCGTTGTCCTGCAGAGCCACATGGATATGGTCTGCGAGAAGAACAACGACGTGGAGTTCGACTTTGACAACGATGCCATCCAGACCTATGTAGATGGCGAGTGGCTCCGCGCCAAGGGCACAACGCTTGGTGCCGACGATGGCATCGGCGTGGCTATGCAGATGGCTGTGCTCCAGAGCAACGACATCGAACACGGCCCCATCGAGTGCCTCTTCACTCGCGACGAGGAGACTGGCCTGACAGGTGCCGAAGGGCTCGAGAGCGGCTTTATGACCGGCAAGTACCTCATCAACCTCGACTCCGAGGACGAGGGTCAGATATTTGTGAGCTGCGCTGGTGGCGTACGCACTGAGGCTCGTTTCCACTTCGAAGAAGAAGCCATTCCCGCAGGCTACTTCACTGCCCGCGTGGGCATCAAGGGCCTGCATGGTGGCCACTCTGGTGACGATATCAACAAGAAGTTTGCCAACGCCAACAAGCTCCTCGTGCGCTACCTCATGCAGGTGATGGAGGAGACAGACCTCCGCATCGTGGACATCCAGAGCGGCGGCCTGCACAACGCTATTCCTCGCGAGGGCTGGGCACTCATTGCCGTTCCCATGGCCTATAAGGAGACTCTCCGTGTCAAGCTCAATGTGCTCTCCGCTCAGACCGAGGAGGAGTTCTCTGCCACAGAGCCCAACATGGAGTGGACGCTTGAGAGTGAGACTCCTGCTCAGACCTGTATGCAGAAGGCCGTGAGCGACCAGATGCTCCGCACTCTCCATGTTGTTCACAACGGCGTGTTCGCCATGAGTCAGGACCTCGACTGGCTGGTTGAGACCAGCAGCAACCTGGCCAGCATCCACAAGCAGGAGGGTGGGGTAGTGCTCGTCACCACGAGTCAGCGCTCCTCCGTGGCCAGCAACCTGCAGTATATGGCCAGCGTCATTCGCACCACCTTCCAGATGGGCGGCGCCGAGGCCGTGAGCAACGAGGGCTATCCTGGCTGGAAGATGAACCCCAAGAGCGAGATACTGCGCATCGCACGCGAGAGCTATGTACGCCTGTTCAACAAGGAACCCGAAATTCTCGCCATCCATGCAGGCCTGGAGTGCGGCCTCTTCAGCGAGAAGTACCCCGAGCTCGACATGATCAGCGTCGGTCCCACGCTCCGTGGCGTACACTCACCCGACGAGCGTCTGCTCATACCTACCGTACAGCTCGTTTGGGATCATCTGCTCGATATTCTCAAGCACGTGTAACCAAGTAGCCCAGAGGCACCTCATTTCCCAAACACCGAAGATGCTGAAAAGTCTGCGCATACTGCTATACCTGCCATCCGTACTCCTATGCCTGTACGGATGCCTTGGAGAGGACGAGTTCTCGACCTCTCCCTCGGACGTGTTGGTGGCGGGAGTAGATACCCTCGCCATGGATACCGTCTATGCAGGCAAACTCACCAACACCTTCAACTTCTGGGTTTACAACCGTTCCAAGAAGGCCGTAAGGCTCTCGGACGTACGCCTGGGGCAGGGGAGTGTATCTCCCTTTCATGTCAACGTGGACGGCGAGTATCTCGTCAATGGAGTAGGGGGTGGCCTCGACGTGCTCGCAGGTGATTCACTCTGTGTGTTTGTTGCGCTCAAGGCTCCCACTACCGACATGGACGACCCACAACTCATGGAGGACCGGCTCACCTTTACTACTGAGAGTGGAGGAATAAGTAGCGTTGTTCTATCCGCTTATACTCAGGAGTTTATTGAGCTCCACGGAATGGTAGTTAGCGATGATGTTGTTTTCGACTCGAAGCGTCCTTACCACGTATTCGATTCGCTCTATGTAGCCCCTGGTGCAACCCTCACACTCACGCCTGGCACGCAGCTATACTTCCAGTCCTCAGCTGGCCTCAAGGTGGCTGGCACGCTTGTTGCACAAGGCACTCTCGACCATCCTGTTGTGCTGCGAGGAGACCGTCTCGGCATGATGTTTCCACTCCAGCCATACGATCGGGTGCCAGGACAGTGGCAGGGGGTCAAGTTCTTGCCCAATAGCCAGGACAATCTGCTTAACTACTGCGACATACACAGCGCCCAGTATGCCATCAAGTGCGACTCGGCCGAAGTCCGGATAGAGAATAGCGTCCTACACAACGTCAACGGACACGCTCTTGAGTCCCACATGTCCGATCTCTATGTTGGCAACACGCAGATTAGCAACTCCGGCGCAGATTGTGTCAATCTATACGGCGGAAACTACATGTTTGTGCACTGTACCATAGCACGTTACATGTACATAGCAACTGGCAATTCTGGCGTGGCACTACGTTTTGCCAACTTCGAGGACGAACAGAAGCTGCCGCTCACACAATTGGACTTCTACAACTGCCTGATATCCGGCATGTGCGATGATGAGATTATGGGTGACGACTGTAGCACGGAGAATGACGTGACACAGTTTGCCTATAGCTTTACAAATTGTCTGCTCTGTACGCCACAGTCTGACGCGATGAACCAGAAGAATTGCGTATGGGAGGACGACGGCAACAAGGATGGTCGTGAGGACACGCGTAGAGAGAAAAACTTCCTGCCGGAGTTTGACTTCTCACGACTACTGTTTGAGTTTACGCTCAATCCCAAGTCCCTCGCCATTGATGCAGCCGATCCCGACGTCACACGCCAGACGTACACGCACGACAGGCTGGGACGCTCACGATTTGACGACGGCAAGCCCGATATTGGATGCTACGAGACACAAAAACCTCTTGAATAATTCCAATGGGTATTATGTTTAATTAACAAACATAAAGCCCCCCTACCGAGGAGTTGGCGCACGATTATTACGCTACGATTAGCAACAAGCAAAAAACGCAGATAGCTACAAACAAAATTTAGACTCGCACAAACAAAACGCAGATATGTACACATTATATAATATAAAAGGAGTCAGTGATGAGCGCGGGGAACTGTTCTTCGTGCAGAACGACGCAGAGATTCCTTTTAAGATAGAACGCTGCTTCTGGATCAAGAACGTACCTGCCGGCGAAAAACGCGGTTGTCACGCACACAGAACCTGTGGCGAGCTGATCATCGCAGCAGCTGGCAAGTTCTGCGTAGATGTCACGAACGGAAAACAAACTGAGATCATCACGCTGGACAGCACGGACAAGGCCCTATACATTCCGCCTTACACCTGGTGCGAACTCCACGACTTTACGCCAGATTCGCTATGCCTCTGCATGGCGTCCCAGCCCTACATTGCCGAAGGCTACATAGACAACTACGAGGCCTACCGTGAGGAAATGCTAAACCGAAACAAAAAGAACTAAATAGACAGTCTCATAATGACTAACCCTTTCAGGGGCTTGGGTGTTGCCCTCATAACACCCTTCAACGAGGACGGTAGTATTGACTTTGCTGCCCTTGAGACACTCGTAGAGAAGGAAATCACAGAAGGTGTGGACTTTCTTTGTGTACTCGGCACAACGGCTGAGCCCCCTACCCTTTCCGAAGCAGAAAAAGCTGCTATCATACAGACAGTTGTGCGCGTCAACAACCACAGAGTGCCTCTTATGCTCGGTGCTGGAAGCAATTGCACTGAGGCTGTCTGCCAGACCGTTAAGTCGGTTGATACTAACGCGTTTGATGGCGTTCTGATCGTAGCGCCCTACTACAACAAGCCTTCACAAGAGGGCCTCTATCGCCACTTTGAGGCCGTTAGCAAGGCATCGCCTCTCCCCGTTGTGCTCTACAACGTTCCTAGCCGTACGGGCGTCAATATGACAGCAGATACTGTTCTGCGCATAGCTCGCAGTTGTCCCAATGTTGTGGCTGTCAAGGAGGCCAGCGGCAAGCTCGATCAGGCCCAGGCTATCATGGAGGGTGCACCTGAGGGCTTTGAAGTCCTCTCCGGAGACGACGGACTGGCTCTCCAACTCATCGAGATGGGTGCCGTAGGTGTTATTAGCGTGATAGCCAATGCCTTTGCCGCCGAGTTTGTCAGGGTGGCTCACAACCTGGATGCCGAGGCTAACCAGCACCTGAAGCCTCTCATACGCCTCTCAATGGCTGACGGCAACCCTGCAGGCATCAAGTCTATTATGAGCCAGATGGGAGCCTGCCACAATGTGTTGCGTCTGCCCCTCGTACCGGCCTGTCAGGAGGTTCACGAAGCCATAGCAGAGGAACTCCGTAGGTTCTAAGCGCTCCCCTGCCCCATTTATTACACATTATCTATTATTAATAAACTAAAGAACTCACATCTTGAGCAACATATCACCCGAACTTGAACGCATAATGGCTCTTGGCAAGGCTGAGGCACGCCGTCTCGGACAGACTGAGGTGCGAGCGGAACACCTCCTGCTGGGACTGATGCACGACGAGAACAACCGCGGAAGCCAGATTCTCTTCCGCCTCAACATAAACCCACAATTTCTGGAGCAGAAGGCTGCCGCAAAGCCCAACATCAATTT
>JAKSLU010000031.1 GCA_024400995.1 Bacteroidaceae bacterium
GTTGTCGCGCAGGTAGTCAAAGCCGAACTCGTTGTTCGTACCGAAGGTGATATCGGCCTGGTAGGCACGGCGACGCTCGGGAGAGTTGGGTTGATGCTTGTCGATACAATCGACGGAGAGGCCGTGGAACATATAGAGCGGACCCATCCACTCGGAGTCACGCTTGGCCAGATAGTCGTTGACGGTAACGACGTGAACACCGTTGCCGGTCAGGGCATTGAGGAACACAGGGAGGGTTGCTACAAGGGTTTTACCTTCACCTGTAGCCATCTCGGCAATCTTGCCCTGGGTCAGGACGACGCCACCAAAGAGCTGTACGTCGTAGTGCACCATGTCCCAGTGCATCTCGTTGCCGCCTGCTAACCAGTGGTTCTGGTAGATAGCCTTGTTACCATCGATGGTGACAAAGTCGTGACGAGCGGCCAGGTCGCGGTCGAAATCGGTGGCCTCGACCGTGATGGTCTCGTTCTGGGCAAAGCGACGAGCGGTCTCCTTGACAATAGCGAAGGCCTCGGGGAGCACCTCGGTCAGAGCCTCCTCCATGCGGTCGAGCACTTCCTTCTCCAACTTGTCTATCTGGGCGAAGATGGGGGCACGATCCTCGATGGGGGTACTGTCAATCTTGGACTTGAGTTCGGCCACCTTGGCACGCAGGTCGTCGGCAGAGGACTGCACGTGGTGCTGGAGTTCCTTGGTCTTGGCGCGCAACTGGTCGTGACTGAGGGCCTCAATGGCAGGCGAGGCGGCCTTAATCTTTTCGACCCAAGGCTGAATCTCCTTCATGTCGCGAGAGGCCTTGTTGCCGAAAATGTTTGAGAGAAATTTGATTATATCCATTGTATGTGTTGTTATTATCGGGGTTAGGGGTAATTATCTCATGTACGCTAGGAGTTCTAGACTTTCTAGACTTTCTAGATTTTCTAGGAGTTCTAGGATCTCCACATGGGGGGGGGGGGGAACTAGAACAGTGGTGACTTGTCGCAGGCATTGGGTGCACGGATGCGCATGGCGTTGCTCAGAGTAGGAGCAATATAGTCCACTGTAGTGGCATCGCTGATGCGCTCAGGCCTGATGCCTGCGCCATAGAAAATGATGGGAAAGGGCACGTACGAGGCACGACTGATGCGGTTGTGCCCTGAGTCGGTGTTGACGGCGTGCCATCCTGGCAGCACGGCGATAGAGAGGTCGCCAGAGTGCTGCACATTGTAGTTATTGCGTATGCGGGAGAGACCTGCGGTACTGCCACCCTGCAGCAGGCGCACACTACCATAGACATCCTGCACACCAGCCAACTGCTGCAAGAAGTCCTGACAACGCTCCAGCAGCTCGGAGTAGTTAATTTGGTTGTCCTCGATGGCCTTGTGGTTGAGATATATCTCCGTGCCGTAGGTGGTAGAGATGAGGTCACCCCGGCCATAGACTGCACGCAGATACATAGCCAGGAGGCCCTGGGCGCGCTTCATATCGAAGGTGCCCGTGGGAATACGATAGCGCGACAGGTCGGTATTAGTCTCCTCAATATAGCCCGTGGAGGTAAAGGTGAGAAGGAAGTTGTCCTTGCCGACCTTCAGTTCGAGTGCTCGCAGAATGCGCGCTATGGCTGCATCGAGGCGCACGTAGGTGTCCTGTATCTCCAGAGGAGCCTCCGCTGCGGTGCGACTCTCATAGCCACCGGCATAGAGTGAGAGTGCGAGATAGTCGGTAATCTTGTCAAACCCCAGCGTACCTAGTTGCATCAGCGTCTCAGCGGCAGCCGCCACCTCACTATTGACGAGGCCAGAGGTCTTCCACTGACGGAATCGGTCGGCAGACTTCATCTGATGGCGGAAAGGCTGTCGCATACCTCCCGAAAGGAAATAGGAGAAGTTACCAACAAGATCGCTAGAGGGCTCCCACACAATCTGTGCACCACGAGCAGACAGCTGAGTATTACGTGACTTTATCCAGTGCGGTACGACGGTGCCATAGTAGGAGGAAGTCACCCACTGACCCGTCTCATCGTCCAGCCAGTATGCGTGGTCAGCAGCATGACCAGCCTGCAGTATGGCCGTCTCTGCCATAGGAGCGAGCGAAACGACAAGCGCCTTGCCCTCGCTCGCCACCTTGAGTTCATCGCCGATGGTACTGGTGCTCAGCATGGCAGCAGAGTACTGGTCGCGGGTTCCTATTCCCTGCACTGTCTTGTCGCTGACGCAGAACACGGGGCGCAACTGCTCACGATCCACCCAGTGCAGCCCCACAATGCCGTGGTTGGCAGGTGCAGAGCCCGTACTCACAGTGGCTGCAGCCGTGGCTCGGTCGGTGTGAGACAAGGGATACTCTGCACCAGTATAGACCCTACCCTCTGCCAGAAGTCGCTTGAATCCATCCTCGCCATACAAGGGCATGAAGGCCTCCAAATAGTCCGAACGGAGCTGATCGACAAGAATATTGACGACCACTCTAGGCAGACCTCCATTGGCAGCCGCCTGCATCTGGCCACTAGCCGCCAGGGCTGTGAGCAGGGTAAGTAGTATGTTATTTGGTCTTGTCATGCAGAGGTAAACTGAACATAAGATAGATATTTAGGAGTACAGCAGAGAGAGGATAACACTGGCCGCAAATCTTGCCAGCCACCAATAAGGCTATAGTCATAACTATAGAGCCCTTGTAGCACCAACCTGCATAACCTTGTGTCTTGCCATGGTGACGCCATACGTACCATGCAGCCACAAACCACAGAGGATTGAAAGCCACAATGAGCCAGTTGCTATCCACAGCAGGATGGGTACTAAACACAAAGAGAAAAGCAATGACCATACCAGCTAGTCCCTGCAGCGTGTGAACTGCCACATGCATCTGCCACCAACCTCCTCTAAAACGTCGGAAGATGGCGCCAGCTATCAGGACTAAACCTGCTATACTGAAGGGGAGTTCCAGAGGGTTGCTGACATCCGCATCAGGGAGAGCAGCTGCAGTTCCCGACACAAGCGGAGTGCGACTACCATCGGCACGCACAATAGCGGCCTGGGCAGCATAGTGACTAGCCCAGATGGGAGAGAACAACTGCTGACGCATCGTGGCAGGCTTGTCCACCTCGATGCCTATAAGCATGTCCTGCCCCTCGCTCATCCACGGGCTCGTGGGTTGCGCAAACTGGTGTAGCATCTGGCGAAGCGTCTGCTGCTGAGCCTCTGGCCATACGACATGAACACTATCACCCAGAGCCTGCTCCACAGCATCTATGACGCGGGTGGTACAGTTGTCATAAAAGAAGTTGTAGCGATACGTCCAACCCTCGTAGTGAGCCGCCTGCACATCGACCGTGACGATGGTAGCGAGGCGCTGCACCTCAGGTTGCGTCAGTTGGAGTTGCTGCTCCACTATGCTACGGCCACCACGCTCATACACCTGACGAAACACGCCATAGGGCAGTATCTCCGCCGAGTAGTCGGTCTCACCCAGGAGCCAGCGCAGGAGGAAGTTGTCCTCCTTGAAGGAAAACACGCCGTAGTTCACTACAAAGTCTGCCCCACCCTCTCGCATCTCACGAATGCGCAGAGCCGTGTGGCCATACACCTCATAGGCCTCAGTGCCAGGAGAGCAAGTCACGAGGTAGGCCTCCAACTGTCGATTCTGCCCTTCCTGCTGAGCGGGGGTAGCGTGCATCCATAGGGGAGTGCATAGCAGACAGATGGAGAGGAGTATGTAACCTATCTTCTTGTACATATACGCGGGCGTGTGTATGTTATAATGAGTGGCAAAGATAGACATAAAATGCGACATAGCCAAACATTCTCTCCGAAAAGGCTTGGCCACCTCGGAAATATTGGCTACATTTGCACTCACAAATAGCAAACCCACCCCATCATGATGCTCTCCATCCTGATCCCGACATACGACTTTGTGTGTTACCCGCTGGTACTGAGTCTGCACCAGCAGGCCACTGCACTGGGTATTGACCACGAGATCATAGTGGCCGATGACGGTAGTCGTGATCAGGTCAAGGCCATCGCCAACCACAAGATCAACGACCTCCCCCACTGCCGCTATGTGCGCCGCCAGGAGAACGTAGGGCGCTCTGCCATCCGTAACTATCTGACTCGCCAGGCACAGGGAGAGTGGCTCCTCTTTATGGACAGCGATGCCGCCCTGCCTGAGCGGGGTGGCGAGCTTTTTCTGCAGCGCTACCTAGAGGCCGCAGAGGCTACTGGCGAAAGCAGAGCCGACGTCATCTGCGGTGGCATTGTGCATCCCGACACATGCCCCGATCCGCACCGCCGCCTGCGCTGGAAGTACGAGAAGGACTACGAGCACCGCCACGGGTATGTGAGTGAGCAGTTTCGTTCCTTCTGCTTTATGATACGCCGCGAGGTCGCTCTGCACGTTCCCTTTGACGAGGGCTATCGCCATTACGGCTACGAGGACGTACAGTTCGGGCGAGACCTGCAACGGGCCGGCTATCGCATACGCGGCATCGACAACCCCTTGCTCAATACCGACATAGAGACTAACACGGCCTTTCTGCGCAAGACGGAGGAGGCCCTGCGCACAGCCCATGAGTTTGAGGACCGTCTGGCGGAGGACATCACCCTCCTGCGGCTCCTGCGCCAACACCGATGGCTGCACCCTATGCTCCGCCTACTAGCACCTCTGTGTGATGGACCTGTGCGCCGTCATCTGGAGCACAGCGCCAACCCCTCGCTCCGCCTTTTTGCCCTTCACAAACTTATGTACTACGTCCGCCTAGCCAGCCTGCTGCTCATACTGCTCCCCTTCAGCATGAGAGCGGAGTTGCGACTGCCTGCCGAGACGCTCGATGCCCTATGCCTGCCCGTTCTGGAGTTCACCACCCTCAACGGCGAGCTCCCCACCTGCACCTACGTGACCCATCCTGAGGGGGCCATGGGAGAGTCCATTGCTAACGCCACCAAGGTGCCCGCCCGCCTCACCATCCGACAGGAAGGCAAGCCAATCTATGACAGCGGTGAGTACCAAGCCGATGTAGCAGGTGTGACACTACGCATACGCGGCAACACAAGCGCCTATCGTGAAAAGAAGCCCTACAAGATTAAGCTCCAGCGCAAGGCCGACCTGCTCATGCGCCACACCGACTCCGACCTACGCGACAAGGACTGGATTCTGCTCGACCGTGGCGACCGCGCCATGCTGGGACTAGAAGCCTGTCGCCTAGCGGGGCAGGAGTGGACGCCAGCCTGCCGTTACGTCAACGTGGTCATCAATGGTGACTACCAAGGACTCTACATTCTCTGCGAGAGTGTCAAGCACAATGACAAGTGCCGCATCAGCCTCGACCGTGAGGAAGGCTACATCATAGAGCGCGATGCTTACTGGTGGAAGGAATACTACTGCGTCACCTCTCCCCTCTACGCTGGACCTCAGTACAAGTGGACCTTCAAGTACCCCGAAGAGCCCACCTCTCTGCAACAGGAGTACATCGCGCAGCGTCTGGCAGAGGTAGAGCAGTCGATAGAGGATGGCACATACCCAGCGTATATCGACGTAGGGAGCTACGCCCGCTGGCTCATGTTGCAGGACTTTCTGGGCAATTGGGACAGTGGTGGCAGCAACATGTACTTCGTCCTGCGCGACGTAGCCTCCCCATTGGCCATGACCACACTGTGGGACTTTGACCACTGCATGCGCATGACCGACTCGTGGTCACGCATACACATGGAGGACCCTGTGTTTCAGCGACTCCTCAATAGCAGTAACCCTCTCTTTCAGCAGACCTACTCTCGCCTCTGGTACGAGCTGGGCGACCAGCTGCTAGCGGGCCTTCAGCAATGGGTGGAGGACTACCGCCACAGCCAACTCAGCGAGGACATAGAGATCTCCCTCGCGTACGACAAGGAGCGCTGGAACTACACCGACTGCCCTCTCCTCGAAGACTTTGACACCGACATGGCCTGGCTTGTCCAGCACACAGCATGGATGCACGAGCACGTAGGCACTCTGGTTAACGTTAACGCTAACCTTGACCTTGATCTTAACGATAACTGCTGTTATGATCTGCAAGGCCGCCGCATCAGCCAGAGGACACAGCATGGTCTCCTCATACACAACGGTCGCAAATATATTTACTGACACACTACAGCCGTAAACATCCTTTCATCTATACCAGCGGCACCATGTACCTGATCTCCAACACCTAGATCACCCAGTGTGACGAGGGTGCCGTAGAGATGGGCCGCTACCAGACCTCGCGCCTCCTCCTGGAGGCTGGCGTGGTGCCTGGCTACGACAGCACATGGGAGGCCATGCTCACCAAGCTCATGGTACTCCTTGGCAGCGGTCTGCCACGTCCTCGCATCATTGAACTCCTGCATCAGTCTTTAGCAGGCGAAATCACCACCGCGCAGGAGTAGTTCGGAGGACTCTCCACGTCCCCCTCACATAGGCCTCTGCCATGATGCTGCGAACCTTTGTCTATCTATTCTTTTGAGCCTATCAAGGCTTTACGCTGAACTCCACGGCCGCAGGGAATATACGGCGGGGATCGCAGAACAGACGCAGGCTCTCGTGCAGCCAGCGCTCGTCGCACTTGACCTTGCCGCGGAACACCTCCACGCCATTGACTACGATGCTCACGGGGCGGCTCAGATCCACGAGTTCCTCACTCAGATAGAGGCGCAGACGGCCCGTGGTGGAGGGTGTAAACTGGCGTGCAAACCGCATCTCTATGCCCCACACGGAGTCGGTCTGTATGGTCTGATAGGCCACGTCGTCCACAGTGAGACGCACGGTCTGCCCCTCAATATTCATACGATACATCTGGCGATAGCCCTGGCTACGCTCCAGTACCTGCAGGTTGTAGAATCCTTCACGACGACGGCCATCCATCTCAAAGTCCTCCCACATAAACTGGCGAGGCTGGGCTGTGCGCTGGAAGTGCTTGAGCCACTGCATACTAAGGTCGTAGTTGATAAAGTGGCCTCGACCGGGAATGAGATTGACACGGTGTACAAAGCGATCCTTGTATCTGGCCTGCAGGGAGTCAAAAGCCTGCTGCGTCCAGTAGGTGAGTTCATCACGATAGAAGCCCTTGTCCTGAGCACCCGTGAGGAGTGAGAAGCCTATGTTTCCACAGTTCTCGGCAGGGGCATTCTTGAGGGGTTCACCCCCTGCCATGGGACCTGCGCCAGCCAGATAGTCTGCATAGAAGGAGGCTAGACGCTGACTGCCGTAGCCACCCTCGGAGATGCCTATCATATAGATGCGATCTGGATCTACCTGGCCACTGGCCATGGCGAGGCGCAGCAGTCGCTCATAGGCCCACTGCTTGCTACGCTGATACCAGCGATACCACTGACCCTCCTGCGGAATCTGGGGCACGCAGTAGTAGCCGGCCAGTTCCTTACCAAAATGATGCGCGAGTTTGTAGCCCGTCTTCCACTCCTGCTCGCGGGGACCAGAACCGTGGAGGTAGAGCACCATGGGCTGAGGGGCGGTCTGCTCACCCTCAGCGAGAGAGGAGCCGCAACGTCCCCAGTAGTAGTTCCATTCGGCGTTGGGTTCGAGATCAGCAGGGAGTGTCCAGGTATAGAACCAGGCATCGGTCATGTCCTGCGCTGGGGTGTTGGTACGCACATGGCGGTTCATGCGTTGCTGCCACTCCGACCACACACGTTGGCGGGCGGCAGAGACCTTGGAGAGTTTGAGGGGCTGTGCCATCAGAGTGGAGGACAGCAGGAGTCCCAAAAGGAGGGCGGATGTATTCTTCATATAAAGGAGTTTATCGTAGTTTGTGCGTTGTGTAGTGTCGGCGTGCAAAGCCAAAGTAGAACAGCACGCCGAGCAGATTGACCACCCAGGCCATCCAGAAGGCGGGCCCATAGCCCAGATGCTCGGCCACAATACCGCCGAACACCACACCCAGTCCTATACCCACATCCCAGCTGGTGAGCAGGCTCGAGGAGGCCGTACCGCGCTGGTTGTTGGAGGCCAGGTTGATGAACATGGTCTGCGTGGCAGGAAACATGTGGCCATTTCCCAGGCCTACGAGCAGGGCGCAACCGTAGTAGCCCAGCGGACTATGGAAGGCGGCAAAGAGCAGAAAACCTATGAGGCTGATGCACATGCCCACACTGGCATTCTCCACCACGCGTCCCTGTCGCAGCGAACGTGCCCCGACGAGGCGGGAGGACATCAGGCCGATGGATAGGAGCAGAAAGAAGCCGCCCGTACCTGTCGTGATGCCCAGTTCCTCCTTGCCATAGATGGCGAGATAGGTTGAAATGACACCATAGCTAAAGCTGAAACAGGCGAGCATCAGGCTCTGTCGCCACGCGGCTATGAGGAAGAAGCGGTCGAGGCTCACGGCCTCCTTGTTGGGGACTACCTCACGAGCGGGTATGTGCACTGTGCTGTTGGCCACAAAGCCTGTCAGGCTGGCCACAAATGCCAGCCCGAAGAGCACCATGTAGGAGCCCGTCAGATCGTAGGCATAGAGGCCGACAAAGGGGGCGATGGCCGTACCGAGATTGTTGCTTATGCCGAAATAGCCTATACCCTCTGCCCTGCGCGACGCTGGTAGTACATCGATGGCGGCCGTGGTAGTAGCTGTGGTGGCCAGCCCCATGGGACCACCGTGCAGAGTGCGCACAAATGCAAAGGCCATCAAGCCCAAAGTAGCAGGTAACGTGCTCAGACCGAGATACAGAGCAAAGAATAAGGAGAACAGCCCGTAGCTCAGAACGAGCACGCGCTTGCGGGGATAGGAGTCAGTAATGTAGCCGCTGAAGGGACGAACTAACAGGGCTACAACGGTATAGCCCGAAAGCACCACACCGATGGTGTGCTTGTCGGCACCGAAGGTATCGCTCAGATAGAGCGGAAGCAGCGGAGCCAGCACCATGAACGAGAAGTTGCTCATGAAGTTGGCCAGACAAACCTTGAGATAATTGCTGTTCCAGAGTTTTTCCATTGCGTCAATTCACATGAGGGGACGATGCTGGCGGCGGCGCCACTCCCTGAGACGCTCATCGGCCTCGGTCAGGAGTTGGGGCGTAAAAGCCCACTCTCTGAAGCGATCAGCTATATAATCCACAGCCTGCTCGCTGGGATGGAGCATGTCGGGAGCATAGAAGCGATAGTCGCGCAGTTCGTCGAGCAACAGTTCGTAGGAAGGGAAATAGTGGGTCACGCCGCTGAGCGCATCGCAGAGGAGGAGTAGGCGCGCCTTGTGCAACTGCGACGTGTGGTAGCCATACTTGCGGTAGCGGTAGGGCGACACGGTGAGGATGACCTCGGGCCGTTGCGGCAGAGCATGTAGCTCAGCGATGAGTGACTGCCAGTCAGCTATGAGTACCTCCAGGCTGGGCTCTTCCTCCCTAAAACGAGTGGAGAGTTCCTTGTGACAGTTGGCTACGACCTGGCCTGAGTAGTTGTCGGCAGCATCAGCAAGACGATAGTAGCGGGTGGTACCGAATGTGAGCACTATGTGGGTGGCACTCAGCAGAGCCTCCCTACCCTGCTCCCAGGCTTCGTGCAGGCGACGAACACACTCCTCCTGTGTAGTAGCGGAACATACGGACGAGGCCTGCCAACTGTGCCACATTCCGTCGCGCCCCTCAAATGGGGACAGTTCGGGCACACCTCGGAGCCAGGCACACAGCGTGTGAGCCAGCACCTCTGGCGAGTATTGGGGGCCGAGGGGATTGACCACAACCTGCCCGTCGGGCATCTGGTGTTGCAGCCGAACGCCGACCTCCTGCGCGAAGCACGAGCCCAACAGCAGAACACGGCTGTCGCTGGTCAGAGGACGCGGCTGGGGCGGCATTTCGATAGGAGTCTGTAGTTCCATAGCCCACAAAATTACGAATAAACACGGAAATAGCCAAAAGGATAGCCTGCAATTCGCAGATTTTTCGTAACTTTGCCAGCAAAACACTAATCACAATGAACAAGACAAGCCGACTCCTCTTCCTATTGCTCCTCTGTCTGACCGTATGCACCGTAGCCGCTCAGAGTGGCAGTCACAACCCCAAACGCGAGTTTCGCGGTGCTTGGGTACAGATTATCAACGGCCAGTTTCAGGGGCTGGGCACCGAGGCCACACAGCGTCGCCTCACAGATCAGCTCAACGCCATGCAGCAGTGTGGCATCAACGTCGTCATGTTCCAGGTGCGCGGTGAGGCTGATGCCATGTACGCCAGCCAGTTGGAGCCCTGGAGCCGATTCCTGACGGGCAAGCAGGGCACAGCGCCCTCGCCCTATTGGGACCCCCTGGCCTGGATGATACATGAGTGCCACAAGCGTGGCATGGAACTCCACGCCTGGATCAACCCCTATCGCGCCAAGACGAAGGGCACCAAGGAACTGGCCGTGACGCATCCCTATGTGCAGTGCCCGGAGCGCTTCTTCTCGTACGACGACCTGCTTATCTTCGATCCCGCCCTGCAGGAGAACCGCAACTACATCTGTCGCGTGGTGCAGGACATCGTGAGCCGCTACGATGTTGATGGTCTGCACATTGACGACTACTTCTATCCCTACCCGGTGGCCGGCAAGCCCATACCCGACGATGCCTCCTTCCGCAACTACGGCAACGGCATCAGCGACCGCGGTGACTGGCGCCGCTACAACGTCAACCTGCTCATAGAGCAGCTCCACCGCACCATCCATGCCACCAAGCCCTGGGTCAAGTTTGGCGTGAGCCCCTTTGGCATCTACCACAACCAGAAGGCTGGCGACCGCATTCCTGGCTCCGAGACGGGTGGTCTGCAGAACTACGACGACCTCTACGCCGACGTGCTCTACTGGATCAACAAGGGCTGGGTCGATTACACCGTACCCCAGGTTTATTGGGAGAATGGTCATAAGACGGCAGACTACGACCGCCTCTGCCGCTTCTGGGCCAAATATGCTGCGAGACGTCCCCTCGTGATCGGTCAGGACATCGACCGCACGGTCAAGCACGGCGACTTCAAGCAGAAGCTCGACCTCCAGCGCTCCCTCAAGGGTGTGAGCGGCTCTTGCATGTGGTACTCCGCTGCCCTGGCTGCCAACACAGGCAACTACGCTGCGGCTCTCAAGGCCAACTACCATCAGACTCCCGCCCTGCAGCCCCTCATGCCCTTTATCGATGACAAGGCACCTGCCAAGGTCAAAAACCTCAAGGCCCTGTGGATGCCCGATGGCTACTACCTCTTCTGGACCTCCCCCAAGGCCACTGGCGAGATGGAGCGCGCACACCAGTATGTAGTCTATGCCTTTGCCAAGGGCGAAAAGGTTGATATCAACGACCCCTCCCACATCATGGCCATCACCAACGAGCCTATGTACAAGCTCCCCTTTGAGCATGGCCAGCACAAATACACCTATGTCGTAACCGCCCTCGACCGCCTCCACAACGAGAGCAAGGCTGCTAAGAAGAAGATTAAGCTTTAGACCTTGACCCTTAGACTCTTCAACCCCTCTCACGATGAGTGTTTGGCGTCGGGCTCTCCACACTACACACCCAGCCAGACAGCCCGGCAGATGGATGAAGTCCACCTGCCGGGTTGGCTGTGTCTGAGCGATATCACCGACGAGTGGCTCTGGCAACAGGGAGGATGGGACAATATCGAGCAGGTTGTGCCCTGGGGATGGGACGCCCGCCTTGTCCATCAACTCCGTCGTCGTGGTTGCCCCGACCGTCTCCTACCCACCACGGAGCAGCTCGACACCATCCGCCACCTCTCTTCGCGCCAGACGGCCGTTCGCATACTCCCCATGCTCACAGACAAGTTCCAGAGCTGGTGGGTGGAGGGCGTTTACGACAACCCCAACCATGACCTTAACCCTGACACTCTCCTCTACAAGAGTCCTTGGTCCTGCTCTGGCCGCGGTGTATTCACCTACAACGAGGCCCGCATCCGCAAGGTGCTGCGCGAGCAGGGCGGCATAGAGGTTGAGCCCCTGTACGACCGTGTGGCTGACTTTGCCATGGAGTTTCGCTGCCATAGAGGCCATGTAGAGTTCCTCGGCTACTCCACCATGCTGAACAATGGCTACCACGGCGGCAACCTTGTCATGGCAGACGAGCAGCACCTCGCACTCCTCACGCAGTATGTATCCGAGGAGGAGGTCCAGAATATACGCACATTACTTATATACGCGCTCTCGCGCGAGATAGCCCCCCACTACTCAGGCCCCCTCGGTGTCGATCAGATGGTCGTACGCCATCCGCAAGACGGCTACCAACTCCATCCTTGCGTAGAAATTAACCTACGCCATACCATGGGGCATGTGGCCATCGACCAACGCTGCCAGGAGTAAGGCCACTCCTAATGGGGGTTTTGCACATTTTAGACAGTTTTGTGCCATTTTTGCAACTCTCGTATAGCATCATACGACATTTAGCACATAAAAAAGGACATTTACGACTCCTTTTTGCACATTTCCTTTGCCACTGTGCAAAATAGCCGTACTTTTGCAGCGTCTTAACAAAAAGATAAGCAAAAGTATGAAGAAACTTATTCTCATGGCAGCCATCGCAGCCAGCAGCATGACTGCCCTCGCCGGTGGTCTGCTCACCAACACGAATCAGAACGCCGCTTTCCTGCGTCAGATGAGCCAGGATGCCACCATCGACATCACCAACATCTACTCCAACCCCGCTGGTCTTGCCTTCCTCAACGACGGATGGCACCTCTCCGTAAACAGCCAGTCTGCCTTCCAGCAGCGCAACATCACCACCACCTTCCCCCTCTTCGCCATGAACGCCACCGCTCCCGGTGAGACCACTCGCGAATTTCAGGGCAAGGCTAAGGCACCCGTCATCCCCTCAGTTTCTGCCGTTTGGAACCACAAGAAGTGGAGCGTCAGCGCACACTTCGCTCTCGGCGGTGGCGGCGGTAAGTGCAGCTTCGGCCAGGGTCTCGGCAGCTTCGAGTCTCTCGTAGGTGGCAAGATTGCCGGTCTTGCTCCCGCCATGCTCCCCACCATGATTACTCAGGGTCTGCAGGCAGATCCCTACAATCTTGATCCCTCCACCGCTGCTACTCTCGGCAGCATGGCTCAGTATAAGGGCTACAGCATCAACTCCAGCATGGACGGTACCTCCTACTATTTTGGCCTACAGCTCGGTGCTACCTACAAGTTCAACGAACGTGTGGCTGGCTTCGTAGGTCTGCGCGGCGTCTATGCCACCTGCAGCTACGATGGCTATGTAAAAGACATCACCGCCCACTACTCCATCCCCGCCATCCCTGGTGCATTCCCTGGCGTTAACGGTAGCGCTCCCCTCGCCGGCTATGACATCACGCTCAACTGCGATCAGAAGGGCTTTGGCGTGACCCCCATCATCGGCCTTGACGTACGTGCCAACGAGCACTGGAACTTCGGTGCCAAGTATGAGCTCAAGACCCGCATCCGCCTGGAGAACAGCAGCGAGCTTAGCCCCATGGCTCAGCAGATGGCAGCAGATCCCACTAGCGCCCTCCACAACTATGCCGACGGCAAGAGTGTAGCCAGCGACATCCCTGGCATCCTCACCCTCGGTGCTCAGTACAGCCCCTGCAGCAAGGTGCGCATCAATGCCGCCTTCCATGAGTACTTTGACAAGAGTGCCACCGCTACTGGCAAGCAGCGCAACCGCCTCACCGACACCCTACCCTGGGAGGGCATGACCAAGGACGGCATTGAGCACAACACCTGGGAGTTGAATGCTGGCGTAGAATGGGACATCTGCAAGTATGTCACCATCAGCGGCTCTTGGCAGCGCACCTGCTACGGTCTCAGCGACGAGTATATGAGCGATATGAGCTTCAACCTCAGCAACCATATGGTGGGCGCAGGCGTACGCATCAATCCTTGCGACCTCCTGAGCATCGATCTGGGCTACATGCACACCTTCTATCAGGATCGCGATGTTGTGACCGCCACCGCCGTTGGTCCCAAGACCGACCACTACGTACGCAAGAACGACGTACTGGGCGTGGGTCTCAACTTCAACTTCTAACCCAGCTCCGAACAAACACAATCAGCATACATTTCTCGTTTTATAGTTATCTATTCCCAGAGGGTCCGTGGCTTGTGAAAGTCGCGGACTCTTGTCATTTTTGGGTCACCCCTAAGAAGATAGAGGAGCACCGTTACGTGGTCAACGCTGGTGATCCCATCACCCTGACCATTCCCACCATCGACGGCTACACCTACGAGAGTGGTATGCCTGAGGCTGGAACTGTGGCTAGTGAGGCCAAGACCTTCACCCTCCGCTATGTCAAGAACACGCCCGAGGGCATCAAGACCGTTCATGGCGCAACCCGCACACACACCTCCACCATCTACAACCTCAGCGGTCAGCGCCAGTCCACCACCACACAGGGCATCAACATCAAGGACAACGACAAGCTCCTCGTCAAGTAGATCCCAATCTTTGTACATCAAGCCATAATATACTTTGGTACAATATGTTGCATAGTGTATAGCTATACATTCTTCTACACACTGTGCACTTATAGACCACATGACGCTCAATACGACATCCCACGCAGACCTTTTCTGCAGTGGGATGTACGTTTTTGAGCCCATAGCTTATCGCCCCTAATCGTCCTACATGAGTGCAGTGAAGTACTCATCCTCCATGAGGAACTTGAACACACTGCTGTAAAAGTCCCAATGCAGACTTTCGGCACAGCCTCTTTTCTCTTTCATTTGGTAACTTATGTCCAAATAGTGCTAGCGCAGCAGCTTGGTGCGGCCCGAAATGAGCAGACCACGTGCGGAGGAACTGGCGCGGCGCCCTTGCAGGTCATACACTGCTCCTGCTCCGAGGTCATGGACATCGTTAAGGTCAACACCTGTCGTCATGTTGCGCTGAGTGAGCAAATCGCGCAAGGTGAAGGTGCGCATGGTGGGGAGAGAGGAGGCATGACCCTCTGCATGGGCGGTAGCCGTCACCGTGAAGGCCATATCCAGATAACCCTCTGCACCCGTGAGGGGTACAAAGCTGGAGGAATAGCTATGGGAGTAGGTCGCCCCCTCGGTCTCGCTTGCGAAATGAAGCGTACCGTCCTGCAGGCCAATCTCAGGAGAGGCGCAGCAAGGGAGTGCCACAGCAGGCAGTTCGGAGAGGCTCACGCGGTCGGCATTGTGCACCTCGCTGTAGGTAAAGTCTTCGGAATTAAAACTGCTGATAAAGGCTATGACCTCCATGTTGTCGGGGTCGGCATTGACACCAGCGTACTTGTCCTGAAGCGTGGTGGTGTATGTCACATCATAAACGCCATCAATGGGTGTGAGCGCATCACCATCCACATCGTTGGTCAGATAGGCGCGCGTCACGTGCTGATAGGAGTCGCTAGTGTAGCCACTAATCTTGTTCTGAGCCAGATAGACATTGACGCAGAGGTCGGGCAGACTCTGAGTGACCTGACCAGAGAGATGCACGATGAGTTGACGCGTGGCGGGGTCGTAGGAGGAACCATCGAGAGAGAGACTCACGTGGGTGGGCTTAGTGTAGCGCGGAGTGATAGGGTCGTAGGACTCACCATTCCAGTAGGTCCAACTGATGTGATAGCCGCCGGCATTGGTGTAGCGATTGCCATTGGGATCACAGCGATCCACCATATAGCAGGGCCATCCCCTTACTTCCCAGCAAGAGGAGAGACGGCTGTGCAGGCCGGGAACATACATAAAGTCGATGGCGCCATAGCTATTGTGGCGTATCTCTATTACATGATCCTCGTGCTCAGGATGGCGCCCCAGGTAGCCTCTGAAGGCAGCATCGCCCGAAGGACAATAGCCACAGTTAAGACCTGTGTGCTTCTCGACCAGTACCTTGTTGCGCTGGAAGGTCTGGACTTCTCCTGCCTTGCGGGGAGCCGCGGATCGGGTTGACTGGGGCAGGTTGATGCCAAAGAGGTCGTCTATGCTCACCTGTTCGGTGATGGTGGTGGAACGGCGGCAGGTGGGCGACTCTGCATAGGCTGCCACCTCAAAGTTGCTCAGAGCCAAACTGCCACCCTGCTGCGTATCGGCAGAGGCTATGGGAGTGAGCGAGCCATAGCAGGTTGCATCGGCTGTGGCTGAAGAGATGGTGAACTGGCCGCCACCCAACTGGATGACAGGCGAGAGGCAGAGGTAGGGAGAATCCTCATACCAAATATCGAGACGACTGATATAGTAGTCCGTCGAACTGCTGGCTCCGACGATGTTGACATGGTCTGAGAGGCCAGTCCATACGGAGGTCCCTGTACGGTCAAAAACCAGGGTGCCGTTCTTGTCGGCAACCTCCAGCTTGGCAGCCGACTTGCTGGTACCCACAAACTCAATGCGCGCCATGCGCTTGGGAGCCTTGATATCAAGAGCCCAGTCGGTGTGGTCTCCAGAGATGTTGGCACCCTGTTCGTACCAGTGGTATTTGAGCGTGATGCCCTGCTCGGTGCGTGGGCCCAGCACGGTGAGGTCGATAGTCACATCCTGCGCAGCCACTCGACCGAGAGCAAAGAGTGCGACAAGCAATGTCGTGAGGCGCGTGCCCCATGTTTTGGACTTGGTATTAGTCATTTCGCTTAAGGTATTTATTGCCGTTCTTAATGAATACAGTATTTTGGCGAACAGGACGACCGCTGAGGTCATACTCTGCTCCCGCTTTGATGTCGAGGTTGTGGTCAAGACCGACACCCGTCGTTGTACCCCTTTCACCCCAGCTGATGGCGATGGACTCCATATAGCAGGCCAGGTTCTCAGCGCGGAGGGCTATGTAGGGGTAGTCCCCTTTGATGATGAGGCTATCCACGGCCCCCGTCTTTGTGATAGTACCGAGGAGTTCGCCATGCAGGCTCTCATCCCACACGTCGCTGGCCACGCGGTAGGGCTCCGTGCTACCATAGACGGATATGCGGTCACGCTGACCATTGGGCATAGTCCAGCGGATGGCAACCTGACGGGCCAGTCCTCCAGTCTGGGTGGTCACTATGCCGCAGCGGGTGTAGTTGTTCTGCATGTGAATGCAAGGCATCTCTGCACCTGACACCCAGGTGTTGTACTCAGCTCCAGAGACGTCGGTGGCGTCATAGGACTGCCAGACATCATTGTGCGTATCGAGATTGCTGGCGGTCAGGATGTCGGTACACTTGATGCTGGGCATCTCTCCGTCAGCAGGAGCAAAGGGATCAGCATCCTCCGTACCATCGTTTCGGGTCACCTGTATGCGGTGCGAGTAGTCTGTATAGCCTGGCACGGAGGCATAGAGGGTATATTCGCCTGGTTCTGTCTCTACGGGCAGCTTGAGGGTGAGCTGTCCCTTGCTGTCGGTCACACCCACAGCTGCAATTTCACGTCCACGGCTGATGCACACCACAGCCTCGGTAGGGATTCCGCTCAGACTGACCAGATGGCCAGCCATGTAGCTCTCGGGGAGCACTGGGGTCATGGTGCGGGGGGTGGTGATCAGAGGCTGATAGGTGGGATCGCCAAAGAGGGTATATATCTCGCTATTGATCTGGTAGTACCTGTTGGAGTATCCCTTTGTGGCATAGTTGCCCATAGCGTTGGCCTCACCGATGGTACGAGAGTACTGCGACCGGGGTTGCTCGTCAGCCAGATGGAAGAGGCTCTGCATAAAGCCGAGATAGTTCTCATCCTCGTAGCGTTTCTTGCCTGCATAGTACACATTGTTGGGCTCGTCATAGCTATTCTCTGTTGCACCGATATAGGCCACAGCACCCGCCTCGGGCATACGCAGCATCTGCTCCCCCATGCAATATATTGTCTTGAATCCATTGTCAAAACGGCCCGACAGACAGGTGATGCCCAGCACTACGGGATAGCGGTTCTTGTTGGTGAGCTTGGCGG
>JAKSLU010000032.1 GCA_024400995.1 Bacteroidaceae bacterium
GGGGTCAGCGCAACTTCGCCCTCGGGGGTCAAACGCGCGCGGCTTTTCCAGATGCCCAGGGCCTGGAGTTTCCGCTCATTGCTGATACCGAGACGACCTTGCTGCAGGAACTCGGCTGCTGGGGCGAGAAGGTGGCGTGTGGTCGAAGGACCATCGGGGTCCTCCGCACAACGTATCTCGTAAACGAGGAAGGCATCATCGAGAAGATCTTCACTCCAAAGGAGATCAAGGCCTATAAGAACGATATGTATAAGTTGATGAAAGAATGTAATTGTTTATAAATACGTAAGTATAAAGAATATGAATAGAATAATTTATAGCTAGTTCCTATTAATTAGCCCAGAGAAGATTTAGAGTCTATCTCGCCGCAGAGTTCTTCTTAGCTCCGTAGAAGTTATCTTCATCCTGCTGACACTCACGGGACTTAGGCAGAAGATAAATCACTTTACTCAAAAATAAGCAGGTCCTAACAAAACGATGCAGATACTACTCGCTAATGCCAAGATAATGGTAGGAAAGTCGGAGGTGAGGCCTCTGACTACACCAAGGTTCCAGGCTACGGCCGATGAGATGGCCATGGAGATGGCTGCATGCGACGTTGATATGCTGGCAAAGGAGCTGGGTTGCAGTCGGTCGCTGGCGGCTGAGAACTGGCGCAGGTACCAGAACTTCGGGGTGGCAGAGAAGATGCCAGCCGTTATGGCCTACAATGGTCAGGCATACAAGCACCTGCAGGCCAAGACGCTCGGTGAGGAGGCCCTGGCCTATGGACAGAGGCATCTGTGGATCACCTGTTTTCTCTACGGCCTGCTGCGCCCCATGGATGGGGTAGTGCCCTATCGTATGGAGAAGCCTTCGCCTCAGTCCTCTCGCCCAAATGGTGAGGGGCTGGATGTCTATAAACTACATAAAGAACGGAGAGCTGCCCTGACCCAGACGCTCATCGATAGCGTGAAGGCCGACGATGGCGTGCTCGTGCATCTCTCCACCGAGGAGTTCGAGCATCTGTTCGACTGGAAGCGGGTGCTGTCGGAGGTCAAGGTCATACACCCTCTATTCTATGTCCGTCAGGCGAGTGGCCGTCTGAGGATTCAGGCCGTCTGGGCCAAGGCGTGCCGTGGAGCCATGGTGCGCTACATCCTGCAGAACCAGCTAACCAACCCTGAGGAACTGAAGGCGTTCTGCCATGAGGGATTTGGGTACAATCCCTGTTTGGGCGAGGAACTGTACCCACACTTTGTGAGAGAAACAGGGGTATGAAGAACGACGAGAACGACAAACACACGACGCTCTGCAACTGGGTGAAGTATCAGCGCAAGAGAATGAAGCTTGGGCTAATGACGGACGAGCAGAGGAGGCTGTTTGAGGCCTTGGCACAGTCGCGTTCAAGAGAGCATACTGGTGGGAGGAGAAAGAAGATGGAGCCTGCGTTACTGTTCGAGGAAAATATCAGCACCATCAACACCAATCAGACATAACCTGTTGTGCATGAGTCGCTTGCAGATGTTGATAGGTAGAGGAATTTGGCCTATACACCAAATTTGGTCAAGCTATCAACACCCGCAACATGCTGACTAGTGGGATGTTATGCTAGATGGGTGCTGATGGTGCTGATGTTTTTCTGAGAAATGACGCGGCGAAGAGCAACCCCAACCCCTATGGATAGTGAACACCAGCGTATAGTGTAGTGATCGCTAGCGTATAGTGTAGTGATCGCTAGCGTATAGTGTAGTGATCACTAGTGTATGGTGCAGTAATCACTGGAGTGGGGTGTAGTGAGTATGGGGTGAACTATCGCTGCGCAGTCAGTAGGTTTCTACTTTTGTTTGACCCAGATAAGCTGCTCAGTGTTGTAGCCTCTGCGCTGCGCCTCGCGGAGTATGCGGTGCTTGGCATCAAGTTTGAGCTGCGGGGTGCGGGAGAGAATCCACAGGTACTTGTCGCTACTACCGCCTATGAGGGCGTAGCTGTAGTCGGGAGCAAGCATAAGGATGCGATAGTCGGAGTAGAAGGGACCGCAAAATGATACACGGAGCAAGGCTGGCGTAGCGGTCTTCTTGGCGCATCCCTCCGAAATCTTCCATTTGTTCTCGCGGATGCCAGTGTTGACCACCTTGATGGTACCATCCTTCTGCAGAGTGTAGAGCGCGGTGCAGTGGGTCATGTCTCTCTCAAAGCGGTGGTCCAGACGGGCAATCTCGTACCACTTGCCCTGGAACTTCTGCAGATCAACAGCAGATATGACCGAGTTGTCCACTGTGAGGGGCGAACTGCATCCACAGAAAACGTAGAGGAGAGTGGCTGCAATAATGCCGAAGCAAATGATGTTGGTAATGCTCCACTCGAACTTACACTTTGATTTTTTGTAAAATTGAGAAGATGGTGCTCCACATCGAGAGCAACGTTCGGGAGGTTCGTCTCCCATGTGCGTGTATCCACACGCCTTGCATGTCCATTGTTCCATACAGATAACTAATTTGAGGTTTTGAGGAAATAGTGTATGCCAGCCTTGTTTGGCTTTGCGAGTGCAAAAGTACGGAATATAATGATATGTCGAGGTGTGGGATGTGCAGATGTTCTAATGACTATGATATGCGTGACTTATAGCATGCTACCTGATATGAAAAAGGAGGGTGTGCCAAGGTCTGAAATAGACTTTTGGCACACCCTCCTTTTTCGTTTCTTGTAAGTCGGAACCCTTAGTTACTGAAAAGCGTTTCGACGAAGTCCTTGGCGTTGAAGGGCTGGAGATCGGTCATCTTCTCGCCCAGACCGATGTACTTGACGGGCACCTGCATCTGATGGCTGATGCCGAGCACTACGCCACCCTTGGCGGTGCCGTCGAGTTTGGTGATAGCGAGGGAGGTGACTTCGGTAGCTGCGCAGAACTGCTTGGCCTGCTCAAAGGCGTTCTGGCCAGTGGAGCCGTCGAGCACGAGGAGCACTTCGTGGGGGGCATTGGGGACGAGCTTTTGCATGACGTTGCGAATCTTGGTGAGCTCGTTCATGAGGCCTACCTTGTTGTGGAGGCGACCAGCGGTGTCGATAAGCACGACGTCGGCGCCATTGGCCTTGGCAGAGGCGAGGGTGTCGTAGGCCACGGATGCGGGATCGGCACCCATCTGCTGCTTGACAACGGGTACGCCAACGCGCTCGCCCCAGATGACGAGCTGCTCTACGGCGGCGGCGCGGAAGGTGTCGGCTGCACCGAGATAGACCTTCTTGCCAGCCTGCTTGAGCTGGTAGGCGAGCTTACCGATGGTGGTGGTCTTGCCTACGCCATTGACGCCCACTACCATGATGACGTAGGGGTTGCCATCGTTGGTCAGCGGAATGTCGAAGCCGTTGACGGTGCTGGTGTTGCCGCTCTTGGCGAGCATATCGGCAATCTCGTCCTTGAGCAGGGCGTTGAGCTCGGAGGTGCCTACGTAGTTGTCGCGCTTGACGCGGGCTTGGACACGCTCAATGATGTCGAGTGTGGTATCTACACCCACGTCGGAGGTGATGAGCACGTCCTCGAGGTCGTCGAGCACATCGTCGTCGATGGTGCTGCGGCCTGCTACGGCGTGCGTAATTTTACTGAAGAGGGACTGCTTTGTCTGTTGCAGTCCCTCGTCCAGTACTTCTTTTTTCTTAAAGATGTCGAATAGTCCCATATTATCCTCCAAAGTTATCGAAGCGAATCATGTCGTCCTCTACGCCGAGGGAGTGGAGCAGGTCGAGCACGGTCTTCGCCATCATGGGAGGACCGCAGAGGTAGTACTCGATGTCCTCTGGAGCCTCATGCTGCTTGAGATAGGTATCGCCCATCACGGGAGCAATGAAGCCTGCGGTGTACTTGACGCCCATAGCATCGGCCTTGGGGTCGGGACGGTCGAGAGCGAGGTGGAAGTGGAAGTTGGGGAACTCCTTCTCCAGCTCGAGGAAGTCCTCCATGAAGAATACCTCGTCGATGGCACGTGCACCATAGAAGTAGTGCATCTCGCGGTCGCGGGTCTTGAGGGTCTTGAGCAGGTGCATGATCTGTGCACGGAGAGGAGCCATACCAGCACCACCGCCTACCCAGATCATCTCACGGCCAGTGCCGTACTGAGGACGGAACTCACCATAGGGGCCTGACATGACAACCTTGTCGCCAGGCTTGAGGCTGAAGATGTAGGAAGAGGCGATACCGGGATTGACGTCCATGAAGCCAGGACCCTGATCCTTGGGCTTGAAGGGAGGTGTGGCGATACGCACGGTGAGGGTGATGATGTCGCCCTCGTCGGGATAGTTGGCCATGGAGTAGGCACGGATGGTGGCCTCCTTGTTGACGCACTTCAGACCGAACAGGCCGAACTTCTCCCAAGCGGGGAGATAGAGTTCGCCGATGTCGTTCTTGTCGAAGTCCTTATCGTAGTCCAGTTCGAAGGCGGGGATGCGAATCTGAGCGTAGGAGCCGGGCTCGAAGTCCATGTGCTCGCCGGGAGGAAGAGCCACCTTGTACTCCTTGATGAAGGTAGCCACGTTCTTGTTGCTGATGACGGTGCACTCCCATTCCTTGACACCCATGACGGAGTCGGGAACGGTTACGGCGAGGTCGCCCTTCACCTTGCACTGACAGCCGAGGCGCCAGTTGTCCTTCACTTCCTTGCGGGTGAAGTGGCCCTTCTCGGAGTCGAGGATTTCGCCGCCGCCCTCGGGCACCTGGCACTTGCACTGACCGCAAGAGCCCTTACCGCCACAGGCAGAGGGGAGATATACGCCGTTTTCGGCGAGAGTGGAGAGCAGGCTACCGCCCTGCTCCACGGAGAGAGTGTCCTTGCCATTGATGGTCACATTGACCTTGCCGCTGGGGCTGAGGTAGTTCTTGGCTACCAGCAGGATGACTACCAGCAGCAAGATGATGACAAGGAATACTACTATGCTTGTGAGAATAAGTTTCATAGAGAATTCTTATTTCTTATTTTATATTTCTTATTTCTTAAATATTCAGACCACTGAAGCACATAAACGCCATGGCCATGAGACCTACGGTGATGAACGTGATGCCGAGTCCCTGGAGGGGCTTGGGCACGTCGGTATAGGCCATCTTCTCGCGGATGGCAGCCAGAGCAGTGATGGCGAGGAGCCAACCGATACCAGAGCCCAGAGCGTAGGCTACGGCATCGCCCACACTGTTGATGGCCTGCGTGCTGACGCTGGCATCCATGGTGACACGCTGCTGCATGAAGAGGCTGGCACCCATGATGGCGCAGTTAACGGCAATCAGAGGGAGGAAGATACCTAGAGCGGCATAGAGCGAGGGGCTGAAGCGCTCCACGATCATCTCCACGAGCTGCACGATACCAGCAATCACGGCGATAAAGAGGATGAAACTGAGGAAGCTCAGGTCCACACCCTCAACGAGGGCATCGGGACCGAGTACCTTGGTCTGGAGCAGGTAGTCCACAGGCACAGTGATGAGCAGCACGAAGGTGACTGCCACGCCGAGTCCGAGGGCTGTCTTCACCGTCTTGGATACGGCCAGATAGGAGCACATACCCAGGAAGAAGGCGAATATCATATTGTCCACAAAGATAGAGCGGACGAAAAGGCTGATAAGATGTTCCATATTGTTTGAGTTTTTGAGTTTTTGAGTTCTTGAGTTCTTGAGGAGGGGAACTCCCTTGAAAACTTAATAACTTAAAAACTTACGAACTTACATTTACTTTTCTTTGCTGATGGCGCGGTGTGCCCAGATGACACAACCCACGAGGATGAGGGCCATGGCGGGCATGGTCATCATACCGTTGTTCATATAGCCGGCCTCATAGGCGCAGTCGGGGATAACCTGGAAACCCAGGAGCGTGCCTGCACCGAGGAGCTCGCGGAAGAAACCAACCACTACGAGAATCCAGGCATAGCCGAGGCCACTGCCCACACCGTCGAGGAAGCTCTCCCAGGGGCCATTCATCATGGCGAAGGCCTCGAGGCGACCCATCAGGATACAGTTGGTGATGATAAGTCCGACATAGACGGAGAGCTGCACGCTCACATCGTAGGCAAAAGCCTTGAGCACCTGGCTCACGATGGTTACGAGGGTTGCCACTACCACCAGCTGAACTACGATGCGGATACGGCTGGGGATGGTCTTGCGCAGCAGAGAGATAATCACATTGGCAAAGGCGGTGATGACCGTCACGCTCAGGCCCATCACGATGGCGGGCTCAAGCTGGCTGGTCACAGCCAGTGCGGAGCAGATACCGAGCACCTGGATGACAACGGGGTTGTCCTTCCAGAGAGGTGTGGTAAATGCTTCTTTATTTTTGGGGCTGAATAAGCTCATACTTCGAATTATGAATTAAGATAGAAGAATGATGATTAATGTTATTCCTCAACAGGAGCTGAGAGTGAGCGGAAGAACTCTGCATAGGGGGCGAGACCCTCCTGGAGCATGGCGGCAACACCATTGCTGGTGAGGGTGGCACCTGTGATGCCGTCCACCTGATAGTCGGGCTGCTCCACCTTGCCGCTCTTCACTACGGTCAGGGCGACGGTAGTGGTGGAGTCGGAAGCAAAGATGTGCTTGTCGTTGAAGAGTTCCTGGAACTTGGTCTCAGCAATCAGGGCACCGAGGCCTGCGGTCTCACCCTCATGGCTCATGTAAGCGCCATAGACGGTCTGACCATCGGCATTGACGGCGATGTAGCCCCAAAGACCACCCCAGAGGCCGCGGCCCTTGACGGGTACGACGTACTTGGTGGTGGCAGAGTCGAGCTGGCAGGTGTAGAGGGGGAGGTCGCTACCGGGCAGGGTGCCTTCGGTCACGATGCGCTCGTACTCAGCAGTCACCTGCTCCTTAGTAATATCTGCGCCCACGCGCATACGCAGGGAGGCGAGCACCTGACTCTGGCGGTCGATCTCCACATTGGCGTCCTGCTTGGCTTTGAGCAGAAGGCTCACGCCTGCAAGGAGGAATGCCACGATAATGACCATTACCGAAGCATAGAGAATCGTGTAAACGTTGCTATTCTTATTCATAATGGTACATTATTTATTATTTGCGCGTGCGAGACGGCGGTTGATGTTGCTGTTGACGAAGAAGTAGTCAATCAGGGGAGCAAACATATTCATGAAGAGGATGGCGAGCATCATGCCCTCGGGATAACCGGGGTTGAGGACGCGGATGACAATGGCCAGGGCGCCGATGATGAAGCCATAGATGTACTTGCCCTTCTCGGTGCGGCAGCTGGTGACAGGGTCGGTAGCCATAAACACGGCACCGAAGCAGAAACCACCTAGCACGAGGTGTTCATACCAGGGCAGCTGAGCCACGGCATTGTCGGCAGCACCTACGCTGTTGAAGAGCATAGCCGTCAGAGCACCACCGACAAATACGCTGATCATTGTGCGCCAGCTGGCAATGCCGCTCCACAGCAGGATGGCAGCGCCAATCATGATGGCAATCACGCTGGTCTCACCGATAGAACCGGGCATCAGACCCGTGAACATGCTGGTGAGGTCAGTAGAGATGGGCTGACCGGCAGCTGCCTGACCGAGGGGAGTGGCCATGGTGAAGGTATCGGGCAGCTGATGACCGAGACCAAAGAAGGAGTCCTTGGTCACCCATACGCTGTCACCGCTCATTTTGGTGGGGTAGGCGAAGAAGAGGAAGGCGCGGGCTACGAGGGCGGGGTTGAAGATGTTCATACCCGTGCCGCCGAAGATCTCCTTGGCGAAGATGACGCTGAAGGCTACTGCCACAGCGAGCATCCAGAGGGGAGTGCCTACGGGGACAATCATGGGGATGAGCATACCGCTGACGAGGTAGCCCTCCTGAATCTCCTCGTGCTTCCACTGAGCCACGATGAACTCAATGCCGAGACCTACGAGGTAACTGACGATGATCTTGGGCAGCATGACGGCGAGGCCGAAGCTGAACATTTCGAGGAAAGAGGCATCGGTAGCACCGGCAGCCTGTGCGTTCCAGTAACCGATGTTGTACATGCCAAAGAGCAGGGCGGGCATCAGAGCGATGACAACCATGGACATGATGCGCTTGCTGTCGATGGAGTCGTGCACGCTCACGCCGCACTTGCTGGTGGTGTCGGGCACGAGAGCGAAGGTCTCAAAGCCGTCGAACACAGAGCGGAAAGCGCTCAACTTGCCCTCAGTGAATGTGGGGCGAAGTGAATCAAACAGTTTCTTAAGCATTAGGCGTTCTCCTTTCTGAGGGTGTCGAGGCCCTCGCGTACGATACGTTGTAATTCGAGTTTGCTGGAGTCGATGAATTCAGCCACGGCGAAATCCTCGGGAGCCACCTCGTAGATGCCAAGGGCCTCCTGGCGATCAATATCGCCGGTGATGATGGCCTTGATGAGGTAGGAGGGATAGATGTCCATGGGGAATACACGCTCATATTCGGCGCTCATAATCATGTGGCGCTCGCCGCCCTTGATGCGGCAGTCGAGGTTGTAAGCCTTCTTGGGCTGCAGCCAGCTGAAGTAGCTGCGGCTGGTACTGAACTGCTTGAGGCGGGGCAGAATCCAACCGAAGGCCTCGTTCACGTCGCCACCGTCGGGCAGGACGCAGAGCTCAGTGCTGTGAGCGCCGAGGAAGCGGCCCTCGCTGGTCTGATGGCCCACGAAGGGGTTGCCATCAATGATGCGCTGCTTGTGATCAGCCTTCTTGATCTGGCCGTTCACGATGTCGCCCACCTTGGTGCCGAGCATAACCTCCAGATAGCGGGGCTCCTGGATCTCTGCGCCAGCCAGAGCGATGCGGCGGGTAAAATCTACCTTGCCAGTGCGGAGCAGACGACCGATGAAGATGACCTCCTCGGGAGCCATGGTCCATACCACCTCACCCTTGTTGACGGGGTCGATATGGTTGATCTGCACGCCCACGTTGCCGCTGGGATTTGGACCGTCGAAGATGCGTACGTCAGCCTCCTTGACGGGGAGGATGGCGGTGTTCACCTGGTCGGGGCTGATGCCCAGATAGAGCTTAGCCATCTTGCTGAGGGCACGGAGACCGTTCTTGAAGTCCTCCTCCTGACCCTCAACGACGTAGCTGAAGTCAGCGGCGAGAGGCATCTTGCTGAAGGCGCTCACGAAGATAGCCTTGGGGGTGTCCTCGGGGCATGCCACTACGTCGTAGGGACGCTGGCGCAGGAAGGCGAACATGCCGCTCTCCAGGAGCAGCTGCTTCATCTCCTCTGCGGAGAACTTCTCCCATCCAGTTACCTCGAAGCTCTTGCTGGCCTGCTTGCTGTCGGGCTGAACGCGGATACTGAGTACTTTGCGGCGCTCGCCACGCTCTACCTGCGTCACGGTGCCGCTCATGGGGCTGACGAACTTCACACGCTGTGTGGCCTTGTCCACAAAGAGGGGAGTGCCGGCCAGAACACTTTCGCCTTCTTTAACAACCACGCGGGGTACCACACCGTGGAAGTCCTCTGGCTGCAGGGCTACTTCTGTACGGAAGAGCACTGCGTCGAGTGTCTGGGCTGCCTGGCCTTCCAGCTGGAAGTCAAGTCCTTTTTTTAGTTTATAGCTTTGGTTCATAATTATGAATAACTTATTTCGGCTACAAAGTTAAGATATTTTAGGGAGATAGCAAAGCGTCTTTAATACTTTTTTGCGCGCGGGTGCATATTTCGCGTATGCGAAGGGGCTATTCGCCCTCTTTGGCTTCCGTTTCCTGCTGAATGTGGAAGCTTGTGGGCCACAACTGGCGTATGACGGAGAAGTAGGCTACGAGGAACCAACCCAGCGTCTGGAGCCACAGCAGGCGCCACTCGTCCCACACCTGCGGGAGGTGCGCTCCCATGCTGTTTAGCTTGACGTAGCCGTTGACGGCAGGAGTGGAGGGGATGAACTGTGCAAGGTTGTGCCAGAAGGCAGGCATGTTGCTGCCAGGCCAGCTCACACCACTCAGGAAGACAAAAGGCACGCTGGTAAAGACACCCAGCAGTACGATACTCTCTCTCTGACGACACACGCTACTGATACTCAGTGCAAAGAATATGCTTGATAAAAGGAAAGGTAGCATAAAAGCCCAGAGTTCCCAGAAGTTGCCGATGCTGTTCAGTGCGAACATCTTCGGGATGACTCCCAGCACCCAGATGCTGAGGGGGACGTAGATGAGCAGGAATGCCAGTGCGGTGCCCAGCGTTACGAGCTGTGCATCGCTCACACGCAGCAGAGAGTCAATGCCTGTGAAGCGACGTAGCTCCACCTCCGTACCACGTGCCATGCCGATGCCCAGGATGAGCGTCTGCTGCAGCACCAGTACGAGTACAGCGGGGATGAGGAAGCCGGCAAAGCCGTTCTGGGGGTTGTAGAGCGACACGTCCTCGTAGAGGATGGCCTTGCGTGAGGCCTTGATCCTGGCGTTCATGTCCAGCGACACGTTGGTGGTGGCGGAGAGCAGGGCCTTGTAGTAGAGCATACCGCTCATGTCCACGTAGATACTCACGTGTGCCTGACCTCCACGTACGATGGTCTTGTCAAAGTCGCGCGGAATGACCAGCACGCCATACGCCTCGCGGCGGCGGATATAGTCCTCGGCGTTCTTTAGGTTCTGTGCGTGCGATACGATGCGTACGTCTGCCGTGGCATCCACGTGGCGCAGGAACTCGCGGCTGGTGGGTGTGCAGCACTCGTCCACGACAACAGTAGGCACCTCGCGTACCGTCTCACCTGTGTAGATAAAGGCATAGAGGATAGGGTAGAGCAGAGGAACCACGAGGCAGAAGATGATGAGTCCCTGGTCGTGAAAGATGGTGTGCAGGGTGTTGAAGAATATACGGTTAAGCTTGGTAAGCATAGTGCGAAAGAGCGTATTTAAGTCGGGGGGAGAGTAGGGTGGCCGCCACTACGAAGAGCAATAGCGCACAGACATGTGGCCATGCGTTGAGGAGAGGATAGCCATCCAGAGCGCAGTTGACATAGAGCAGGAAGTAGTGGCGTAGGGGGAACAGCCACGACAGTCCCTGCAGACAGGGGTGCATCGCCATGACCGGATAGCTCATGCCGCAGATGCTAAACGACATGACGCCCCAGAGAGAGGCGAAGGAGAGTCCCATGCGGGTGGTCGGCAGGCAGGAGAACATGAAGATGCCCATGGCCTGCGACGCAAGCACAAAGAGCAGCATGACCAGCCACATGACGGGCATGCCGCAGTGGCAGGGGAAGTGCAGATAGCCGTAGAGCCATACCACGATGACCGTGCCGATGGTCATCCATATCAGCAGCTGTGTAGCCATCTTGCCCAGGAGCACGCGTTCAATGCGGTCTCCCGCCATTCGGAGTAGTTCGTCGGCTGTGCCACGCTTGATTTCCATGCCGAGCGAATAGACAGTCACCATAAAGATGAACAGCATCAGCATGCCTGGTATGATGGTGTTGGAGAGATAGACGTTGTAGTTCAGCCAAGGGTTGTTCGTAGGGTGTGTATCCACCACTATGGGCTGGATGTACGCCATGGCCTGAGCGTTAGTGGCGCCACGGGCAAAGAGCGCAGTGCGCACGGCAGAACCTGAGGCAAGCTCCGACATCATGCGCTGATCCTTGTAGAGCAAGGAGCCAGCCACAAGGAAGGAGTAGTTCATATAGAACGACACCGTAGGTTGCTCCTGGCGGTTGGCTTTGCGTTGCAGTCCCTGCGGGATGAGATAGAAACCGTAGATGTCTCCTCGCTGCATCGCCTCGCGGGCCTCACTCACATTGGGGTAGTCCTGCACGATCTCCACCATCTGGAACGCCGACAGGTTGCGCTGCAGGGAGCGGCTTGTGGAACTGTTGTCCATATCGACCACACCGAGCGGTAGGTTCTCTGGCAGTCCCTCCTGCATCATCGTGGTGAAGAAGGCTGCGCAGAATAGCGGAGCCACCAGCATGCAGAACCACATGAGTGGCTCGCGTGCCAGCAGGCGGAACTCTCTGTAGATGATAGCTTTCATTCTTTACTTGATGACGCTCATACCAGGACGGAGGTTCTTGACGGCCTTGACGGGGCGTGCCTTGACCTCAAAGGTCTTCATGTCAAACTGGCCTGTGGCCTTAGTGGCCTTCCAGGAGGCGTAGGAGCCGAGGTCGCGCATGGCATAGACGGTGAACTCTGCCTCGCAGTCGAGTGCGGGTATGCGGGCAGTGAAGGTCTGGCCCATCTCGAACTCCTTGAGGCGGTCCTCACGTACGTTGAAGGCCACCCACATCTTGTCGAGCTTGGCAATGCTCATGATGGGAGCACCAGTGCCGACGAGCTCACTCACACTGGGATAGATTTGTGTCACCTCGCCATCCTCGGCGGCTATGAGCACCATTTCGCTGATGTAGCTGCTCACCTCACGCACGGCACCTTGGGCGCGCTGAACGACACTGCGGGCGGCAGCCTTGTCCTCCTCCTGGGCACCATTCTTAGCCATGTCGTACTGACTCTTGGCGGCACGCTCCGTGGCGGCAGCAGCGTCCAGCTGAGCCTTTGCCTCATCGTGCTTCTGGGCGGAGATAACGCCCTGGTCGTAGAGACGCTTCACGCGGTCGTAGCTCTTCTGCATCACATCGAGCCCAGCCTTTGCCTTCTGCCACATTTCGTAGGCACCCGTTATCTGTTCCTGGCGCGCTCCCTTGTCAGCCTTCTGGCTCTGGGCGGCGGCACCGGCTTCGGCAGCTTGAGCCTGAGAGAGTTTAGCCTCCACATCGGGGGCATCGAGCAGGGCGAGGGTATCGCCGGCGTGTACGAACTGGCCCTCCTCCACGAGGATGCGGGCTATGCGACCAGGCACTTTGCTGCTGACGCGGTATTCGGTTACCTCTGCCTGACCTTGCAGGGTGGTATCTTCCTCCTGGAAGGAGATGTAGCCAAAGATGGCACTAATGGCAACTACGAGCACAAGAATCACAAGTGCGGGTATGAGATTGGGGATTTTCTTTTCCATAATTATTTACCTAATACATTATTCAGTGTGGCGCGGGTGACATGGATATCCACCTGGGCGTCTATTTTGTCACTTTGTGCGGAGAGCCAAGCTGTCTGGGCAGCCAGCAGGTCGGAGGTGGTGATGATGCCCTCCTTGTGACCGAGCTGGGCGGTGCGGAGGTTCTCCTGGGCTTTGGCAAGGTTCTTGAGTGTGAGGGCGTACTTGCGGTTGGCCTCGTTCACGCGGAAGGTCTGCTGGTTGACCTGTAGCTCAATCTTCTCGCGGGCTTCCTCCAGCTGGTACTGGTAGCCCAGAGCCTCTGCTTTAGCAGCACGTACTTTGTCTCTGCCTTCCAGCCAGTTCCATACGGGAACCTTGAGCATTACTCCAACGTTCCACAGGCCGCGGAAGCGTTTCTCAAAGCCATTGGTCAACGAGGGGTTGGTAAAGGCATAGCCGCCCATCAGTGCCAGCGAGGGGAGGAAGGCAGAGCGCTCTATATTCACCTTCTGTCGATAGATTTCGGAGGCGAGTTTGAGTTGCTGGAGCTCAGGACGGTTGGCGAGCGCTTCGTCCGTTTGAGCACTCACGTCAGTAGTCTCTACGGGGATGTCGTCCGCCTGTTCGTCCGCCAGTGTAGGGGCATCCGTCAGGGGTAAGCCACAGAGCTGGCAGAGCAGCATGCGGGAGAGGGAGAGACCGTCCTCCACCTTAGCGAGAGTCATCTCTGCTTCGTTGAGCTTGACGCTCACGGTGAGTTCGTTCGCCTTGGTGGCAACGCCCTCCTCAATCATCTTGAGGACATCGTTGTCGAGCTTCTGGAGCATGTCGCGATACTGCGTGGCGAGCTTCTTCTTCGTAGCGAGGCTGACAATCTGCCAGTAGGCCTTATCTACCTCGAGTATGACCTCGTGGTTGGCGCCGCGTAGTTTGGCTTCGGCCAGTTGCTGGGAGTAGCCCGTAATCTTGTCGTAGGCGCGAATCTTGCCGCCCATGTACAGAGGCTGGGTCAGGAGGACCATACCGCCCATCATGTTGCGGTTGTCCGTGCGGAAGGCATCTGCAATTTCGTGACCTGCGCCATTCAGACCTCCAGCGAGCTGACCGAGGCCTTGTTGCATCTGAGTGGGAAGGTTCTGTACGAGAGGAGCCAAGTCGGGATGGTTCTGGAGTAGCGCGCCTACCAGCTGCTGGAACTCAGCACTCAGCATCACGCCGCTCATAGCTTGACCGATGGGTTGCGTGAGGTTGGTGCCGAGATTGTTGAGGGAACTCTTCTGCTCGTCAGAGAGCAGGCTAATCTCCTTGTTGGTGCGCATATAGCCTGCGTCCAAAGAGATCTTGGGTAGATAGTTAGTGCGAGCGGCCTTGTGTTCCCAATAGGCCTTGTCGCGCGCAGTTGAGGCAATGGCCAACTGCTTGTTGTTCTGGAGCGCAAGCGTGCGACAGGAGTCGAGTGTAAGTACGCCTTGCGCACTCAAGGAGAGCGATGCCGCTGATAATAATAGTAATAATAATCTCATCTTGCTGCAATTGCTATGTTTATACTAATTGTGTAGTATTGTGATTATCTTAATAAGGTGGTTTTTATCGTTCCATCATTTTGAATAGTGTATTTAATATGTGAAATTACATTGTGTGTGTTATAATATTGAACTACATCAAAACATAGGCTAGAAGGAATGCATGATATCTTAGCATTGTATATATTCAGATTCTCTCCAAAACGCGCCACGGCCTTGCTGTCAATTAATTCGCCATCGAGTGTGTAGGTTAGCAAGTGAGTTTCAGTATATTGTGGCATACCAATCTCTGTGTGCTCTTTCGAAATGGAGCAAATCCAGAAGTCTTTAATACGCATCATTTTACCAGCCCACCACGCATTGTCATATGGATCGCCTAAAACGGTTGTATCTATATATTTCCAAACGAAGGGAAAATCAATGCAATTATGACGATATGTTAGGAAGTCTGGACTTAGCTGCTCTTGCTTGGTTTGTGTGAATAGTTGCACAAATTGTGAGAACTGATACTCTCCCCAGTTGATATGTCTTGGGGAGGCTATTAGCTTTTCTTCGCTATTATTCGAATCTTCTATTATTTTGCCGCAGTCTGTAATCTTATAGCTATATTTTCTTTGAGTAAATTCCATACTCCATAATCGGTTGTAGTGGCTATCTGGGGAGATGGAGTATTGGTCAACAGATATGTGCGTACCGGCTTGCACATTTACAAGCGCATAATTTTCGTGATCTGACATGCCAATGGCCTTGTAATCCACCATCTTGCCAGCCTTGTCGCACACAACTATGAAATAATGAACGAAATCATATTCCATTAGCACTGCGGTTGAGGTAACAGTAACAAGTCTGCAGAAAGAGACCTCGTAATTTCCCCAAGAAATCTGTGTGCCATCCTCCCATGTTTCTGTGTCATATTTGTTTTCAACATAGCTGACAGGTGGTATCTCTCGCCCCTTGGGGATACTCGGGTTTTCCCCAAGAATATAGTTACCAAACCATGGCTCGTTTTGCTTAATCTCAATATTTCGTAATTCATCCAGATAGATGATACGATGACTAGTGGAAGCGAAGGTTTGAACAGATGCAATAGCAGAGTATAGTAGAACGAACAATATTCGTTTCATATAAAGAGGATACTTTGTGCGTGTTATTGTGGAAAATCCTAGTATATCTCTAATGCCGTCCCCATTGTTATGAGGACGGCAAAAGGTACATTTCTCGTTTTATAATTATCTATAATATTAAGGTGTGTAACCGGTCGTTAGGCGTGTACGTACGTTCCGATGTCTTCGCCCTCCATGACCTTGCGGAGGTTGCCGACCACGTCCATATTGAAGACGTAGATGGGGAGGTTGTTCTCCTTGCACATGGCGGTGGCGGTGATATCCATTACGCGCAGGCCGCGCTGGAGCACCTCGTCGTAGCTGATTTCGGCGAACTTGGTGGCGGTGGGGTCCTTCTCGGGGTCGGCGGTATAGACGCCATCCACGCGAGTGCCCTTGAGCATGACGTCGGCCTCTATCTCAATGCCACGCAGTGAGGAGCCTGTGTCAGTCGTGAAGTAGGGATTGCCTGTACCGGCGCTCATGATAACGACCTCCCCAGCCTGCATGGCATCGATGGCTTTCCACTTGGAGTAGAACTCGCCGATGGGTTCCATGCGGATGGCGGTGAGCACGCGGCTCTTGACACCGGCGGCGCCGAGAGCGGATGAGAGGGCCAGGGAGTTGATGACCGTGGCACACATGCCCATTTGGTCTCCCTTGACGCGGTCAAAGCCCTTGCCTGCGCCACTCAGACCGCGGAAGATGTTGCCGCCGCCGATGACGATGCCGATTTCTACACCCATTTCATGAATTTCCTTGATCTGCTGGGCGTACTCATTAAGACGCTTAGTGTCAATACCGTAGCCCTGTTCACCCATCAGGCTCTCACCGGAGAGCTTGAGGAGAATACGCTTGAATTTTGCCATATTCTGTCTTTATTTTATATTATCCGCGTGCAAAATTACGAGTTTTTGGGGAGTTGACAAAATGGGAGAGTGGCTTTTTTGTCGTTATCTGTGTGCAGATTTTCTAATGGCATAGTTGTGTGTGTAAAAATACTTACTATTTATGTACAGCGAGAATGGCGTAGAATAATCGTAGAAGAGTGCCGTGGAATTTTGTGGCATTGAGGACGGAAAATCATAACGTGTTGTTCGATAGGTCTTTACGTGAGGATGGATTTGGCTTTGCCTACCAAAAGGGCTTTTAGACCATGGTTTAGGTCAAAATAGGCCTGGGTTTAGTGGCTCTAAATCCTAGGAGTAGCACTGACTAGTGTAGGGGGTAGTGCGTGCTAGTGTAGGGGGTAGTGCGTGCTAGTGTAGGGAGTAGTGAGAGCTAAAGGTAGGTTCAGTGAAATTTGCACCCTAAAGGACGATGATTTTCTCCCGCCGAGAGGCTTTTCTTGTTCTATGTGTTGTCAAAACTATTTGTCGTATCCGATATTCGTGTGCGTGTATGCGCATTAAAAAAGTGGTGTGATAATTTGGCTGCGTGCTTATTTATTCGTAATTTTGCGCCCGAATTTACTAAAACCGCAATATACTATGAGCGCAATCTCTAACCTCCAACCCGCCGCCATTTGGCGCAACTTTGACCTCCTTACCCAGGTGCCCCGTCCCAGTGGCCATCTGGCGAAGATACAGCAGTTCCTCCTCGACTGGGCCGCCCAGAAGGGCGTAGAGGCCCACAAGGACGAGGCTGGCAATATCCTCATGTACAAGCCTGCCAGCGCAGGTCGCGAAGACCGCAAGGTGGTCACTCTCCAGGGCCACATGGACATGGTGCCCCAGAAGACCGCCGACAGCCAGCACAACTTTGAGACCGATCCCATCGTGACCCGCATCTGGACGGACGAGCAGGGTCAGGAGTGGGTCAAGGCCACTGGCACCACCCTCGGTGCCGACGATGGTATGGCTGTTGCCACCATCATGGCCATCTTTGAGGACAATACGCTGGAGCATGGCCCCCTCGAAGCCTTTATTACCGTGGATGAGGAAACCACTATGTATGGCGTGGACCACATGCAGGAGGGCGAACTCAAGGGCGAGATACTGCTCAATCTCGACAACGAGAGTCACGGCGAGTTTGTGACTGGCAGCGCAGGCGGCGTGAATCAGACCGCCGAGCTCCGCTACGAGGCTGCTCCCGCTGAGGAGGGTGACGTCAGCGTGAAGGTCGTGCTGACTGGCCTCTTTGGTGGTCACAGCGGTCTCGAAATCAACGAGGGTCGCGCCAAGGCCAACGAGCTCATGGCGCGCATCGAGAGTGGTGCCATCGCCAACTTTGAGGCTC
>JAKSLU010000033.1 GCA_024400995.1 Bacteroidaceae bacterium
CCGACAGGGTCAGCGCAACTCGCCCTCGGGGGTCAAACACGCGCGGCTTTTCCAGTTAGGGATAATTTAGGATTACAAGTTTATCATTTATTGTAATGTGTGCTGTAGGCTGAATGTCAGCAATTTGTGCATACATTCATCAGCATTTGCGCTGCCCAGAATGCACAAAAAAGAACCCAACCATTTCTGATTGAGTTCCTTTAGTGCGGAGAGAGAGGGATTCGAACCCCCGGTACCTCTCAGTACGCCGGTTTTCAAGACCGGTGCATTCGACCACTCTGCCATCTCTCCTAGGGAAGGCCGAACCTTCAGTGCAAAGGTATCGTGTGGACTTCGGGGTGCAAAATTACGCAATTATTCTGGGATGAGCAAGCAAAAGGGCAACTTTTTGCAAATTTTGTGCAGTATGCTTGGCCTTTTGGTCAAAAAGTAGTACCTTTGTGGCCAAATATACACTCAACTACACCCATGACACAGAAAGACTACAAGCGCACGCTCGTGACAGCGGCGCTACCTTACGCCAACGGCGGTGTGCACATCGGCCATCTGGCTGGTGTGTATGTGCCCGCTGATATCTATGCCCGCTACCTGCGCCTGAAGGGCCGCGAGGTGCTCTTTGTCTGCGGCTCCGATGAGCATGGTGTGCCCGTGACCATCCGCGCCCGCAAGGAGGGCATCACCACACAGGAGGTGGTGGACCGCTACCACAAGCTGATTAAGGACTCCTTCGCAGGCTTCGGCATCTCCTTTGATATATATTCACGCACGACGAGCGACGTACACCACAAGTTTGCCTCCGACTTCTTCCGCAAGCTCTACGATGAGGGCAAGCTGCAGGAGATTACCGAGGAGCAGTACTGCGATGAGGTGACGGGCGAGTTCCTGACCGACCGCAACATCGTGGGTGAGTGCCCCCACTGCCACGCCCAGGGTGCCTATGGCGACCAGTGCGAGGTGTGCGGACGCACACTCTCTCCCGATGAACTTATTAATCCTACCAACAAGAACAACCCCGGCCACGGCCTCACCAAGCGCGCCACCAAGAACTGGTACCTGCCCCTGGGCGAGTATCAGCAGTGGCTCAAGGAGTGGATCCTGGAGGGTCACCCCGAGTGGAAGACCAACGTGTATGGCCAGTGCAAGTCGTGGCTCGACATGGACCTCCAGCCCCGTGCCATGACGCGCGACCTGGACTGGGGTATCCCCGTGCCCGTGGAGGGTGCCGACGGCAAGGTGCTCTACGTCTGGTTCGATGCCCCCATCGGCTATGTGAGCAACACCAAGGAGCTCTGCGATGCCCACCCCGAGCGGTACGGCGCTTGGCTGCAGTGGTGGGGGCAGGAGGCGATCGGTCTGCTGCACTTTATCGGCAAGGACAATATCGTGTTCCACGGCCTCATCTTCCCCGTCATGATGAAGGCCCACGGCGGCTACATCATGCCCGAGAATGTGCCTGCCAATGAGTTCCTCAACCTGGAGGACGACAAGATCTCTACCTCCCGCAACTGGGCCGTATGGCTGCATGAGTATCTGGAGGACTTCCCCGGCAAGCAGGACGTGATGCGCTATGTGCTGACCGCCAACGCTCCTGAGACGAAGGACAACAACTTCACTTGGGCGGACTTCCAGGCCCGTAACAACAATGAGCTCGTGGCTGTGTATGGCAACTTCATCAACCGTGCCCTGCAGCTCACCAAGAAGTACTATGAGGGCCGCGTGCCCGAGTGCGGCGCCCTCACCGAGGATGATCAGCGCACCATCGAGGAGTTCCGTGGCGTCAAGGCCGAGGTGGAGCACCTGCTGGAGACCTTCCACTTCCGCGAGGCCCAGAAGGAGGCCATGAACCTGGCCCGCATCGGCAATAAGTACCTGGCTGACGCTGAGCCCTGGAAGGTCATCAAGACCGACCCCGAGCGTGTCAAGACTATCATCAACCTCTCCCTGCAGCTCACCGCCAATCTGGCCATTGCCTTTGAGCCCTTCCTGCCCTTCAGCAGCGAGCGTCTGCGCCAGATGCTCCAGATGGACACTCTGGACTGGGAGCGCCTGGGTCAGGTAGATCACCTGCCCGCTGGCCATCAGCTGGGTGAGCCCGCCCTGCTTTTTGAGAAGATTGAGGATGACACCATCCAGCAGCAGCTCGACAAGCTCGAGGCCATCAAGCGCCGCAACGAGGAGGAGAACTACCAGGCTAAGCCCGTGCGTGACAATATCACCATCGAGGACTTCCAGAAGCTTGACCTCCGCGTAGGCACCGTGCTCCGCTGCGAGCGCCTCAAGAAGAACAAGAAGCTCCTGCGCTTTGACATCCTCGACGCCCACGAGCCTGGTGGCAAGGCTACACGCCAGATCCTCTCCGGCATTGCCCAGGAGTACGACCCCGAGCAGCTCGTCGGCAAGCAGGTGGTGTACATCGCCAATCTGCCTGCTCGTACCTTCAAGATCGGTAGCGAGGAACTCCAGAGTCAGGGCATGATTCTCTCCGCCATGAACTACGATGGCCGCCTCTCCGTCATCACTACGGATAGGGATGTGATGCCTGGAAGTGAGGTATGCTAAGAATGAGGCCTCTCCCCGGCTTGAGCACCCGCTCAAGCCACCCCTCCCCTATTAGGGAGGGGGAGATACTGCTAAAGATCGTGTAATATGCTAAGTCGCGTAGAGAAGTTAATAGGCCGGGAGTCCCTAGACAGACTCCGCCAGGCCCGCGTCATTGTCTTTGGCGTGGGCGGTGTAGGGTCGTGGTGCGTGGAGGCTCTGTTGCGCAGTGGCGTGGGCCACATCACCATAGTGGATAGTGACTGCGTAGAGGTGTCCAACCTCAACCGCCAGATGATGGCCACCACGCTCACCCTGGGTCAGCCCAAGGTCACAGCCATGCGCCAGCGACTGCTCTCCATCAACCCCGAGGCTGACATCCAGGCCATCGAGGGACGCTACACGGCGGAGACCTCCGAGTCGTTCCATCTGCAGGACTACGACTGCATCATCGACTGCATCGACTCCCTGCCCCATAAACTCCATCTCATACTGACGGCCACCGCCCTATCTCCCCGACCGGAGACGGGACGGCGGCCGCTCTTTTTGTCCTCCATGGGTGCGGCCCGCAAGGTGGACTCCTCCCTCATCCGCACCGCCGAGTTCTGGCGTGTGGAAGGCTGCCCTCTGGCCCGTGCACTGCGTAATAAGATGAAGAAGGAGGGCACCTTTCCCCGCCGCAAGTTCCAGTGCGTCTATGCCCCCGGCATCCTGGAAACCTCCGTGCCCGGCGGCACCATGATGCACATCACAGCACAGTTCGGACTGAAGTTGGCGGAACTTTTTATACGCAAAACAACCCAAGACAATTAACAATATAGATGAATATCGTATTTCTCGATAGCCATGCTCTGAATCCGGGCGACCTCTCGTGGAAGAGTATAGAAGAATATGGAGAGTTGACCACCTACCCGCGCACCCGGCCTGAGGAGGTGGTGGAGCGCGCCAAGGATGCTGATGTCGTGATCCTCAACAAGGTGCGCTTCGGCGAGGAGGAGTTCCAGCAGCTGCCCCACCTGCGCCTCATCCTCGTGGCCGCCACGGGCTATGACGTCATCGACCTCCAGGCCGCCCGCCGCCACGGCATCACCGTCTGCAACGTCCCCGCCTATAGCACTCTGGCCGTGGCACAGCACACCCTGGCCCTCATCCTCTCCGTGTGCAACCGCGTGGAGCACTACACCCGCCTCAACCACGAGGGCTACTGGTCCGAGAGCATAGACTTCTGCCTGTGGAACGAGCCCATCATCGAGCTCACTGCCCGCCGCATTGCCCTGGTAGGCCTGGGCAGCATCGGCCAGAAGGTGGCACAGCTCCTCCTGCCCCTCGAGGCCGAGGTGCTCGCCGTGACCAGCAAGAGCCAGGAGCAGCTGCCCGAGGGTGTACGCAAGGTAACGATAGAGGAAGCCTTCCAGACAGCCGACATCGTCAGCCTGCACTGTCCGCTGGACGAGCGCAACCGCGGCTTTGTCAACGCCCAGTTGCTCTCTCAGGCTCGTCCCGGACTCATGCTTGTCAACACGGCCCGCGGTGGCCTTATCAATGACGAGGATGTAGCTCAGGCCCTGTGCAACGGCCAGCTCGGCTACTACTGCTGCGACGTACTCTCCCAGGAGCCTCCCCGCGCCGACCATCCCATACTCCACGCTCCCCACACCATGATTACGCCCCATGTGGCCTGGGCCAGTCAGGATGCCCGTGGCCGCATCGTCACCATCATGGCGCAGAACCTGCGCAGCTACCTGGCCGGTCAGCCCCAGAATGTGGTTAATTGACGTTGACCTTAATCTTGACCAGCCAGAGTAAATCATTAACCTTAAACCTTAAACCTTAACCTTGACCTCTCCCTTGACTCATGGAGCCTACGTGCGCTCCCTCTTCTTTGTCCTCTACAAGGCCGTCAGCGAGCTCTATCCTGAGTGCCGCGTGCAGATTGATGCCCATGTCAGTAACGGATACTACTGCCATCTGGCCCACATCACTCACTGGGATGCCAGCGACATCCGCCAGCACATGCAGCAGATCATAGAGGAGGATCTCCCCTTTGAGAGTCACACCGCCTCCACACCCCAGGCCATCAACATGTTCGACGAGGTCGGCCAGCACAACAAGGCCCTGCTCCTCGCCTCCTACGACCACCCCACGGTGGAGTATCACATGCTGGGAGGGACGCCCAACTACTTCTATGGTGACCTGCTCTCCCGCACCAGCCAGCTCACCATGTGGGGCATCGAGCCCTACGATGCCGGTCTGCTGCTGCGCGTGCCCTCTGCCGCCGACTTTGCCACGGGCGGAGCACCACAGGAGCTGCTGCCATTCGTGTCACAACCCAAGATGCTTGCCGTCTTCAGAGAGTACCACCGCTGGGCGCACATCATGGGACTCTCCACGGTGGGAGAACTCAACCATGCCATAGCCTCCGGCTCCGACCGCACCAACGAGATGATCAACGTCAGCGAGTGTCTGCAGGAGCGCAAGATCAGCGGCATTGCCGACCATCTGGCCGCCCATCCGGAGAAGAAGGTCGTGCTCATCGCCGGTCCCTCGTCCAGCGGCAAGACCACCTTCAGCAAGCGTCTCAGCGTTCAGCTCCTGGCCTGCGGCATGAAGCCCGTGGCTATCTCGCTCGACAACTACTTTGTGGATCGCGTCAAGACCCCCCTCGACGAGGACGGCAACTACGACTACGAGTCCATCCACGCCATGCAGATCGATCTGTTCAATGAGCAGATGACCGCCCTGCTCAAGGGTGAGGAGGTCGAGCTGCCCTACTACAACTTCAAGACAGGCAAGAGCGAACGCAGCGGACAACACCTGCGTCTCACCTCCGAGACGGTGCTCATCCTCGAGGGCATACACGCTCTGAACCCCCTCTTCTCCGCCCAGATTCCCGATGAGAACAAGTACCGCGTCTATGCCAGTGCGCTGACCTCCATCCTGCTGGACGACCACAACTATATCCCTACCACCGACAACCGTCTGCTGCGCCGTCTCGTGCGCGACTACAAGTTTCGCGGCTACTCCGCCGAGGAGACCATCCGCCGCTGGCCCGCTGTACGCAAGGGCGAGGAGCGGTGGCTCTTTCCCTATCAGGAGGAGGCCGACGTGATGATCAACACGGCCCTGCTCTTTGAGCTCGCGTGCCTCAAGGAGCAGGCCCTGCCCCTCCTCCAGGCTGTGCCCCAGGACACCCCCGAGCGCGCCACGGCCGAGCGTCTCATCTCCCTGCTCACGTATCTACGCCCCATCCCTCTCGATGGTCTGCCCCCCACCTCCCTGCTACGCGAGTTTATGGGAGGCTCCACCTTTAGCTACTAGCCTTATGGCCTACCACAAAATAACACAAAAACCAAAATGCAAACATACAATATAGACGAAAAAGGTTACTACGGAAACTACGGAGGCGCCTACGTGCCCGAAATTCTATACTCTACCGTAGAGAACCTGAGAGAGCAATACCTCCCCATTATTGAGAGCGAGGAGTTCAGGCGTGAGTACCACCACCTGCTCCGCGACTATGTAGGCCGCCCCAGCCCCCTCTATCTGGCCCATCGCCTTAGTGCCAAATATGGTTGCAAGATTTACCTCAAGCGCGAGGATCTGAACCACACCGGTGCGCACAAGATCAACAATGCCCTCGGACAGATTCTGCTAGCCAAGAAGATGGGCAAGACGCGCATCATAGCCGAAACAGGTGCTGGACAACATGGTGTGGCTACGGCTACGGCTTGTGCCCTGATGAATCTACCTTGTCGCGTCTATATGGGTGCTACGGACGTTGAGCGCCAGCACGTCAACGTTGAGCGCATGCGTATGCTCGGAGCAGAGGTGTTCCCCGTGCAAAGCGGCAACAGGACGCTGAAGGATGCCACCAACGAGGCCATCCGCGACTGGTGCTGCCATCCCGCCGACACATTCTATATTATCGGTTCTACAGTCGGCCCTCATCCCTATCCCGATATGGTGGCCCGCCTGCAGAGCGTCATCTCCGAAGAAATCAAATTGCAGCTGCAGCAGAAGGAAGGCCGCGATTACCCCGACTGGCTGATTGCCTGCGTGGGTGGCGGCTCCAATGCTGCCGGCACCATCTACCACTACATAGACGATGAGCGCGTAAGGATAGCTCTGGCCGAAGCCGGAGGCCTTGGACTTGAGACATCGACTACAGCAGCCTCCTTGCAGATTGGCACCGTGGGCATCCTGCACGGCAGCCGCATCAAGGTGATGCAGACGGACGACGGACAGATTGTCGAACCCTACTCCATCAGCGCTGGCCTTGACTATCCTGGCACGGGCCCTATCCACTGCCATCTGCACGAGACAGGACGCGCCAAGGTGCTGGCCATCAACGACGACCAGGCTCTGCAGGCAGCCTTCGAGCTGACACGTCTGGAGGGTATCATTCCTGCATTGGAGAGCAGTCACGCTCTGGCCATGCTGCCCAAGCTACAGTTCAAGTCCGATGATGTTGTCGTACTGACCGTTAGTGGCCGTGGCGACAAGGATTTATCCACCTACCTTCAACACAAAGATGACATAAACTATAATGCAATATAGATACCACACAGCAGCAAAGAAGATTCTTGGCGACCTGCTGACGCCCATTAGCGCCTATCTCAAGGTGCGCGATGCCTATCCGCAAAGCGTGCTTATGGAGAGCTCAGACTACCACGGAGGCGAGAACGCCAAATCCTTCATCGGCCTTCATCCCATTGCTCAGGTCAGCATTGAGCACGGCATGGGCACTGCAAGGTACCCCGATGGTACGCAGACGGAGAAACCTATAACGGAGACCTACGGCTCGGCTCAACTCATCAACGAGTTTCTGCACAGTTTCAGCATCGAGGGCGAACAGAAGGAGTACTGCGGACTATTTGGCTACACGTCCTTCAATGCCGTTCGTTACTTCGAGAACATTGCAGTCAAGGACGAGACACAGCAGGAGAATGATGCCCCCGATCTGCTCTATATATTATATAAGGATGTGGTGGTTTTTGATCACTTCCGCAACGAGTTGACCATCATCGAGATGCTTAGCGAGGGCGAGGAGGACGACCTTGACCAGTTGGAACGCGACCTGAACGGACGCAGTTACCAGACGTACGATTTCCATCCCGTGGGCGATTGCTGGAGCACACTCACCGATGACGAACATCGCGAGAACATCCGTCGTGGCATTGCCCATTGTCTTCGTGGCGACGTATTCCAGATAGTGCTGGCACGACGCTTCAAGCAACGTTATGAGGGCGATGATTTCAAACTCTATCGCGCCCTTCGTAGCATTAACCCCAGCCCATATCTCTTCTACTTCGACTTCGGCGGTTTTCGCATCTTCGGCTCGTCGCCCGAGACACATTGCCGCATCGTTGGACGTCAGGCATACATCGACCCCATCGCAGGTACTACCAAGCGTACGGGCAATGCCGAGGTGGATCGTCAGAACGCCGAGTACCTACGCAATGACCCCAAGGAAAATGCCGAGCACGTCATGTTGGTAGATCTGGCCCGCAACGACCTATCTCGTAACTGCCATGACGTGCACGTGGATTTCTACAAGGATATGCAATTCTACTCACACGTCATCCATTTGGTCAGCCGTGTCAGAGGTACATTGGACGAGGGAGCTGATCCCATTCAGACCTTCATTGACACCTTCCCTGCTGGCACTCTCTCCGGAGCGCCCAAGGTGCGTGCCATGCAGCTCATATCGGAGTACGAACCCCACAACCGTGGAGCCTACGGAGGTTGTATTGGTTTTATCGGCTTCAGTGGCGAACTGAACCAAGCCATCACCATACGCACCTTTGTCAGCCGCAACAACGAGCTGTGGTTCCAGGCAGGCGGTGGCATTGTAGCCAAGAGCGATGTGGAATATGAGTTACAGGAAGTGAATAATAAATTGGGAGCCTTGCGCAAAGCCATCGCAATAGCAGAGAAATTATGAAAATCGTCATCATCGACAATTACGACTCCTTTACCTACAACCTTTCGCATCTGGTCAAAGAACTAGGTGCCGAGGTTACCGTACTCCGCAACGACAAGTTCAAGATGGAGCAGCTGAAAGAGTTTGACAAGATCATCCTCTCACCAGGTCCTGGCGTCCCCTCGGAAGCCGGATTGTTGCTCGACGTTATCAGGTCTTATGCCGGACGCAAACCCATCCTGGGCGTCTGCCTAGGATATCAGGCGATTGGCGAATTCTTTGGCAGCCAGCTAGTCAACCTCAGCAGGGTGTATCATGGTGTGGCAACCCCTTCCCATCGCACAGCCGACGACTACATCTTCGAGGGACTGCCTGACTGCATCGAGATAGGACGTTATCACTCGTGGGTAGTTGATGCCGATGGATTGCCCTCCTGTCTGGAGGTAACCAGCGTATCGGACGAGGGCTACATCATGTCACTCCGTCATCGCGAATACGACATTCGTGGCATTCAGTACCATCCCGAGAGCGTGCTGACCAAGGACGGCAGGGTTATCCTGCAAAATTGGTTGAAGCACTGAAATAGTTAAACGACTAACTAACAAGCAATGAAACAATATCTTCTACGACTGATCGAGGGCGAAACCCTTCAACGCGAGGATACGCACCATATCATGCTCAACGTCACCAAGGAGCAGTATAGCGAACATCAGATAGCAGCTTTACTGATGGCACTGCAGACACGTGGCGTAACCGTGGACGAACTATTGGGCTTCCGCGATGGCTTGCTTGAAACAGGCAAGTACGTCAACTTTGAGGACCAGAACACGCTGGACATCGTGGGCACTGGTGGCGATGGCAAAAATACATTCAACATCTCCACCTGTTCGGCTTTTGTTATCGCTGGAGCTGGCTACAAAGTTACCAAGCACGGCAATGGTGGCAGCACCAGCGTCAGTGGTGCCAGCAATGTCCTACAGGGGCATGGTGTTAAGTTTACCGACAACGAGGATACGCTTCGTCGTTCACTCGATGAGGCTGGCATCTGCTATTTCCACGCCCCCCTCTTTGCCTATGGCATGAAGTTCGTTGGTTCTACACGTCGAGCCCTTCAGGTACCCACATGCTTCAATCTACTGGGGCCTCTGGTCAATCCCTGTCATCCCAAGAACTCACTTCATGGTACGGCCAACCAATCGCAATTGCGCCTCTACACGGCCGTCCATCAGAAGATTGGCGACAAGTATGGTGTCGTTACCAGTTACGACGGATACGACGAGATTTCACTCACCTCGGGGTTCAAGATGACTACCAATCATTTCGAGAAGGTGTTCACACCCAAGGACCTCGGCTTCAATTACGTAGAACCTATGGACATCTATGGTGGCCAGACGGCCGAGGAGGCAATGAAAATTTTCGACAGCGTGCTGGAGGGCACCTGCACCGAAGCGCAGAAGAACGTCATTCTGGCCAATGCGGCCTGCGGAATCAGCGTAATGGAACGCAATCTAAGCATTGAGGAGAGCGTTGCTATCGCACGCGAGTCACTGGAGAGTGGAAAGGCACTGCGGGCATTTAAAAAATTCGTAGAGATCAATGGCTGATATACTTGAAGAGATAGTAGCTTGGAAGCGACTAGAGGTGGCTGCGGCTAAGGAGCGCAAGTCCTACGCTCAGCTGGAACGTGAGGTGGAGATGCAGACGCATCAGCCCATAGACATGCGCCAGCGGTTGTGGGACAGTGCCTCAGGCATAATCTCCGAGTTTAAGCGCAAGAGCCCCAGCAAGGGTTGGATTCATCCCGACATAGAGCCAGAGCAGGTGATACCCGCCTATGCCGAAAACGGTGCGGCTGCTATCAGCTGCCTGACGGACGAGAAGTACTTTGGTGGTCGGTTGGAGTTCATCCAGCGTGTACGTCCTATATTGAAGGACACGCCCATCATGCGCAAGGAGTTCATCGTGGACGAGTATCAGCTGCTTGAGACGCGTGCCATCGGTGCCGATGCCGTACTGCTCATTGCTGCCGACCTCGAAGTTTCGGAGTACCTGCGTTTGTTGCGCGAGACGCACAATCTAGGTATGCAGGCATTGCTTGAGATTCATGACGAGAAGGAGCTTGACTACTACGAGGCGGCTCCTGACGAATGTGATATGCTGGGGGTCAACAACCGCCACCTCGGCACCTTCCACACCGATGTGCAGCACAGCGTGGACATTGCACGCTCGTTACCGCAGGAGCAGGTGCTGGTCAGCGAGTCAGGCATCAGTCATCCCGAGACCATCCGTATGCTTCGCCTTGCGGGCTATCGTGGGTTCCTGATGGGCGAATGCTTCATGAAGGAGCAGAACCCTGGTCAGGCGCTGAAACAGTTTATCCAATCAATATGAAGATCAAGGTTTGTGGTATGCGTGATGCCCTGAACATTCGCGCCATCGAAGCACTTGGTATCGACATGATGGGGTTCATCTGCTGGCCCAAGAGCTGCCGCAACGTGACGGAACGCCCCTCCTATCTGCCTCAATGTGAGCGCGTGGGCGTCTTTGTCAATCCGACCATTGAATATGTAGAACAGATGGTACATATGTTCCAGCTCAGTCGCATACAGCTGCATGGTCATGAGTCGAAGATATTCTGCCGGGAGGTGCACCAGCGCACCAAACTGCCCATAACCAAAGCCATCCAGGTAGCCAACGAACAAGACATGGATAACTGGCGCGAATATGCATCGGAGGCAGCCATCGACCTCCTCCTCTTCGACACAAAGTGCCACACGGCCGGAGGCAGTGGCGAGCAGTTCGACTGGCGGTTGCTCCAGATGTATGATGGCCACAAGCCCTTCATGCTGGCAGGTGGCATAGGCCCAGGATGCGAGTCCCAGGTGCTGGCATTCCACCACCCCAAATGTATCGGTATCGACCTGAACAGCCGATTCGAAACCACGCCAGCGCTGAAGGACGTAAGCAAACTGCAAACATTCATCAACAACATCAAAGCAAAATCACAAGATGCAATATGAACAGAATCAATCAACTCTTCCAAAATAAGAAGGAGAATATCATCTCGCTCTACTTCTGTGCTGGTCATCCCACACTAGATGGCACGGCCAACGTTATCCGTACCCTGCAGCAGAGGGGTATTGACATGATAGAGGTGGGCATCCCCTATAGCGATCCCATGGCAGACGGCCCTGTGATTCAGGACGCTGCCACCAAGGCGCTTCGTGGCGGCATGTCGCTCCGCACCCTCTTTGCACAGCTGGAGAGTATCCGCTCCGACGTCACCATCCCACTGGTGCTAATGGGATACCTCAACCCCATCTACCACATGGGCGTGGAGACCTTTCTGCGTGAATGTCAGCGCGTCGGTGTGGATGGTGTCATCATTCCCGACCTACCCTTTGATGACTACATGAGTCAGGTTAAACCCGTGGCTGACAGGTACGACATCCGCGTGATCATGCTCATCACGCCCGAGACGAGCGAGGAACGCATCCGCCTGATCGACGAGCATACCGACGGCTTTATCTATATGGTATCCTCGGCTGCCATCACTGGTGCACAGAAGGAGTTCAATGAGGCTAGGCAGGCATACTTCAGCAGGGTGAATGGGATGAACCTGCGCAGTCCCCGCATAATTGGCTTTGGCATCAGCAACAAGCAGACCCTACAGAGTGCTCAGGCCAATGCGGCTGGCGCCATCATCGGCAGCAAGTTCGTCAGTCTGATGGAGCAGTACGTCAATCCCAATGGCGCATTGGATGCCTTGCTGGAGGCGCTCAGCAAATAACCTGCGCAGACAACAGGAGTTGTAGAGAAAAGTTTAGACCCCACACTACGACGCACTAGTCTATAGTCTAGTGATTCGTAGTGTGGGGTCTAATGCTTGGGAGAACTACCCCCTACTTGAGGATGACTTTGTGGCCCTCCGTGATGTGCAGGCCTGCGGGCTGATGCGTGGTGCGGCGTCCTTGCAGGTCATACTGTGTGCGGCTGGCAGAGGCAGGGGTGAGCGTGCTCAGACCGGTGGGGCTAATCTCTGTGGGGCTTACCTGCTCGTTGGCCACCCAGATGTCGAGATAGGGGTTGGTGTCGCTGAGGTAGGCTTTGTTATCCTCAAAGATGAGACCCTTGGCGGGAGTCCAATTTACACTGCCAGGTTGATAGCCATAGAACATGACACGGTAGTGGCCATTCTCCACCTCTTGAGGAAGAACTATGCTGAAGCTGAAGGAATAGTTGCTCGTATAGGACTGATTTTCGAACTCAAAGTCCTGTGCTTGCTCCTTGAAGATAGTTACCGACTCACCCGCATCGTTGACAAGGCCTAGGGTCACCTTGCCCTTGAAGTCATAGCCACTCATGTTGCCAGGATTGTTGACCTTGGCGTTGAGTGTGCGCTCCTTGTTGCCAGCATCGGTGCAGGTAATGCTGGAGCAGATGAGCTGGGCATCGGCAGTGGGAGTCACAACATTGCCATAGGTCACGGAGGGAGCCTCTATGCCCTGGGGTACGAGCATGTCCTGCCACTCTGTCTCGCCATCAACCTGGAATACGGGGTAGGCCTTGTACACACCCTCGGGCACGTTGCTTGAATAGAGATATACTTCAGTATTTCCGAGATATATACTCACGTCTGCGCCTTGATACTCTGAGGCATAGTAGGTGGCCTGGGTGCTGGTGTTGACGAGACGCACGCCAAACTTCATCTTGGCATCCACCAGATTATATCCATAGAAAAAGTCAGGACAATTCAGCGTGATGGGGCTTCCGTTGGTCAGTTTGGATCCACCGTTATAGTAGTCTCTCACCGTGTATGAACCACCGCACACTACTTGGTGGTGAGGCTTGCTGCCAGCCTGGGCAGGCTTCATGCCAATAAAGGCGGTATTGCCCTCGCTGAAGGCACCACTGGTGTAGCTGCCGCCAGTGCCCTGCTCCTTGGGGTGGAGAGCATCGAAGCCAAGCACGGTGTAGTAGCCGTCGGACATACCGTTCCAGCCCCAGTTGATATGGAAGCGCTGACCGTCATAGCCATCGCACACAAAGGCGTGGCCCTCCCTGTTAGTCGTAGCGCCCGTGTAGAGCACGGGGCGGTTGGCTGAGAGTTCGGCGTGGAGCAGGTCCTCCCACTCGTCAGCAGTGTAGAAAATCTTGTCGGCCAGATAGGCTCCCTGGTCGTAGCCAAAGTACTGGAGCATTCCTTTGGCTGCTACATACTCCATAGCACCCGATGCCTGAGGGGCATAGTCCATCTCTGCAGCAATGCCGCAATGGTACATCAGCGTGCTGACGGCCTCGTTGGCAGAGGTGCTGAAGGGTTCGTTGGTGGCACGTCCATCGTTACCCACGGTGTAGCCATAGTGGTCCTGCATCTCTGCCCATTTATAAGTAGTCTGACCAAAGTTGGCGGAGAGTGTTAACTTATGCGTATTGCTCGTGTAGCTCTTACTGCCTGTGCCACGTTTGGGGTGCTGATGGTGGTTCATTATTTGTGCCATGGCCGTGGCCACGCAGCCAGTGGGGGAGTAGGTGCCATTGATTTGGGGGCAGTAGATGTTGTAGTGCTGCTCGGCTTTGTAGTAAGCATCACCCTGGCCCCAAGTCGTGGTGAGTATGGGCTGGATGGCGGCACGCACCTTGTTGCGGGAGGCAGTTTGCACGGGACGCCCCGTAGCGATGGCCTCGCCGATGTAGCGATCGTACTCGGAGAGCCAGTAGCGCAGACCGGGAGCCATGTGCTGCTCGTCAAATAGGCCCTGGGTCGTATAGGCCAGCAGGTTGGGAGCGAGGTCGTCGGCACCGAGGATGACAAAGCCCCCGTTGTCCTTCTGGTTGAACACATAGTAGCGGTTGCCCTGCACGCTGGCGGAGGTGTAGGTCAGCTGCAGTCGGTCGGCCTGCACGCCCTTGACGCGGTGCGGGCCACTCTGGCCAGCCATGAGGCGGGCCACGCTCTGCTCAGGCGTGAGCTGGTCAGCCAGAGCAGGCATCGCAACTGCCACGAAGAGGGCCGCTGCGAGGAGGAGGTGTTTCTTCATTATATATATAGTAAGTATTAGCTGAGGTTAGCAAATTCGCTGCAAAGTTAGCAAAATCTTCCGTAACAGACAAGATAAAGCAAAAAAAAGGGTCGAAAAGCTTGGTCACGTCGCTGGGATTGCGTAATTTTGCGCCGCTATCACGCGCTGATAGCACAACGAGCGCTGCCACGCGATGGCAGCATAAGTCAAACCAAACCTAACTAACAACACACACAAATGGCAACTCGTATTCGCCTCCAGCGTCACGGTCGCAAGAGCTATGCTTTCTATAGCATCGTGATCGCTGATGTCCGCGCTCCCCGCGACGGACGCTTCACCGAGAAGATCGGTACCTACAACCCCAACACCAACCCCGCAACTGTTGACCTCAACTTTGAGCGTGCCCTGTACTGGGTAGAGTGCGGCGCACAGCCCACTGACACCGTTCGCAACATTCTCTCTCACGAGGGCGTGCTGCTTATGAAGCACCTCAATGGTGGCGTGCGCAAGGGTGCCTTCTCCGCTGAGGAGGCCGAGAAGCGCTTTGAGGCTTGGAAGGCCGGTCAGACCTCCAAGACCACCGCTATCAAGTCCAAGGAGGCTGCCAGCAAGAAGGCTGCTGCCGAGGCTCGCCTCGAGGCTGAGAAGAAGGTTAATGCCGCCATCGCTGAGAAGGTAGCCGAGAAGAAGGCTGCTGAGGCTGCTGCCAAGGCTGAGGCCGAGGCCGCCGCTGCTGCTGAGGCTGCTGCCGAGGAGGCTCCCGCTGAGGAGACCGAGGCTCCCGCTGAGGCCTAATCAACTCTCTGCCCAACGGCACAACACACACCTACAGCGCCTGGACACCGTGCCCCTGCACGGAGCCCAGGCGGTTTCTTTAGCCCCACCCTCCGAAGCTGGCTACGCCACTTCGGTATCCCTCCCCGAGGGGGGAGGGTTGGATACCATTTACTTATCACAATGAGAAAACTACTATTAACAATGACCATCCTTGGTTCCATGTTCGGCGCCACCCAGACTGCGACTGCCGCCGACGAGTTCAAGTACACCGACGAGCAGTTTGCCGACATCCAGATGCTGCGCTACAAGGTCCACGGATTTGACCAGCTCAGCCTGCGCCAGCAGACGCTCATCTACTATCTCCAGGAGGCCGCCCTCTGGGGCCGCGACATCCTCTTTGACCAGAACGGCCGCTACAACCTCCGCATACGCCACATGCTGGAGACCGTCTATACGCAGTACGAGGGCGACCGCACCAGTGCCGACTTCAAGGCCATGGAGGTCTATCTCAAGCGCGTGTGGTTCAGCAGTGGCATACACCACCACTATGGCTGCGAAAAGTTCGAGCCCGCCTTCTCCCGCCAGTGGCTCCGTCAGACCCTGCTCAGCATGGGCTACAAGGAGGAACTCTCTGGGCATCCCCAGCATATCAGCCGCGGTCCCCGCTCCCACAACGAGCAGAGCTGGGACGAGCTCCTGGAGGTGATGTTCAGCACCACCGACATGATGATGCGTGTCAACCAGCGCGACGGCGACGACCTCGTTCTGACCTCCGCCAGCAACTACTATGAGCCCGGCATCACCCAGAAGGAGGCTGAGGAGTTCTACTCCCAGCGCAAGCCTACGCAGGACCCCCGCCCCGTCATGATGGGTCTCAACTCCCGTCTGGAGCGCAATGAGTGGGGCCTGCTCGAGGAGAACACCTACCGCGTGGGTGGTCTCTACTCCGAGGCCCTGGAGCACATCGTCTATTGGCTCCAGAAGGCCCAGCCCTATGCCGACACCCCTCAGCAGGAGCGCGTCATCCGCGAGCTCATACAGTTCTACCAGACGGGCGATCTGCGCTGCTTTGACCGCTACAGCATCCTCTGGCTCAAGGACACGGAGAGCCTCGTCGATTTTGTCAACGGATTCACGGAGACCTACGGTGATCCCCTCGGCATGAAGGCCTCGTGGGAGAGCCTCGTCAACTTCAAGGACCTCGCCGCCACGGAGCGCACCACCAAGCTCTCGGAGAACGCCCAGTGGTTTGAGGACAACTCGCCCGTGGATGCACGCTTCAAGAAGGAGGAGTGCCGCGGCATCTCCGCCAAGGTCATCACCGCTGCCATTCTCGCCGGCGATCTCTATCCCTCCACCGCCATCGGTATCAACCTGCCCAACAGCGACTGGGTTCGCCGTGACTTTGGCTCCAAGTCCGTAACGATCGGCAACCTCACCGACGCCTACAACAAGGCCTCCCACGGCAGCGGCATGGACAAGGAGTTTGTCATCGACGAGCCCACCCGCAAGCTCATCGCCCAGTATGGCGACCTGACCGACGACCTCCACACAGACATACACGAGTGCCTCGGCCATGGCTCAGGCAAGCTCCTGCCTGGCACCGACCCCGACTCCCTCAAGGCCCATGGCGCTACCATCGAGGAGGCGCGCGCCGACCTCTTTGGTCTCTACTACATGGCTGACCCCAAGCTCGTTGAGCTCGGCCTCACGCCCAATCTCGAGGCCTACAAGGCACAGTACTACACCTACATGCAGAACGGCCTGCTCACACAGCTCGTGCGCATCAAGCCCGGTAGCACCATCGAGGAGGCCCACATGCGCAACCGCGCCCTTGTGGCCCGCTGGGTGCTCGCCCGCGCCAATGGTGAGGCCGTGCAGGGTTACAATCCTGCTCTCAAGGCCGACCGCCATCACCCCGCCGTGGAACTCATCCAGCGCAAGGGCAAGACTTACGTCCGCGTGAACGACTATAGTCTGCTGCGCACCTACATGGGTGAGCTCCTGGCCGAGATACAGCGCATCAAGAGCGAGGGTGACTACCAGGCTGCCCGTCAGCTGGTGGAGACCTATGCCGTGCAGATTGACCCCAAGCTCCACCAGGAGATTCTGGCCCGCTATGAGCGTCTGCACCTCTCTCCCTACAAGGGCTTTATCAACCCCCGCTACGAGGCCACCTTCGACTCTGAGGGTCGCGTCACCTCCGTCCGCGTCAGCTACGACGAGGGCTATGCCGAGCAGATGCTGAGGTATAGTAGGGATTATAGAAGTCTGTAAGCCCCACCCTCAAAAGCCCCACCCTCCGAGGCTGGCTCCGCCACCTCGGTGTCCCTCCCCGAGGGGGGAGGGCAGGATACCTGAGGCTGAGAGACGCTAGTACATGATATATACAATATGAAGGGCGGCATCCAC
>JAKSLU010000034.1 GCA_024400995.1 Bacteroidaceae bacterium
ACAACGGCCTGTACTTCTATCTCCGCCACCGTCAGTACGAACTGGCTGCGGGGCGACACCATCACGGCCTTCAAGACCGATGGCCTGCACCGCACCCTCACCGAACTCCGCCGCCGCCACACCGTCACACAGTACACTCTGGGAGGTCACGTGGCTCTCATGGGCCGTCCGCGCTCGGGCTGGCAGGTAGGCCTATCGGGACTCTACTCCCACTACTCTCGCACTATCTTTCCAGTACTCCAGCCATACAACTTGTATTACCTGCGTGGGCGCGAGGCCGCTGGCCTCTCTGCCGACTACCAACTGCGCCACGGACAGTGGGAACTGCAGGGTGAGCTGGCCATGGACCGCAGCGCCCATGTGGCCACCACCCACACGCTGCGCTGGCATCGAGGCTACCGACTCGCCAGCCTGCTACAGCTGCGGGCGCTGTCACCACGGTTTGTCTCCCCCTGGGGGCGCACCATCACACAGGACAGCCACACGCAGAACGAGCTCGCAGCCCTCGTCGGAGCCCAGTGGCAGCCAGTGCAGTCACTCGCGCTGGAGGGCTATGCAGAGTATTTCCGCCGTCCCCGTCCGAGCTATCGTGCCAGTCAGCCCTCGCAGGGCGTAGAGGGTCACCTGCAGGGACGCCTCTCCCTGCCGCATCAGCAGCAGCTCACCCTCCGCTATCGCCTCAAGGTCAAGCAACAGGATGTCACGGGCTACTCCATCATGCAGTACGTCGGTACGCACCGGCTCCGTCTGCAGTGGGATGCCACACACGCCCATCTGGACTATCACCTCTGCCTCGATGCCTCGCTCTACGCCACACAGACCAGCTCACCCTCGCGCGGCATCATGCTCTCGGGTCGAGTGCGCGGTCGTCTGCCCCGACGCATCACGCTCTCTGGCTTTGCTGCCATCTTTGGTGCCGACAGCTATTCTGCCCGTCTCTATACCTACCAGCCTCACCTGCTGCGCACGAGCGGCACGGCCTCCTATGCCAACCACGGCACCTCCCTCGCCCTCGTGGCTGAGTATGCCCCCATCCCCTGGCTCTGTCTCGGTGTGCAGTACAACCTCCTTCACTACTTTGATCGTCCCACCTGTGGTAGTGGCCTCAATGAGACCTTTGGCCCTACCCGTCATGACCTCCGCATAGAGGCTGCTGTGAAGTTCTGAGTTTATTGTCAATTGTGGTGACTCCCCACAGTCAGGTGGCAAGCATTTAGGAACCGTTCTGTCATTTTTCCTGACACCTCTGACATCGCGACACCCTTTTTCTGCGTCGAGTGCGTCGAGTGCGTCACTAGTCCGCCACTAATTTTTCGTAGTCGCCGACTAATTTTTCCCTCCCGCCGACTAACGAAAGCTTTAGTGGCAGGGATTCTTATCCGGAAGCGGCACTCCGTTAGGAGTGAGATATGCAGATATGACGCTATCGGGGAGGGGACATGCGGATGTACGCTATTGGGGTTGCACATGCGGATGTGACACGCGATGCACTGGCCTATAGGATAGGAATTCCTAACCTATACACTAAGAACTACTACCCTATACACTAAGGATTACTATCCTATACACTAAGGATTACTACCCAGCTAGCCTCGGGATTTATTCACGAAAATTTGGCGTTCATTTGTGCTTTCGTGTAGCGCCGCAGGCACTGAGCTTTTCAACGACCTTGAACACAATTGAACCATTTAGTGTAGGTGTAGGTGATATCTACCCATTTTTAGGAAAATTCTCCGCCGAGAGTACCCAGATAGTACCCTCGGCGGTGTGTAAAGGTGTCGCGATGTCACAGGTGTCAAGGAAAATGACAACCGGAATGTACAAACTTATTTTGTAACTACCAAACTTTTGTTAAGAAAAAGGATGAAAAAACACCAACCTCGTGTGAGGCTGGCGTGGATTATCTATGATTGTGATTGAAAGTCTTCTATATCATAGGGCTTACTCAAGAGCGTATCATTATGATGATCTCCTTCGTAGTGCGCATCCCTAACTACCGCAATACTTCCTATACTCACTATATAAGATTGTGTACTTCCTAACTATCTTCTGCTTGAGACCAACCTCCTTAGGCACTCTTAGGGGTAACAGCATAGCCCTTCTCTATTTGTGCAACACTACTATCGAAAGCATCCAGACACTCTTGCGCAAAGTCATCACCTTCGAATAACATAGCCTCAAACTTATCTATTTTAGACATAATCAAAATATTGTATTACTACTTTGGTGGCAAAAATACGCAATTATTTCATAATACCCAAACGTTTGTTAAGAAAAATACTATAGTGTGCAGTGTTTAGTTCAGATTTTAGCATCATAATGGCCTCAAATTTGTTGATAATGCATATATCTTAGAGTTAACTGCAGAAAAACGCCAACCTCGTGTGAGGCTGGCGCCAATATGAGACTGAGATGCAGGAGTTGTCTGGTGTACTCCCTTACTTGAGATACTTGTCAAGGAAACGGAAGAAGGTGCGCTGCCAGAGGATGCCGTTCTGGGGCTTGAGCACCCAGTGGTTTTCGTCGGGCAGGAGGAGGAGCTGGGCATCGAGACCTCGCAGGCGGGCTGCAGTGAAGGCACTCTCTGCCTGGGTATATTCGATGCGGAAGTCCTTCTGGCCATGGATGCAAAGGATGGGGGTGTCCCAGTTCTGTACGTAGAGGTGGGGGGAGGTCTCAAAGACCTTCTGGCGCTGACCATCGGCATTCTTATACCAAGGTGCACAGCCCATGTCCCAGTTGGGGAACCACAGTTCCTCGGTCTCCACATACTGCTGCTGGGTGTTGTATATGCCGTCGTGGGCAATGAAGGCCTTGAAACGCTTGTCGTGGTTGCCTGCTAGCCAATAGACACTATAGCCACCAAACGAGGCTCCTACAGCTCCGAGGCGGTCGCGATCCACATAGGGCTCCTGCGCTATGTCGTCGATAGCGGAGAGATAGTCCTGCATGCACTGGCCGCTATAGTCTCCGCTGATCTGCTCCAACCACTCCATGCCGAAACCGGGGAGGCCACGGCGGTTGGGGGCGATGATGATATAGCCGTTGGCTGCCATAATCTGGAAGTTCCAACGATACGACCAGAACTGGCTGACGGGGCTCTGGGGACCACCCTCGCAGAAGAGCAGAGTGGGATACTTCTTCGAGGGATCAAAGTGGGGAGGATAGATGACCCAGGAGAGCATCTGCTTGCCGTCGGAGGTCTTGGTCCAACGTTCCTTGACCTCACCAAAGGTGAGCTGGTCGTATGTGGTCTTGTTGATCTGTGTGAACTGCTGTGCGGGCACAGCTGTCATCTTGGCCACGAGATTCTTCTTGTTGGTATTGACCTCCATGATATAGGCCTCGTCGGCCTGCGAGATGCTATGGCGCTTAACGATGAGGGCGGGTAGCCTCTTCTTGTCTCTGGCAGGAGTATAGCCGCAGAGGCTATAGTCGCATACGTCGTCGGTGAGTTGCTGCACATGGCCCTTGAGGTCGGCCACATAGATGTTGGTGCGGCCATGCCATACGGCAGTGAAGTAGAGCAACTGGCCGTCGGCTGACCACAGATAGTCCTCTACCCCACTCTGGCGTCCCTGACCGAGATCCTCGGTCACAAAGGTGTACTTGCCAGTGGCAAGTTCCATCACGCAGAGACGGGTGCGGTCACTCTCGTAACCATCGCGCTCCATGGAGCGGAAGGCAATGTACTTGCCGTCAGGCGAAAAAGAGGGGTTGTCATCATAGCCTGCAAAGAGGGCACGATGGCCATAGCCAGAGATACGACCCTCGGGGCCTGCGTTGACCTGCTGCTGCTCAAGAGAGCGGGTGTAGTCAACGGGGATGTCCTCGTAGTCCTGTCCCTTGCAGAGGTTGACGACCTCGTGACTCTTGGTTCCGTCAGCAGCCTCGATGTTGGCCTCAACGCTCCAGAGGAAGATGTCGCTATCGGTAGAGACGGCGTAGTCGCGGCCTGTCTTTTTGCGACAGGTATAGGCTATCTGCTTGCCGTCAGGGCTCCAGGCGAGCTGCTCCACGCCACCGAAGGGTTCCATGGGGCACTCATAGGGTTCGCCCTCCAAGATGTCGCAGACTTCCACTGCCTTGCCATCTCGTACATCATAGAGGAAGGGATGGGGGGCGGAGGTAACGTAGTGGTCCCAATGCTTGTACATCAGGTCATTGATGACCATACCTGTGGCCAGAGGGAGATCGGGTTCCTTGGCTGCAATGGCGGTGTGCTGAGGCACCTCACGTACGACGATGAGTTTGGTCGCATCGGGCGAGAAGAGGTAGTCGCCAACCTCACCACCCGTACTGGTGAGCTGCTGGCGGTCTGTGCCATCAGGCAGCATGGTCCACACCTCGCCACCGGCCAGATAGGCCACACGACCATTGGAGAGGAAGGTGGGAGTATATTCACTCCCCTCCTCTGCAGTGAGCTGCTGGATATGGCCACTCTGGAGTTCATGACGATAGAGGACAGAGCGTCGCTTGTTCTTCTCTACGCTATAATAGCTCACGGCATAGATGCACTGGGTCATATCACTCTTCATGCTGACACTGCCCAGGCGGCCCATAGCCCAGAGGCGTTCGGGGGTCATGAGGTCATCGGCATGTACTGTGGTGGCTGTCATCAGCGACAATAGGATAAAGACTAGGATGTTACGCATGATTTACTTTTGATAACGGGCTTGTTTCTCCTTGAGCAACTGTTCCTGCTGTTCCTGCAGAGCGGCGAGGCGGGCGGCGAGGCCTGTGGGCTGCTTGTTGGGGTCCTGCTTGTTCTTGCGGTAGTTCTCCTCGAGTTTGGCCAGGAGCTTGGCATCGTCGGTGGTGATGCGCAGATACCACATGGTGAGAGCGGAGAAGAGGAGTGAGATGAAGTAGTAGAAGTTCAGACCTGCGCTGTACTTGTTGAACATGAAGAAGAACATGACGGGCATGAGGTACATCATCCACTGCATCATCTTCATCTGCTGTGCCTGTTCGGGAGCCATGGCCATGGTGTCGCGCTGCTGGCGCATGTTGAGCCAACTGTACACGACATTGGTGGCGCAGAAAAGCAAGCAGAAGAGACTGAGGTGGTTGCCGATAATGGGCAGGTCAACACTCCAGCTCAACAGGCTATCGTAGGTGGAGAGGTCCTCGGCCCAGAGGAGGGACTGCTGGCGGAGCTCGATGGCGTTGGGCACAAAGTTGAACATAGCAATCCAGATGGGCATCTGTATCAGCATGGGCAGGCAGCCGCCCATGGGGTTGACACCATACTGCGACTGGAGAGTCATCATCTCCTGCTGACGCTTCATGGCATCCTCGGGGTTGGGATACTTGGCGGTAATCTCATCCATCTTGGGACGGAGCACACGCATCTTAGCGCTGCTCATGTAGCTCTTCTTGGTGGGGCTATAGACGATGACACGCAGCAGGAGCGTAATGATCAGAAGCACAACACCCATGGGCAGACCGAGCTTGGTGAGCCAGTCAAAAACATAGAGCGTAAAGAAGCGGTTGATGCAGCGGACGCGAGGCCAACCGAGATAAACGAGGGTCTGGAGATTGAGTTCGTCCTTGGCCAGGCGACTGTCCTCCATGCTCTGCAGGAGTCGATAGTTGTTGGGGCCAAAGTAGAACTGGAGCTGAGTGGGCTGCGCACCGGTGGGGTCGAAGTTGACCTCGGCATCGCAGGTGTAGTGCTTGAGATAGCCACTACCCTCCTCCTCGGGCTCGCTGCTGAGCTGAGCAGCGGTGAGGGGACGGCCACCGATGAGTACGGCACTGAAATACTGGTTCTTGAAAGCTACCCAATCCACATCGTGAGTGGGCTGCTCGGTCTCGGCCTTCTGCTCGGAGAGCTTCTCGGTATCGCCATTGCTGCGATAGGTGAGCGTGGAGTACATGTTCTCAAAGTAGAAGCCCTTCTCCTGCTGGCGCACACGATCGTGCCAGCTCAGGGCAAAGGTCTTGCAGCGAGCGGGGAACACGTTGCCCAGACCTACGGCATGGATGGTGAGGTTGACCATGTAGTTGTCGGGCAGCAACTCATAGGTAAAGTCAAGCGTGCCGGTGCGGTCTGCCAGACGCAGGGTCACTGTACTATCAGTCTGGCTGACGGGCACAAACCGGAAGTTGTGCGTGGCCACATTGAGGTCCTTGGTCTCAAAGGTGAGATCCATGGAGGCCGTCTCACTATCGAAGAGGACGAGGGCCTGCTCACGCTTGGCGGCAAAGTCGTCGTAGTTCTTGTACTCGTTGAGCAGTACGCGTGAGGGCACGGCACCCACGGGGTTAATCTCCACGCTGACCTTGCTGTTGTGGAGCACGATGGGGGCTACCTCACCACCCATGTGGCGCTGGGCGGCAAAGAGGCTAGTGGTGTCGGCAGCAAGACTATCAGCCTTGGCACGTGCCACGAGGCTGTCGGCCACATGCTGCTTGTGAGCCTTGGCCTGCTCTACGAGGGCGATGCTGTCCTGCTGGGCCTGGAGAGTGGCCTGCTCTGCGTACTGATCCTGATTGTAATAGGAGAAACCTATCAGGAGAATGGCTATGAGAATAAAGCCGGTGATTGTATTCTTATCCATAGATACGTAATTTTGCGCACAAAGATACGAAAATCTTGCGAGAAATGTGTATCTTTGCAGCTGAAAACACTTATTTCACCTAGTCATGAAGCCAAATAAAGTTATTCTGCTTGGCATTTTTCTCTCCACTGCACTCACTGCCAGTGCTCAGGAGGTAGCAGAGATCACCGACAAGTATCTGGCCACGCTGGACTCTCTACGCAAGGCCTACATCGACTGGAAATATCAGGGTGGCGACACGCTAAGCAACCCCTATCTCTTCCAGATGCTGACGGCTCCCACCTACTACTCCTCGGTCATATCGCAACAGATGAACGGCCAGTGCGCCACCGACACTTTCCATCATCCCATCTCCGCTGAGGTGGAACAGCGTATGCAGGAGATCAACCGTATGCTGGCTGATGTATATGCCACTCAGCCCTGGCTCGTAAGCAGCATAGCCCCTACCCTCTCTGCCCAAGACCTTGCCATCGCCGCTACTACCGAACAGACTGTGAGTGAAGCTGCACAGGCCATAGAAGCGCTGCCCGAGGCCGTAACTCCTCCCACACCAGAGACTGTGGAACCTGAGGTGTTCCTCGGTGACATGGATGCCTTCTACATCAAGATAAAGAGGCCTAACTTCTGGAAACTCCGGGGCAACTTTAACGTACAGCTCCAACAGACCTATATCTCCGACAACTGGTACAAGGGCGGTCAGAACAGTTATGCTGCCAATGGACAGTTTACACTGGAAGCAAACTACAACAACAAGAAGAAACTGGTCTGGGATAACAAGTTGGAGGCACGCCTCGGCTTCCAGACCGCAGAGGAATATAACGTAATGACCTTCCGCCCCACGAACGACCTGTTGCGCTTTACCTCCAAGCTGGGTATTCAGGCCAACAAGCACTGGTTCTATACCCTCGCACTGCAAACCTGGACACAGATAATGCAAAGCCGCAACTACACTAATGGCACGGAATACCGCATTAAGTCGGAGTTCATGTCGCCCTTTGAGGGTGTGCTCTCTCTGGGTATGGACTACAAGCTGGAGAAGAAGCGCTTCAAGTCAACCGTCAACATTGCTCCTATCGCTCTGAACTACAAGCATGTAAGTCTATCTCGCGACCGTCACGACCCTGACCACAAGTGGTTCCCCAGCAACTTTGGTCTGAAGGACAAGGAGCACAACGACTGGAAGTTCGGTAGCACACTGACGGCCACGGCCTCATGGGCTATCTGCAAGCAGATTAGTTGGGATGGTCGTCTTTACTTCTTCACGGACTACAAACAGCACGGTGTGAAGAGTGTCAATGACGAGAACAAGGTGTTCGGCAGTACTGTGGAGTTCGAGAACACCTTCACGCTGAAGATCAACAAATATCTCAGCACCCGCGTCTTCCTCTATCCCCGCTTTGACACCATGACCCCCAAGATGAAGAAGACCGACAAGGACGGCAATCACACGGGCTACTATAGTTTCTTGCAGTTCAAGGAGTTCCTCTCCTTCGGTCTGGACGTAAGCTTCTAAAGCTGTTCTCCTCATTACAGCAGCGCCTCCCTACCACAATGGCAGGGAGGCGCTATGTTTTGTACTGTTTCTTACGGGTCAGACGATCTACAGAGCACCAGAGAGGCGGAAGGCCTGACTGCCATTACTGAGCACAACGCCCTCACGGGTCATAAATACATCAAGTTCAAACCAGGGCAACTTGCAGCCCTCTGCCGAAAGTCAATGAAGTAGTCATAGGCACCCTCTGAGCTATAGGCGGGATTGGAGTAAAAATTAGCGCCATCTACCTGGGCGATGGACAGTTCTATCACATCGGCTGTCTGAGCCTGTAGGGTCAGGACAGACAGCACAAGATTGAGGAGGAGGATTAGTTTCTTCATACAGGAGTGCTTTCGCGTGCGCGTGTAATATATTAATGTGTGCACTACTTGCTATACTGCTCTATGAGCGTATGGGCATCCTCGTCACCTAGTGCTTGTGCTCGAGACAGGTTGCTAAGGGCATCGGCCTTGTGACCCTGTTCGCCATGAGCTATACCTAGGGCACGATAGGCATCGGGGTTCTCTGACAGATAGTTGAGCGACTGCTCGGCTGCCTCTACTGCCTCCGCAAATAAGCCTACGCGGATGTAGAGATAAGCAATCTCTACCTGATAGAGTCCACGAGCGTTGTCGTCGGGACTGATGGACACGGCTGTATGGAGATCATCGAGTGCCTGCTGGTACATGCGGGCCTTCTGCTCTGCTGCCTGGCGGATGTCATAGAAGCGGGCGGAGAGGTTCTTGGCTCCTACGGCCTTTTCGTACTCATTGTAGTCAAGCACTGCGGCACGGTACTTCTGTGCGGCATCCAGACGCTGAGCACGCGCCAGAAGATAGTTGGCTGCCTGGGCGGGATAAGGACGTGAGAAGGTGGCCAGCGCACTGTCAAGCAGAGCAATCACACGTTCAGGTTCTGCCTGAGTATGCTCTAGACTGTTGGCTGCATAGAAATAGAGTTCGGCGGGCTGACGACTATACAGGGCGGCCGTCAGAAAGCGGTCATGCGCCTCCATATAGCGTTCCAACCCAAAGAGGCAGTTGGCCTGCTGGATGAGATAGAGTGTATCGGCACGCAGTGCAAAGGCGGTCTCCGACTCCGAGAGGGCACGCTCCAGTGTCCAGTCCTTGTAAGCTGGCTGAGGCTGGTTGAGAGCCTTCTGGTAAATAATATCGGAGAGTGTGTAGTGTACCTCATCCTCACGGTCTTTGAGGTTCAGCGCGGCGGTGATTGCCTCATCAGCACGAGCATAGTTGCGGTGAGTGGCATAGAAGGATGCTGTCTCCATATAGCCCTTGACATTGTGGGGATAACGCTCCGTAAATATACGGCTAGCGCCCTCATACTGCACACTATCCTTGGCCAGACGATGGAGCATGTAGATATAGCTGAAAGCATCATTCTCCTCGGCGGGTAGGTCGCGGGGCATGAGGATGGCACGCAAGTCTGCATTGAGGGCACTGGTGGGACTAATCACGAGAGTAGAGACAAACCGAGCATCGATAGCACAAGCACTCTCGGCTTTGCGAGCGACATTATACTGCACTACAGCCACAGCCTCTCCCCGTTCATTAATGAGCGGGCAACCCACGTACTGCTGTTCGTTGGCCGTGCTCACCGTATGGTAACTATACGCCTGATAGGGAGATGAGGTCAGGATGCGTGCCTCATGGGGCTGAGCCTTCTTGCTGGTAGCGTAGTAGAGCTGATGCAGGGGCTGCCCCACAGCAACGCTATCAGTGGCGAGGGAGAGGTAGGCCATCTTCTTGGCCTGGCAACGCATACGCACCAGATCATAACTGCTATTGGCTCCCAGGATTATTTCTACAGGATGCTTGACGCCCTTCCAATCCACTACTTCCGCGCGGGAGGCACCGCGCATCAGCGTATAGGGAGCAACGACCTCTCCCTCGGCAGAGGTAAAGAAGCCATATCCCTGTTGGAGCGTATCGCCAGCAGCCGTGAAGCTCACCACTCGTACCACCGACTTGCAGTCTGGCTGTGTGGCTGCGTTGATGGTAAGCACTAGACTTATGAGAATATATAGTATTTTTCGCATATCTATAATAGAGTGTATTATGTAACTATTGTGCCTACAAGCCCAGTAGCGACTTGGCGTTGTTGATGGCGGCCTCGGTCATCTCGGATCCTGAGAGCATGTTGGCTATCTCAGCGATGCGCTCCTCCTGGCTGAGTGGTACAATATGGCTGTGTGTGCCTTCTGCATCCTCCTCCTTATATACGCGGAAATGCTCATCACCTAGTGCTGCAATCTGGGGAAGATGCGTGATGCAGAGTACCTGACAGTAGTGCGAGAGTTCCTGCATGACCTGCCCCATACACTCGGCCATCGTGCCGCTCACACCCGTGTCTATTTCATCAAAGATAATGGTGGGCAGCTGACGATAGCGGGCCGTGTAACTCTTAAGGGAGAGCATGAGTCGTGCCACCTCACCGCCCGAGGCTATGTCCTGCACATTCTGCGGTGAAACGTTCTTGTTGGCACTGAACATGAGTTGCAACGTATCTGTACCATCTGCCTGAGGTTCAAGACGTGCACTGAGGCTGAACTCCACACATCCATTGGGCATACCGAGCTGCGCAATACGTTCAGTAAGATCGGCGGCCACGGTGGTGGCAGCCTTTTGGCGAGTGGCAGTCAGCATCTGGGCGGCCTGAAGTAGAGCCGCGTAGGCCTGTTCCTGCTCACGAGTGAGACGAACCACCTCCTCATCCATATTTTCTATGGCATCGAGGCGCTGCTGCAGTTCAACTAGCTGACCACACAGGGCGGCCTCGTTCTCCACACCGAAGCGTTCCAACAGATGATATAGTTGCGAAAGACGATCGTCAACATACTCCAGGCGCTGGGGATTGAATTCCACACGCTCCTGCTGCTGTTCGAGTTCGTCTATAATATCGCCTAACTCTATACGGGCACTCTCCAGACGTTCCACTAGTTCTGTGGCTTGGGGAAGATGCTCCCCTACCCCACTTAGAGCCAGCATACTCTGGCGAAGTTGCTGCAAGACATCTAGTTCCTCTCCTGATAGAAGCTGGACGGCCTGATAGAGACCGCTCTTGATTTCCTCGGCATGGGAGAGGAGGATCTGCTCCTCCTCTAGGCTCTCCTGTTCATCGACCTGCGGCTGAAACTCTGAGAGTTGCTGGAGTTGATAGCGGAGAAACTCCTGCTCCTTGGCATCACGTTCTGCCTGACTCTTGAGAGCAGAGAGGGCCTGCTGGGCTGCACGATAGGTCTCGTAGGCCTGTGCATAGGCTCCGCGCTCCTGGTCGTTAGCTGCCACGAGATCGAGGGTCTGCAGGAGGAACTCCTCACTGCCGAGAAGTTGGTTCTGGTGTTGGGAGTGGATATCTACGAGTTGGGCACCCAAAGGCTTGAGTACGGAGAGTAGTACGGGAGTATCATTGACAAAGGCACGACTTTTGCCTGCGGCAGTGAGTTCACGGCGCACCACGCACTCTGCAGTATCGTAGTCCATGTCGTTCTCCTCAAAGAAGGAGGTGAGGTCAATTCCTTCTAAGCTGAAAGTGGCCTCTACCACGCACTTCTGTTCACCCTGCTTGACTACACGGGCATCGGCACGGCCACCAAGCAAGAGACTGAGGGCACCGAGCAGAATACTCTTGCCCGCACCTGTCTCACCAGTGATGACGGTATAGCCAGAGCGGAGGTCTATGTCGAGGCTCTCGATGAGGGCGTAGTGACTTATGTGGAGGTGAGTGAGCATACGATAACGATGACGAAAACGATGACGAAAACTAAAACTAAAACGAAAACTAAAACTAAAACGAAAACGAAGATAAAAAACTACTTAATCTGGTTCCAGTAGGCGCTCTGCGAGCTATTGATATTCATAAGGGTCTCATACATACCAGCCTTTTCGGTGCTGGTTCCCTTACCCTTAAATATATAGGTAATCTCGTCACGCTTGTAGTCAGTCCAGACCTGAGGGACCATGCTCATGGACTTGTTCTGATGTGCCTCCTTGAGCAGATCCATGCTCTCTAGAATGGCAGCACGGCCACGATCCACGTTCTCAACCATCACGTCCAAGCCCTCGCGGTGGTACTTGTACATGAGTTGGCGCATGGGCTCGAGACCACCATCGAGATAGTCGTTAATTATGCCATAGCGGTTCTTGTAGTCGTCAAAGGCTTTCCAGCCCTTGGCTGAGCGGACGAGACTCTGGGCATTGTTGGCCACCATACGAGCCTGCTGCAGCACCTCTGTGCCTCCCAAAGGCGACATGGTATCGAGATCTAGTCCGATAATAAGATAGGCATAGTAAGCCAAGAGAGCTGTGAGATCGTTGTCGATAACCTCAATGCGGAAGTTGAGCTGATCGAACTCCTTGAACTCAAAGTTAAAGCTCGTATCTGTTATACTAAATGTTGTGGTGGTATAGCTGGCGTTGAACACTGGACGATTGGCTTGCACCACAAGATTGCAGGTAAAGAGGTTGTCATTATCCTCGTACATCTTGACCGTTATATTGAAGGAGCAGTCTATACGCTCCTGGCGTTGAAACTGGAGGTTGGTCCACTGCGTATTGTTGAGAAAGTCCTTGATGGTCTGCTCCATGTTCTCAAAAACGCTGGTACTCGTTCCCTGCACCTGCTGATGGTTGATGGTGACGCGGGCATTGAGTTCCTGGGCCTGAACCATAGGACTCAGCACCAGGGAGAGGAGACAAAGGAGAGTGAGGGCTACACGCTTCATAGGCAACGACGGATTATCTCACGAGCCACCTCGCTCTTGTCGGCGAGAGGCAGGGACTGCTGCTGACCATTGGCACTGACGATAGTCACCTTGTTGGTGTCCACGCCAAAGCCTGCTCCAGCATCGCAGAGGGAGTTAACTACTATATAATCCAAGTTCTTGCGGCGCAACTTGTCCTCGCCATAGTGCAGAGCTTCAGCAGAGGCGGCGGTCTCTAAGGCAAAACCCACGAGGCGCTGACCATCGGTCTTGACCTGACCAAGGGCGGCGGCAATGTCGGGATTCTGTACGAGAGTGAGGGTCATCTCCGCCTGTGTCTCTCGCTTGATCTTGACATCGGCACACTGGGCGGGACGATAGTCGGCTACGGCTGCACAGAGTATGCCATCTGTGCAGGAGGGGAAGAGGCGCATGGCGGCCTCGTGCATCTGCTCGGCACTCACCACGTCGGTGCGGCGAATGCGAGGATGCTTGACACTGAGCGCCACGGGACCAGCAATAAGTTCTACCTCAGCTCCCTCAGCGGCGGCTGCCTCTGCCAGAGCAAAGCCCATCTTGCCTGTGGAGTGATTGCCTATGTAGCGTGCTGGGTCTATGCTCTCATGAGTGGGGCCTGCAGTAATGAGTACACGACGACCTACGAGGCGCCCCTCCTGACTACAATTTGAACAACCTTCTGGCTGCAGTACGTCCATGACCTGGCGAAATATTTCATCAGGTTCCTCCATGCGTCCCTTGCCCTCCAAATGGGAGGCAAGGAAACCAGTTCCGGGCTCAACTATATAGTTACCATAGGAGCGCAGCTGATTAAGGTTGGCCTGCGTGGTGGGATGGGCATACATATCGAGGTCCATGGCGGGAGCCACAAAGACGGGAGCCTTCATGCTCAGATAAGTAGTGATGAGCATGTTGTCGGCTACGCCATGGGCCATCTTGGCGATACTGCTGGCCGTGGCAGGAGCTATAACCATAGCATCGGCCCACTGCCCCAGAGCCACATGGCTATGCCAGGAGCCATCGCGCTGCGCAAAGAACTCACTCACCACAGGCTTGCTGGTCAGCGCGCTCAGGGTGATGGGCGTAACGAACTCCTTGCCGGCGGGCGTAATGACCACCTGCACCTCATGTCCAGCCTTGACAAACTGGCGAATGAGGGTGCAAGCCTTGTAGGCGGCGATGCTACCTGTTATACCGAGGACGATATTCATGCGTTGTCGTTAATCGTTCAACACCATGGGCATAAGAAGCATGAGAATGTTCTCACCCTCCTTTTGCTGTGCGGGCTGGATGACGCCAGCACGGCTTGCATCAGCCAGACGGATAACAACCTCTTCGCCCTCAAGATTATTGAGAAGTTCTACGAGGTAGGTTCCCTTGAACCCTATGGTTACGGGCATACCGTTATAGTCACAGAGCAGACCCTCTTGAGCACTCATGCTGAAGTCTATATCCTGGCTGGAAAGGGTCATCTTGTTAGCCTCAATATGTAGCTTAGCCAGAGCGCTGTTGGCGTTGGCAAAGATGAGCACACGACGCAGAGCGCTGAGCATGGCAGTGCGATTGATAGTCACTACATTGGGGTTGTCCTGAGGGATAACGCTCGTATATTTGGGGAAGCGCCCCTCTACCAGACGGCACTCCACGATGTAGTCCTCGGTGTGCACCTGGGCAGAACGGTTGTTAAAGCGGACGCAGGCCTCGCTCTGGTCCTTCTGCAGGATGCCCTTGATGAGGAGAGCGGGCTTCTTGGGGAGAAGGAAGGTATTGGGATTGCCCACACTGCTAGGCTTGACGGTATCGCAGGCCATACGGTTGCCATCACTGGCCACCATGGTGAGGCTATCGGCACTCAGATCGAAGAAGATACAGTTGAGCACAGGGCGCAGCACGTCGTCGGCAGTGGCAAAGAGGGCACGGTTGATACCACTGAATAGGGTCTGAGCTGGCAGACGCAGTTCGCTCACCTCGCCCTCCATAGGTGTAGAGTTGGGATACTCATCAGCAGGCTGACCCATGAAGTTGTACTTACCATTCTGGTACTCCATGGTAATTTCAAGGTTCTGCTCGTTGACATAGACACTGAGAGGCTGCTCGGGGATTTCCTTGACGGCATCCTGAATGGTGCGGGCATTGACGGTGAACGTAATGGCGCTATCGGCCTCCACGAGTTCGAGTGAAGAAGTTATGCGAATCTCACTATCAGAAGCTACGATAGTGAGGTGATGGTCCTCGGTAATCTGGAAGAGGAAATTCTCCAAAATGGGCATAGTGTTCTTGGTGCTAATAACACGGCCCAGCGTCTGCAGACGACTGGAGAGAAGAGAGCTGGAGATGACAAATTTCATAGCTATATTTTGGGTTTTTGCTTATAAACTTTTTTACGCGCGTACGCACGCGATTTTGAGCATACAAATTTACGCATTAATTTCCGATTTTGGCTGATTTCCAAAAAAAAACACGTAGAATTAGCCATAATTGGGGATAAAATTGTAATTTTGCAGAGCAAATCACAATAAACGTTATGGAAATACAAGGTAAGATTATCGCGGCTCTTGAGCCCCGCGGTGGCGTGAGCGCCCGTACGGGCAACGCCTGGAAGGTTCAGGAATTTGTACTTGAGACGCACGAGCAGTTCCCCAAGAAGTGTGTCTTTGAAGTATTCGGTGAGGACAAGCTCCAGCAGTTCAACATACAGGTGGGTCAGGAACTCACCGTCAGCTTTGATATTGATGCCCGCGAGTGGACCGGCCAGGATGGTCGCAGCCGTTGGAGTAACCAGATTCGCGCATGGCGTGTGATGCCCTACGACCCCAACGCAACTCAGCAGCCTATGGCTCCCCAGGGTGGATTTGGTGCTGCTCCCTCCACTCCCGTTCCGGCAACACCCGCAGCACCCGCAGCACCTGCAGGCGATGCCTTTGGTGGACCTGCTCCTGCTGGCGAGGACTTCAGTGCAATGCCCTTCTAACCAGAAGACAGACGACCAACCGACAACTATATGTTTATAGTTAAGATACTGAAATGGGCCGTGATTGCATTCACGGCCCTTTCTGTTCTCGGAGTGCTCTACTACAGATTTGCACCGGTGCATGTCACGCCCCTCATGGGCATACGTGTCATGCAGAGCATCCGACACAGCCACATGCCGGAAGTGCACCACCGCTGGGTGCCGTACGACAGCATATCGCCCTACCTCGCCGTAGCGGTGATGGCATCGGAGGACCAGACGTTCCGCACCCACAACGGCTTTGACTTTGCGGCCCTCCGCCAGGTGGTAGCCGAACGCCAGAGTGGCAAGCGGCAACGCGGTGGTAGCACCATCACGCAGCAGACAGCCAAGAATCTCTACCTCTGGCCCGGAGGCTGGGTGCGCAAGGGACTGGAAGCCTGGTTCACCATACTGATGGAGCTGTGCTGGTCTAAGGAGCGCATCATGGAGTGTTACCTCAACTCTATCGAGATGGGCGACGGTATATACGGAGCGGAGGCAGTGGCTAGGGAGCACTTTGGGTGCTCAGCCAAGGAACTCACCCGCTCGCAGTGTGCGCTCATAGCGGCGACACTCCCCAATCCCCGGCGCTTCTCCTCCAAGTATCCCTCTCCTTACATGCTCAAACGCCAGGCGCAGATCAAGCGGGAGATGAAGCACATCGACTTTCTCAAAGGCTCCAAAAACTAGACCATACTCTACGACAAACTAGTCTATACACTACGACGAACTGGTCTATACTCTGCGGAAAACTATCGCTGGTGTAGTGTTCCGTAGTAGTCTGAAAAGTCGAAAAAGCGACAGTCTGGATGGTTGCTCTGAAAGAGTTTGTCAAAACCCTTGCACTTGTGCACTAACACTGTAACAAACTAAAACACAACAAGATATACAGTGTACAGCCGTGCACTTTTGTGCACAACAAGTGCACAGCCGTACACTACGTAACACTCTATCTATCTGCACATTACAGCGCCAGTGCACAAGTGCACGGGTTTTTGCAACTTTTTTCTGCACGGGTTTTGCAACTCCTTCCGGCAGCACGAGGGTGTGTCAAAATGCTGGCACATCCTCTTTTCTTTCATGTTATTCCAACA
>JAKSLU010000035.1 GCA_024400995.1 Bacteroidaceae bacterium
AAAGAGAGAAAGATACGAGATAAAGGCCAAAAGCGGCCAAGCATAGGACATTACCGATTAACGAATTAATAGAACACCCCTATAAGGTAAAAGTAGTACTAGCGCAGCACCTTCTTGCCGTTCATCATGTTGAGGCCACGCTGAAGCTTGTTGAGTTTTCGACCCTGCAGGTCATAAACAGCTGACTGCTGATTGCCAATGGTAAGACCTGTGATGCCTGTAGTTAATTCCTCTTCGTCAGGATCTGCTTCAACCAGCACCGCGCGGACAGAGCAGCCTTCAGAGCGTAAGCTGTGCGCTCTGCCCGGGCCGAAAAACGCAGATTCGCTGTCATAAGGCCAAGAAGCCCAGTAGCTGGCTGCGGCGCCCTCACTTAGGACTATGCCGTCGATGCTATAGCCAGCAGAAGGAAAGAAAATACTGTTAGATGCATAATCACCCTTGCCTGTGAATTCGTATCCACTTATATATCCACTCACATCGCTGACATAGGTCACTATATAATCGTATTTACTAAGAAGTAGTTCAAGTTCTGCGTATGTCGGCATGCGCCATGCGGTACCCCAGAGCTTGGTGGCAGTATCAGCATTGCCAGTGAGAACGTCGGTGCCCGTGTTGTGATCATCAACCAGGTCCTGACTTCCACCCCATGCATAATGGCCTCCGTATTCAGTTGTGGAGTTTGCACCTACGTTGTACTCGGCAAACTTGGGACCATTCTCCCAAAGCTGTACCCATTTTACATCAATGTCGCCCGTGCGTTTGGCCGTACCAGTTGAAGAGGCGGGTGCCTGAGCATTCATGCACATGCAGAGAGCAGTGAAGATGAGCAATAGTAAATTCTTTTTCATAAAATTGTTGTTAGGGTTAATAATGTGATAGTTGTTTGGAGTTAATAATTGAGTATGTATAGGTTCTTGTTTCTCTATGTCTCGACCGTGAACATTTGCCCTGTTTCGGAGTGCAAAATTACGCATTTCTGCACCAAATCACTTCGCAGAATCATTCAAAGTACTTCGCAGAATCTTGCATTTTTAGGGTTTACCCCCCCCCTTATTTGCTACATCCAGATTACAATAATGCATCAATCTAACGAAGTTGTAAGATTGACGCATAAAATTCGCCTCACCCCACGCCCCACCCGCTATTGAGCCCAGCACCCTCGTTCCTAGGGTGGCATCCTCTCTAAATTTTCTTCTATGTAGGACGATTAGGAGCGATAAGCTAAGGGCTCAAAAACGTACATCCCACAGCAGAAAAGGTCTGCGTGGGATGTCGTGTTGAGCGTTATGTGGTCTATAAGTGCACTAAATTGCTTCAAGCATAGAAAACTACTTGAATGAATGTGTTAACGTATTAATAGAACCTACCTATAAGAATATAGCCTCGGGCTGGAGCGCTATTCCGTATTTCTCTTGTATATCCTCTTGTATGGCTTTGGCTAGTTTGACTATATCTTTGGGGCGGGCGCTACCGTGGTTGACGATGACGAGGGCCTGCTTGTCGTGAACGCGGGCCTGCTCCTTATTGGTGGGCGCGGTGTCGGTCTCGTGCGACGTGATGCCACGGCCCTTCCAGCCTGCCTGCTCAATGAGCCAGCCGGCGGGAAGTTTTACACCATCGACTACGGGGTACTGCGGCATGTCGGGGTAGTCTGCCTGGAGTGCTGCCGCTTTCTCCGTGCTCACCACGGGGTTCATAAAGAAGCTACCAGCGCTGCCGAGTTCGGCGGGATCGGGCAACTTGCTGCGGCGTATGTCGATGACGGCTTGGCGCACCTCCTCGGCGGTGGTCAAACCTTCGGGAATAGCGCGGTGGGAGTAGGTGGGCGTAAACTCGCAGGAGAGGAGGAAATCCACATGGGTGATAATGTACTGACCTACCAACTCGTGCTTGAAGATGCTGCTGCGATAAGCGTACTGGCACTCCTCGCGGGTGAAGGTGCGGGGCTTGCCCGTGGCGACCTCGATAGTGTGCACGGCATGAATGTACTGCCCTGCCTCTGCACCATAGGCACCGATGTTCTGCACGGCACTGGCTCCTACCTCGCCAGGAATGAGGGAGAGGCATTCGAGGCCATAGAGACCCTGGCGGATTGTCCAAGCTACGAAGTCATCCCATGGTTCGGCGGCACCACAGCGAACCCCCACCGCCCTACGGGCGTCTCCCCCTTGAGGGGAAGGAATACTCGAAGTGGGCAGGATTTCCCTGCCACGGATGGCGGACTTGAGGATGGTGCCGTCGTAGTAGTCGGTGGTGAAGAGCAGGTTGCTACCACCACCTATCTGCATCCAGCGTTCGCCGCGCATAGAGAGGGCCTCGTGGAGCTGATCCTCGTTGTGGTATTCAATGAACTGCTTGCAGGTGATGTCAAGGCCGAAAGTGTTGTGGTGCTTGAGGGAGTAGTCGTGTTCCACGCGCAGGCCACGCTCCAATTGCTTGGCCTGCTCCCAGATGGCGTCCATCTCGGTCAGGGTCATCTCCTTGAGGTCACGGCCCTGCTTGAGGGTTTGCTGTTCGAGGTAGGTGAAGCGGCGGATAAACTTCTGGTTGGTGAGTTCCAGGGCGTTGTCGGGGTTAATCTTGTAGAGGCGGGCAGCATTGATGAGGGAGAAGAGCACGTCGCCAAACTCTGCGGTGGCTCTCTCCTTGTCCATGTGCTCCACCTCAGCCTCAAACTCAGAGATTTCCTCCTTCACCTTGTCCCACACCTGTGAGCGTTCCTCCCAGTCGAAGCCCACATTGCGGGCTTTGTCCTGTATGCGGTAGGCCTTGACCAGAGCGGGTAGAGAAGAGGGTACGCCGGAGAGAACGGTCTTGTTGCCGTCCTTCTCCTTCTGCTTGATCTGCTCCCACAGCTTGCTCACCTCCTCGGCATTGGCTGCAGCCTCCTCGCCAAATACATGGGGATGGCGGAAGATGAGTTTGTCGGTAAGCTTCTGGCACACGTCGCCAATGTCAAAGGCGCCTGTCTCGCTACCAATCGTGGCGTAAAAGAGCACATGCAGAAGAACAGCGCCCAGCTCCTTGCAGATGTTGGGCTTGTCGTTCTTGATGAGGGCATCGCAGAGTTCGTAGGTCTCCTCGATGGTATTGGAGCGCAGTGACTCGTTGGTCTGTTTGCGGTCCCAAGGGCACTTCACGCGCAGCTCATCGAGTACGTCGAGCAGGCGCGAGAACTGCTGGAGTTGTTCTTGTCTTGTCATAGATAAAAAGCCCCGCCACAAAAGGCGGGGCGATTATTAATATTCCTGCCAGGACTTAATCTCCAGCTCTTCGGGCTTCACGGTGCAGAATGCCGTGATGAAGGCGGAGGCAAGTCGGGCATTGGTAATCAGAGGAATGTTGAGGTCGATGGCGGCACGGCGAATCTTGTAGCCGTTGGTCACAGAACTGGTGCTGTGGGCCTTGGGCACGTTCACAACGAGTTCCACCTCCTTGTTGTGCAGGAGGTCGAGAGCCTGGGGCTGTCCTTCCTCATCGGGCCAGTAGGCACGCTTGCAGGGGATGTGTTCCTCGCTGAGGTAGCGATAGGTGCCCGAGGTAGCATAAATCTCGTAGCCGTTATCCACCAGAAGTTGGGCGGCATCCGTCATCTCTGCCTTGCGCTTGCCATCGCCAGTGGAGAGGAGAACGGTCTTCTTGGGCACACGCTGGCCCACGGAGAGCATACTCTTCAGGAGAGCGGTGCGGGCATCATCGCCCAGGCAGCCTACCTCGCCCGTAGAGGCCATATCAACACCCAGTACGGGGTCGGCCTTCTGCAGACGGTTGAAGGAGAACTGCGAGGCCTTGATACCGACATAGTCGAGATCGAAGATGCTCTTCTGGGGCTTCTCCACAGGCAAGCCCAGCATGATGCGGGTGGCCATCTCGATGAGGTTCATCTTGAGCACCTTGCTCACGAAGGGGAAGGAACGGGAGGCACGGAGGTTGCACTCGATTACCTTGATGTCGTTCTCGCGGGCGAGGTACTGGATATTGAAGGGACCAGAGATATGGAGCTCCTTGGCAATCTTCTTGCTGATCTTCTTGATGCGGCGGGCAGTCTCTACGTAGAGCTTCTGCGGCGGGAACTGGATGGTGGCATCGCCGGAGTGAACACCGGCATACTCCACGTGCTCACTGATGGCGTAGGCGATAATCTCGCCGTCCTTGGCCACAGCGTCCATCTCCACTTCCTTAGCGTTCTGCAAGAACTGGCTTACCACCACGGGGTGCTTCTTGCTGACGTTGGCGGCCAGCGTGAGGAAGCGCTCTAGTTCGTCCTGGTTGGAGCAGACGTTCATGGCTGCACCAGAGAGAACGTAGGAAGGACGAACGAGAACGGGGAAACCTACCTTCTGGATGAAGGCATCAATGTCCTCCATGCTGGTGAGGGCTGCCCACTCGGGCTGATCCACACCGATGCGGTCGAGCATAGCGGAGAACTTGTCTCGGTCCTCGGCGTTGTCAATATATTTGGCTTGGGTGCCGAGGAGCTTCACGTTCTCGGCATCGAGGCGCATAGCCAGGTTGTTGGGAATCTGACCACCGGTGCTAACTACCACACCCTTAGGCGTCTCGAGTTCAATGATGTCCATGACACGCTCGAAGGTGAGCTCATCGAAGTAGAGGCGGTCGCACATATCATAGTCGGTGCTGACGGTCTCGGGGTTGTAGTTGATCATCACGCCGCGATAGCCCTCCTTGCGGATAGTATTGAGTGCCTGCACACCGCACCAGTCGAACTCCACAGAGGAGCCGATGCGGTAGGCACCAGAACCCAACACTACTACGGAGCGGCCGTCCTGCTCGAAGTTGATGTCGTGCTCTACGGCGGCGTAGGTCATATAGAGGTAGTTGGTCTGGGCGGGATACTCGGCAGCCAGGGTGTCAATCTGCTTGACGTAGGGCAGAATGCCTGCCTGCTTGCGGCGCTCGCGGATAACCATCTGTGCCTTCTCCATATCCATCTCGTTCTCCAGACGCAGGGCACGACCTACCTGGAAGTCGGTGAAGCCATAAACCTTGGCCTCGCGTAGGAGTTCGTTGTTCACGAGGTTGATGTTGGTGGCGCGCAGCTGGGCGTTTATATTATATATATGGAGTAACTTGTCGAGGAACCAGCGGTCGATCTTCGTGAGGTCGTGAATCTGATCCACGGTGTAGCCAGCGAAGAAAGCTTTCTCGATCATGAATATACGCTTGTCGGTGGGTGCCTTGAGGGCGTTGTCGAGGTCGTCGATCTTGAGTTCCTTGTTACCTACGAAGCCGTGCATACCCTGGCCAATCATACGCAGACCCTTCTGGATGCTCTCCTCGAAGTTGCGACCGATAGCCATCACCTCACCCACAGACTTCATGCTGGAGCCCAGTTCACGATCTACGCCACGGAACTTGCCGAGGTCCCAGCGGGGAATCTTGCAGACTACATAGTCCAGGGCGGGCTCGAAGAAGGCGGAGGTCGTCTTGGTTACAGAGTTCTTCAGGTCGAACAGACCATAACCCAGACCGAGCTTGGCAGCCACGAAGGCAAGGGGATAACCCGTAGCCTTGGAAGCCAGAGCAGAAGAACGGCTCAAACGGGCATTCACCTCGATGACGCGGTAGTCCTCGTTGTCGGGACTGAAGGCATACTGCACATTACACTCGCCCACGATGCCCACATGGCGGACGATTCGGATAGAGAGTTCGCGCAGCTTATGGTACTCGGAGTTGGTAAGGGTCTGCGAGGGAGCAATAACGATGGACTCGCCGGTGTGGATGCCGAGGGGATCGAAGTTCTCCATGTTGCAGACCGTGATGCAGTTGTCGAAGCGGTCGCGCACTACCTCGTATTCGATTTCCTTCCAGCCCTTGAGGCTCTTCTCTACGAGCACCTGGGGAGAGAAGGAGAAGGCCTTCTCGGCGAGCTTGAGGAGTTCTTCCTCGTTGTCGCAGAAGCCTGAGCCCAGACCGCCGAGGGCGTAAGCGGCACGCAGAATGACGGGGTAGCCGAGTTCCTTAGCGGCACGAGCAGCCTGTTCGATGGTCTCGCAGGCTTCGCTCTTGATGGTCTTGACACCAATCTCGTTGAGTTTCTCTACGAAGAGTTCGCGGTCCTCGGTGTCCATAATGGCCTGTACGGGAGTGCCGAGCACCTTGACGCCATACTTCTCCAGCACGCCGCTCTCATAGAGGGCCACACCGCAGTTGAGGGCTGTCTGTCCACCGAAGGCGAGCATGATGCCCTGTGGGCGCTCCTTCTCAATGACGCGCTCCACAAAGTAGGGGGTCACGGGCAGGAAGTAAATCTGATCTGCCACACCCTCGGAAGTCTGTACCGTAGCGATGTTGGGGTTGATCAGCACGGTCTGCATACCCTCTTCGCGCAGAGCCTTGAGGGCCTGAGAGCCAGAGTAGTCGAACTCGCCAGCCTCACCGATCTTCAGGGCGCCAGAACCGAGGAGGAGTACTTTGGAACCCTTCGCCAGAGTGCGCACATCGGTGGTCTGCATGTCTGCAGTGTTCTGCTCGCAGAAGAGGTGAGTGCTAGGATCCTGGAGTGTTTTTACGAACTCGTCAAAAAGGAATTCGGTATCCACAGGACCGGCGGCGGCTTCGGGGTGGAACTGGGCTGAGAACCAGGGGTTTGTCTTGTGGCGAACACCCTCGTTGGAGCCATCGTTCATATTGACAAATAGGGGCTCCCAGTCGCTGGAGAGGGTAGTGGTATCTACTGCATATCCGTGGTTCTGCGTGGTGATGAAGCAACGGGTAGTGCCTACCTGACGCACCGGCTGGTTGTGGGAGCGGTGGCCATACTTCAACTTATAGATAGTTGCACCAGCGGCCTTGCTGAGGAGCTGGTTGCCCATACAGATACCCATGCAGGGGCGTACCACGGGGTTGGCGAGGAACTTCTTAATGTTCTCTACCGCTGCGGAGCAAGTATCGGGGTCGCCAGGACCATTGGCAAGGAAAAGACCATCGAACTCCAGAGTGTTGAAGTCGTAGTCCCAGGGCACACGTACTACGTCAACGCCACGCTTGAGCAGGCAGCGGATGATGTTGTTCTTCACGCCGCAGTCCACGAGCACCACCTTCTTGCCCAGAGGTTTGGTGGCTTTGTTCTCGTCGCCATCGAGTACTTTCTCGATGTAGTCGGCTACCTTATATTCGATGACCTCCTTGCAGCTCACCTCAGCCACGAAGTTCACACCTTCGTACTCAGCCTCGGGAATTTCGTCGATATCTTCAAACAAAATTTTACCCATCATCACACCATGTTCACGCAGAACCTTAGTGAGTTGACGGGTATCGATACCAGTAATGCCGGGTACCTTCTCGCGCTTGAGCCAATCGCCGAGAGACTCCTTGGCATTCCAATGGGAGTAGTTCTCGCTGTAGTCGCTGACGATAATGGCGCGGGCATAAATCTTGTCACTCTCCATAAAAGTGGCTATGCCATTGGACTCAACAGAGAACTCGGGCACGCCATAGTTGCCCACTAGAGGATAGGTAAGTACCATAAGCTGACCCGCGTAGGAGGGGTCGGTAAGACTTTCGGGATAGCCCATCATGGCGGTGTTGAAAACAACCTCGCCTGCCACGGGAGCCTCATAGCCGAACGAAGTACCTTCGAAGGTAGTGCCGTCGCTCAACAGCAGTGTTACTTTACGCATAATGTAGTGTTTCTTGTATTTGGGTGCAAATTTACAAAAATCCTCGCAAGGAGCAAAGCGAAACGGTGGTTTTTTCTGTCATGTATGTCAAATATAACCGCCGAATGCGTGTGCTGCACTCGGCGGTTGTGATATCGTGTATTGTAACTCGAAGACTATGTGTCTTGCAGGCCTGAGGACTACTTCTCCTCTGCAACTATGATGACGCAGCGGTTCTTACTATTCTCCGTGAAGGGCTGCACTGTATCGCCGTAGCTCTTGACGGTGAGACGGCTGGCGGAGATGCCTGCCTTGATGAGGGCATCCTTAACGGCTAGGGCGCGCTGCTCTGCATAGGTGGCGTTGAGATCTGGAGTGCCAGTGGCACGGTCTGCGTAGCCATCCACACTTGCTGTAGCAGTGGGGTGAGCGTTGAGCCAGTTGATGGCCTCCTGCAGACGAATAGCGTTCTCGCCCTCAGCTTTGCTGCTCTTGATAATATAGAAGATCTCCTTACGCATCTGTTCCTTGGCCTTGACGATGGGTGCGGGCTTGGCCTCTTCCATTACCACGGGCGAAGGGGTGGGTTCCTCTGCTATAATGGGAGCTAGCTTGGCTTTTTTGCTCTTCCCTGGGAAGGAAAACTTCAGACCGAGCATACCCGTGAGTTGCCAGTCCTTGGACATGTTTACCTCGTAGTTGTTATCATGCTTGCCATGGCGGTAGGCATCGACCTCAACGTTGAGTGACACGCATCGGCTGAAATGGACATCCATCATGAGACCGAGTTTGCCAGTCGGAGCTACGTGGTTGTGAACTTTGCTCGCAAAGCCCATGTCAGGAAAGTTGCTGCCCCATACCTTGTTGGCACCAATACCTCCAATGAAATAGAGGTCAACGGCGTTGTTACTACGATGGTTGATGGCACTCACAAGGTTAGCCATGAGATCGATGGTCGCGGTGCCGTACTTAAAGTCGTAGGTGCCCCAATTCTTAACACCTTCCTTGCTTTCCCAACCATTGATGTGTAGGCGTGTTCCAAATACAGGCGTCCACATACCGCCAACATAGATGCCAGCTGATCCTGTAATGACGTCACCAATATTGTAACCATTGAGAACAGCCTGGCCTCCACCCTGAATGCCAAAGAATGCGTAGGGGTATTTGCATTCAGCCTGTTGGGCAGTTGCTGCTTGAATATAAAATATTGCAAATGCCGTGAAGAGGAGAAATTTGATTGCTTTCATTCTGTGTCGTTTGTGAAAATATTGAAAATGTCCACTGCAAAAGTACAGTTTTTTGTTGGAGTGAGCAAACGTCGGCTGTTCTATTTGCTAATTTTGCTATATTTTCAAAAAAGCATTTCAAATACTTGCAACTTTCGGAATTATAAAGTAAATTTGCAAAATTTTTCAGAGAGCATACATTTAGAGCATAATTCTTATTATTTAAATAATGTCTCAGATTATAGAACAACTCATTGCGCGTGCTCGTGCAAACAAGCAGCGCATTGTGCTCCCCGAGAGTCTTGAGGAGCGCACCCTCACAGCAGCCGATCTGGCTCTGCGCGACGAACTGGCAGAGATTATCCTTATCGGTAATCCCGATGAGATTATGGCACTCGCAGCCAAGCTTGGTCTGCAAAATGTAGGCAAAGCAACAATCATCGATCCTGCCACAAGTGACAAGACCGAGGAGTATGCACAGCTACTCGCTAAACTGCGTGAGAAGAAAGGTATGACCATTGAGAAGGCTCGTCAGCAGGTGCTAGATCCTCTCTATTTTGGTTGCCTTATTATCAAGAGTGGTGATGCTGATGGTCAGATTAGCGGTGCTCTTTCTACCACAGGTGACACCCTTCGTCCTGCCTTGCAGATCATCAAGTGCGCCCCCGGCATTACCTGTGTGAGTGGCGCTATGCTCCTTATTACCAATGCCCATGAGTATGGTGATGACGGTGTACTCGTGATGGGCGATGTGGCTGTTACACCCGTTCCTGATGCCAACCAACTGGCCCAGATCGCCGTCTGCACAGCCCAGACCGCCAAGGCTGTTGCAGGCATTGATCCCCGTGTGGCCATGCTCTCTTTCTCTACTAAAGGTAGCGCCAAGCATGAGGCTGTAGATAAGGTAGTTGAGGCAACTCGAATTGCACACGAAATGGCTCCTGAACTCCAGCTCGATGGTGAGCTTCAGGCCGATGCAGCCCTCGTTCCCAGCGTGGGTGAGAAGAAGTGTCCCGGCAGCCCTATTGCTGGCCATGCAAACGTGCTTGTAGCCCCCTGTCTGGAGGTCGGCAACATTGGCTACAAGCTTGTACAGCGCCTCGGTGGCGCAGAGGCCATCGGACCTATCCTTCAGGGTATTGCTCGTCCCGTCAATGACCTGAGCCGCGGTTGCTCCGTTGATGACATTTACAAGATGGTGGCCATCACCGCCTGTCAGGCTATTGCAGCCAAGGAGGGAGAATAACCTTCGCTGATAACATAAAAAAACGTGCATTAGTCGGCAACTAATTTCCCTTAGTTACCGACTAATTTTTTTTTAGTTGCCGACAAGTGATTCCCTTAAAAGGAGTGTAGGTGTAGCAAATGCAGCAGTAAATAGATGTCTTTTGAAGATTGTGTGTAGATGCCTACTTGATAACGCTGACCTTGACCTTGGTGATGCGGCGAGTGGCTAGAGCGAGAACCTCAAAACGGAGGCCCTGATATGTGATGCTCTGGTGCAGACGGGGAAAATCATCGATAAGGCGCAGTACAAGCCCAGCAAGCGTCTCTGCCTCTCCTGCCACCTTCTCAAAAAACTTAGGGTTGAGTTGCATGGTCTCATAGAATACCTCGAGCTCCACCTTGCCCTGAAATACATATTGGCGGTCGTTGATGCGGGTGTAGAGGCGTTCTTCCTCGTCAAACTCATCGTTGATCTCACCCACAATCTCCTCGAGGATATCTTCCATCGTGACGAGACCCGACATGGAGCCGAACTCATCGACGACGATGGCTATATGTACCTGGTTCTTCTGGAACTCTCGCAAAAGGTCGTCAATCATCTTGGACTCAGGAACATATAGTGGCTTACGAATGAGATGCTGCCAGTGGAATCCCTGGGGCTCACGTAGGTAGGGGAGTAGGTCCTTGATGTAGAGGATGCCTGCTACCTCGTCAGAGTCCTCGTCGGTGAAGACGGGGTAGCGGGAGTAGTTGTTGGAGAAGATGCACTTGAGCACCTGCTGAAAACTATCGTTCTGCTGGATGCCCACGATGTCCACACGAGGGGTCATGACCTCACCTGCACTCTCTGAACGAAAGCGCAGAACGCCCTCCATCAAGGCGCGATCGTTGGCATCAACAGTCTGCGCAACTTGCTCTTGGAGGTCGGGGATGGTATCTTTGTGCTTGAAGATGTTGAGCATATTGGTCGTGTGCAGAGGGATTAGGCCTGAGTCTCTTGTTTTTTGGGGGTGAGCATCTCCATCTGGCTCACCCAAATTTCGGTGACATAGCGCTCAATGCCGCGCTTGTCTGTATAGGAGCGGGTGCGAAGTTCGCCCTCTACGTAGAGTTTATCACCTGTGTGGACGTATTTCTCAACGACCTCTGCCGTTTTGCGCCAAAAGAGGAGATTGTGCCATTCTGCGCGCTCAGGAACAACGGTTCCATTGGGTAGGGTGTAGCCTGGGGTGGAGGTGGCTAAGCGTACCTGTGCAGTGCATACGCCTCCCTCCATATAGCGGACCTCGGGCTCCTTGCCTACGTTGCCAATTAGCATTACTTTGTTCATGACGAGGTGTGAGGATTAGCGAATGCGATCGATAGAACGGATGAGACGCTCATCAGCACGCACACCGCGATAACCCAGCAGCATCATTGCACTGGCAACCAACATCGGCAAACAAACGGCTGTCAGAAGGAAGGCTAGAAGAGCAGAATAGAGGCAAAAGGCCATCTGTGCGCGACGATTGGTGTATAGTTTGAAGGCACAGATGAGACTATCTAGCGTAAAGATGCAGCATACGATGCCTGTAATGAGGCTCAAGTCATACTCTATGGGGATAAGCACCAGTGGCCCCTGGCCGATAAGGGTCAGGCAGTCAGTCGTTCCTGCTAGGCTCATGTAGGCGCAAATGGCCGACACTATGCCGGCCATCAGTATGTATATGGTTTGAATGCGTTGAATCATAGCAATCTATTAGAGATCATCGTCAAGCAGGTCCTTCTCCTTGGCTGGGTTGCGATGGTACACGCGGCCATGCAGGAACTCGTCGGCGGCCATGAGGGTTGATTTGGGCAGGCGCTCGTAGTAGCGTGAAATCTCAATCTGCTCGCGGTTTTCAAACGTCTCTTCCAGGCTATCAGAATTAGATGCAAACTCGCGGAGTTTCTTGTTGAGGTCATCCTTCATCTCGGAGCTGATCTGGTTGGCGCGCTTGCCGAGGATGGCTACGCTCTCATAGATGTTGTCTGTGTCCTTGCAGAAATCAAGGATGTTGTGGGTAACGGTGTTCGTAGGAGCTTTGCTCTTCTTGTAATCCATATCTTTGGTGTTTGTTTATTATCAGTGTGTGCGGGGTTAGTACTCGTCCTCGTTGCGTTCAAACTTCTTGGCCTTTTCGTAGAGAGCCTGAGCCTTGGGCATGAAGGAGGACTCAGGGAACTCCGTCTGGAAACCATAGAATTCATCAATGGCATCCTGATAACGTTCCAACTGCTTTTCTGCTACAGACTTCTGGGCGAGTTCAAACTTGGCCTTCAGTACCAATATGGCAAGATCCTCGCGACGCTTGCAGTAGGGATAGTCCTTGATGGCATTCTGGGCTGTCACGACGCAGGCCTGGTAGTTGCTGCCGCCGTTGGTACAGTTGCCAAAGTAGTCACCTAGGTCATAATATAGTTTGGCGTTTAGATACTCCTTCTCCACCAGCTTGTCCTGAAGCTCAAAGATGTAGCTGAGGGCCTGCTGACGATATTTGCTATTGGGGTAAATCTCTGTAAAGGTACTAAACTCTGTTACAGCATTGTATGTGTCTGTCTGGTCTAGACGAGGCTCGGGGGTGTTCTCGTAGAGAGACTTGCCTGCAAAGAAGCGTGCCTCTTCGGCAAATTGGCCCTTGGGATAGCTTTGGTAGTAACGCTGAAAGGTCTGTGCCGCCGCCTCATAATTCTTGCCGTAGTAGTTGGACATGGCCAGCAGATAGAGACTCTCTTCGCCTCGGGCTGTACCCTTGGAGGAGACGATGATACTATTGAGTAACTCGGCTGCGCGGCTATACTGTCCGAGAGCATAGTAACCCTTGGCTGCCTCGTATCGGTAGGAGGCGTCGGTAGTCTTGAGTACCTTGTTGTAGTCACCGCAACTGGCGAAACAGGCGATGGCAATCAGGGCTAATATGTAGTTCTTGAGCTGCATAGTCGCGTAATTTTCGTGCAAAAGTAATAAATTCTAGCGAAATAGCCAAGAATCTTAAGTATTTTTTGTAATTTTGCACGATAGTTATGGGAAGTTTTAAATTAGAGTCGGCATATAAGCCAATGGGTGATCAGCCCGAAGCCATCCGTCAGCTGACGGAGGGTGTGCTCCGCGGTGATAGGGCACAGACCCTCTTGGGTGTGACGGGCAGTGGTAAGACCTTTACCGTGGCCAATGTTATTGCCAATGTCAACAAGCCAACCCTCATTATGTCCCATAACAAGACTTTGGCTGCGCAGCTCTATGCGGAGATGAAACAGTTCTTTCCTCACAATGCAGTGGAGTACTACGTGTCTTACTATGAATACTATCAGCCTGAGGCCTACAAGGTTGCTACTGATACGTATATTGAGAAGGACTTTGCGATCAACGAGGATATAGATAAGTTGCGACTGGCAGCCACCTCGGCTCTGCTGTCGGGTAGGCGTGATGTGATTATAGTGTCCTCTGTCTCTTGTATATATGGTATGGGTAACCCTGCTTCATTTTACGAGAATGTAATTGAGCTGAAGGTGGGCATGGTGGCTACTCAGAGTGTACTCCTGCGTCGACTTGTAGATTCGCTCTACACACGCAATGATGTGTCGCCGCAGCGTGGAGACTTTCGAGTCAAGGGTGATACGGTGGACATCTTTCTTGCGTACAACGACGATACGTTGCGCGTAACTTTTTGGGGAGACGAGATAGACTCTATTGAGGAAATTGATAGTCTGACGGGTCAGCGCACGGCGTTCTTTACTGAGTATAAAGTATATCCTGCCAATCTCTTCCTGACTAGTAAAGAGACGCAGGAACTGGCCATACGCAAGATACAGGATGATCTTGTTGCGCAGATGGAGGTGCTCAAGTCATGCGGAAAGGAGCTGGAAGCAAAGCGTCTGGAGGAGCGCGTAACCTACGATTTAGAGATGATACGCGAGGTGGGCCACTGTGCAGGCATAGAGAATTATAGTCGCTACTTTGATGGACGAGAGGCCGGAGAGCGTCCTTACTGCTTGCTAGATTTCTTTCCGGATGATTTCCTTGTGGTGGTGGATGAGAGTCATGTGAGCCTACCGCAGATACGTGGTATGTATGGCGGTGACCGTAGTCGCAAGCTGACGCTTGTGGAGTATGGATTCCGCCTGCCCGCAGCACTGGACAACAGACCTCTGCGCTACGAGGAGTTTATGGAGATGGTGCCTCAGAGGCTCTATGTGAGTGCGACGCCCGCTGAGACTGAGATCGCTGATAGCGAGGGCGTTGTTGTTGAGCAGGTTATTCGTCCCACTGGCTTGCTCGATCCTACTGTAGAGGTGCGTGATACAGACTTCCCTGTGGATGATCTTGTCGAAGAAATTCGTAAGGCGATTGAGAGTGGAGAGCGTGTCATTGCTACAACTTATAGCAAGGCTATGGCAGAGGAGTTGGCAGAGTATCTGCTCAATTTGGACATAAGTGCCTCTTATCTACACTCCGAGGTGGACACCCTAGAGCGTATTAAAATACTAGACGATCTGCGTGCTGGTGTTATAGATGTGGTGGTGGGTATCAATCTATTGCGTGAGGGTATTGACCTGCCCGAAGTTGCGCTTGTGGCCATACTCGATGCCGATAAGGAGGGTATGAGCCGCGACTATACATCGCTCACGCAGACGGCAGGCCGTGCTGCGCGTAATGTCAATGGCCGTGTGATTATGTATGCACACAAAGTGACGCGCTCCATGCGACGCGCTATCGACGAAACTACGCGTCGTAGGGCTAAACAGATGGCTTATAATGAGGCTAATGGCATTGTGCCTCGTCAGATACAAAAGCAGACCAGTACCGAGCTTGCTACCTTAGGTAAGAAGCGTGCTGAGGCGCGACTGCAGGGGTATGTTACGCCAGATGAGAGTATCTCGCATCAGTTGGTGGCGGAGCAGATTGGCAAGTACGAGACGCTACCTTTTGAGCAACGCAAGGCCAAGTTGGAGGCAGCAATGCGATTAGCAGCCGAGCAGCTAGATTTTGTTACTGCTGCTCAGCTGCGTGATGAATTGCTGAAATTGGGATGATGCGAGGGAGATTTACTGCCCAGTCTTTACTTGACGGGATCAGCCTCTATACGCAGGAGACTACCCGTTGTGGGGTTGAGGAACACGCGTGTGCTATATTTTTTGTTAAAGAGGTCGCCCCCCAAGTGTTCCACACGTCCTATTTGGGCAAAAGGTAGGGTGGAGGTGTAAAGGCTATTGCCGTTAGGATCGGTGATGTTTACACTGGCATCGCTGGCCACACAGTAGCGGATGTCGTCGGTTGGCTTCTTGATAGCCTTTGGACTCATATCCTCAGCGGGAAGCGTCTTTTCGTCAGTGAGGGTGATATAATAGGGTTCACCACTCATATCATCAGCGGGGGTAAGACCGTACTGCGAAGAGAAACGGAACAGCACCTGCTGGTTGCCTGCGAAGTCGGAGGGAGTGAAGTCAATCACATAACGATACTCCGTTGTTGTGCTAGTGCCACGGAAGAGTTGCAGGAGAGCCTCTTCGCTTGTTGTGAGGTTCTGCAGCATAAGCTTGAGTTGTTCGCCGTCCTTGGGCATAAAGTCTGCTTGGCCCTTGTTGAGCAAGGCGCGGTTCTCACGAATGTCATAGATTTCCCCAGCGGTGAGTTCGGCAGCCTTATAGGGGTTGGTAGCTGCAAGAATCTCGGGAGTCTTGTAGTCGTTGGCGTTAATCTGCGTAGAGGGTAGGGTAGAGGTGCTGGGTTGCGAGAGGGGAGCGGGCTGGTCTGTCTCGGCGTTGATGGAGAGCAGACAGCCATCAGCAGTGAGTGTAACCAGAGGCGCAGATGTGCGCTGCTTGAGGTGTATGCTATATGCACGATTGGGGTCAGCAACGCCAAAGGGTACGACTGCTATCGATTTGAGCTCCCAGTGCTCGCGCTGCTTGAGTTCAGCGTCGTTGATACGCAGGAAGTGCTCAGCATAGGGAGCGTACTCACCTGGTGTGAAAGTCGTGCGGGTAGCCTCAATTGTCAGGTGAAGTCGGGTCTGGGGGAGAAAGTATGTCACGCCATCAACGGTGCTACCGGGATGAAACTCCGTAACCTCAGTTTGAGCGCAGAGGTTGTGGGTGCAAAAAAGTGCAAGAGTTAGAGCTGCAATAGACTTTTTCATATAGCAGGATTTGTCTGTGTATAGATTAGCGGCGGCAAAGTTAGCAAAAAATACGCAATTCGCCAAACCATAAGGCGCTAAAGCGGTGGAGGGATGTTAAAAAAGTAAGGTGCCAGGCAAAAACAACAAACCGAAGTCTCAGTGTTGAGTCTTCGGTTTGTTAGTGTGGGCGCTGAGGGATTCGAACCCCCGACCCTCTGCTTGTAAGGCAGACGCTCT
>JAKSLU010000036.1 GCA_024400995.1 Bacteroidaceae bacterium
CCTCCCTTTCGTTTGCGAGTGCAAAAGTACGGACTTCTGGCGACATGGCCAAATAATCCTATATACTTTTTTCAAAAAAACTTGAAATTAGCCTAATACACATTATATATAAATTGCGTGAGCACACGCGCGCGTATTAGACACACATTTTAGGCGTTTTGGGGAACAGAAAAGGAAGGAGAAATATGAGAGATTTCGGAAATTTCGGAAGGAGAAAAATCCAACTTTTTTACGGGGTCGAGACCATTTTGTAGTTGCTCTACGTTTCGGGCTCGGACAATCACACTTGTCAAGCGGCTATCGTGGAGCAACCAGGCTAGTGCCATCTGCGATAGACTTTGCCCGCGACGCTGTGCAATCACGTTGAGTACACGAGCCGATTCAACAATCTCTGAAAATTATCTAATCACGACGAAGGAAGCCCTCTGAGCAATCCGCACGGGAGCCTGAGGGGATACCATTGAGGAGTAGTTCATCGTAATGTAGAGAGTAGATAAGCTCCCTGTCGCTTGATGTCGTGATAGCGTAGGTGAAGGCTATCTGCCTCGGAACGGAAGCGGTCATACATATAGTCGGACAGGGTAGCATCGAGCACCACTACCTGAGGACGATAAAGCCGGATCCACTGCGAGAGATGCCCGCTAGCTCCACGACAAAGCCACAAGACCTCAACCCGCAACGGATGCTGTGGCACCCCCCTGGGCAGACGCGCATCTATGCGCACCACGCGACCATCGGGAGAGTGGAGCACATTGCCCTGCCACTGTCCTTGACGGCAACGCAGTTCAGGGTTACCTAAACGGTGACATATGACGAGCGGCGGCTCACTCTCCCACTCCACTCGCAGATGGCTGTAAGGTAGCGATGCAGCCCACGACACCAGACCTGTGAGCAGCACAAGACTGCTGCGCAGCGCTATGGCCACCCAGGGTCTCAGCGGTGGGAGAGTAAAGAAGAGCAAGGCCAAACCTATCAGGACATAAGCCATCGGAATGAGCACGAAGCTGAGCCATAGACCGCTCAGAGGAACCGTGTGAAAATAATACACCACCAGTGGCAGCGTGGCTACCTGTGCTGCCAGAGACACGATGGTCATATCCCACACGAGGCGCGTCAGTCTGCCCATCATGAGACGCAAGCTAATGCGCAAGCGCTCGCTGAGAGGCAAATCCTTGGGCATAAAGTCACGTAGCAACAGACGCTGAGCGTCCTCGGGTGTGGCTGCCTGCATCATAGCCTGCATGTGCAGAGGACGAGCAAGGCGTTCGCGGGCACGATCCTCCAGCTCCATACGGATGCCAAACCAGTGATGCCATCTGCGGGGATAGGGCCAACGCTGCGTAGCCACAACGATAGCAGCCACGGCCACAAAGGAGAGCTGGAAGCCCACATCGAGCACCACACTGGGACTCCACAACATGAGTAACAGGGCTGAGAGGGCTAGGTTGTTGAGGGTCAGTCCACGCCGCTCCCATAACGAACAGAGCAACGCCAGCCCGAGCATGGTAGCGGCACGCACAAGGGAGACAGGAGCTCCAGCGAGCTGTACATAGCCTATCATCAGTAACAAACCGGTCAATACGCCACAGACCTCTGCCCATCGCCAACGCCGCAGCCAGCGTCCTATGCCCCACATATAGAGTGCCACCAATATGCTGAGATGCAGTCCCGACAAGGCCAGCACATGACTGGCCCCCACGACAGAGAAGTCCTCACGCGTCTCGGTCTGCATGAGCGATCGATCGCCCAGTGTCATAGCAGCAACCACGCCGAGTTCACTCCCGCCGATGTAACGGCTGTATAGTTCCACGAGGCGTGGACGCAGGCTATGTCCTTCCGCCACCCTCTTCCAGTGTGAGCCGCAGTAGGCCGTGCCACGTATGCCATGGCGACGCAGCCAGGTGCCATAGTCCATCTCGCCAGGATTGTGCGTATCGAGGGGTGGCGTGATGGCGCAGTGCACGAGCAGCGTATCACCCTGTCGGGGAGGAGTTCCGACGGCACTGAGCATCACTCTATGCCCATCTATAAGCCGCACTGCGGAGGTCCAGCTCTTGGTCCGCACACGGGGCGAGTCCTCCACTACCACACGCCGCGTGGCTACGGGCAGATCGATGTCCTCGCCCCACTGCGACCAATGCAAAAAGGCTTCTGCCACGAGTAGTATCGCGGCAGAAGCCAATGCTATAATCACGGCTGGCGTGAGATGTGGCAGACTGCGAGGCATCAGCGACAAAGCGTGGGCCATGCCTCTGCCAGCGCCTCCATGGAGGGGAACACCAGGTCGGCTCCCTCAGCGAGGAGGTCAGCATCGTCGAGGATGCCGGTGTTGACGGCTATAGTGAAGATACCAGCGGCCTTGGCGGCACGCACGCCGAGTGGGGCGTTCTCCACCACCACGGCCTGATCTGCACTCACGCCTGCACGCTGGAGACCCATGAGATAAGGCTCGGGATCGGGCTTGCCGTGCTGATAATCCTTGCCGCAGATGACGCGCTGGCGCTCAAAGTAGCCTGGCAGATGCGTATAGATGCGATCCAGCAGAGAGTCCTGCGCTGAGCCTGTGACGATGTATATCTGCTGACCCGTTCTGAGGACGGCATCGAGCACATCGGTAGCCCCTGGCATCACGTCGGCCTCGGGATAGTTCTTGAACTCCTCGCACTTGAGGGCATAGATGCGATCTACCTCCTCTGGATTGGTGGAACGTCCCCAAGTGCGCTGCGTGAGCACCTCAATGGTACTCTCGGCGGTGCGTCCCTCGTTGAGATAGACGTCGCGCACGGACATCTGCAGACCACACTCCGTGCATATCTTGGCCCAAGAGGCAGCGTGGGCGGGCATGCTGTCGAAGAGCACACCGTCCATATCAAAGAGCACTGCCTTGAGACCCGTGGGGAGTGCGGGGGAGACGGACTGAGCGGAGGACATCGTTAGAGACGGCTCTTGATGGCCTCGGTCTCTGCCTCGTAGCCGGGCTTGCCGAGGAGGGCAAACATGTTCTTCTTGTAGGCCTCCACACCAGGCTGGTTGAAGGGGTTGACGCCGAGCACGAGACCGCTCACGCCACAGCCTACCTCAAAGAAGTAGATGAGCTGGCCGAGGTAGTACTCATCGAGCTTGGGCATGACGATGCGCATGTTGGGCACACCACCGTCCACGTGGGCAAGCTGGGTACCGAGTTCGGCCATCTTGTTGACCTCATCCACGCGGCGGCCCTCCAGGAAGTTCAGACCATCGAGATTCTCGTCGTCGTGGGGGAAGAGCAGAGTGTGGCGCTGGTCGATGACGCTGATGACGGTCTCAAAGATGGTGCGCTCACCCTCCTGAATCCACTGACCCATGCTGTGGAGGTCGGTGCTGAAGTCAACGGCGGCGGGGAAGATACCCTTCTGATCCTTACCCTCAGACTCACCGTAGAGCTGCTTCCACCACTCGTTCATGTAGTGCAGCTTGGGCTGGAAGTTGACGAGGATCTCAATCTTCTTGCCGCTCTGATAGAGGGCGTTGCGCACGGCGGCATACTGAGCGGCGGGGTTCTCCTCGTAGGGAGTCTCGCAGCCGCAGAGCTGCTCCATGTCCTGAGCACCACGGATGAGGGCGTCGATATCAAAGCCTGCGCAGGCAATGGGCAGCAGACCCACGGGGGTGAGCACGCTGAAGCGGCCACCTACGTTGTCGGGGATGATGAAGGAGGTGTAACCCTCCTTGTCGGCGGTGGTACGAGCTGCGCCCTTCTTGGCGTCAGTGATGGCTACGATGACCTGGCGAGCCACGTCCTTGCCGCGCTGCTCCTCGCACTGCTTCTTGAGCAGACGGAAGGCGAGGGCGGTCTCAGTGGTGGTACCGCTCTTGGAGATGTTGATCACACCGAACTTGCGGCCACGCAGATACTCAGTGAGCTCGTAGAGATAGTCCTCGCCGATGTTGTTACCAGCAAAGAGGATGTTGGGGTTCTCACCCTGGTTGGTGAGCCACTCGAAGGAGTTGGCGAGGGCATCGATCACGGCACGGGCACCGAGGTATGAGCCACCGATACCAGCCACGACGATGGTGTCGCAGTTCTCGCGCAGAGTCTGGGCGCAGGCCTTGATCTGAGCGAGGAACTCGGGGGTGATGCTGGAGGGGAGGTGGAGCCAGCCGAGAAAGTCGTTGCCAGCACACTGACCGCTCTCGAGTGCCTCGCGAGCGGCCTTGACCTGAGGCTGGAGAGCCTCTACACTACCAGGGGCGAGGAACTGCTCTGCCTTCTGGAGTTCGATACGGATATTTTGCATAGCTTATCGTGTATGTCTTTTTATTATTTCTTATTTATTATTTCTTATTTATTAAAGAACTGTGTCAGTCGCTCCATTGCCTCGCGGGGCTGCACCTTGCGATAGAGGATGTTATAGACGGTATCGACGATGGGAGTCGGCACGCGCAGGGTCTTGTTGAGTTCCTGCATGCAGTAGGCACCGTAGTAGCCCTCGGCCACCATCTTCATCTCGGTCTGGGCGCCCTTGATGCTATAGCCCTTGCCGAGCATCATGCCGAACTGGCGGTTGCGCGAATAGGTACTGTAACCCGTCACGAGGAGGTCGCCGAGATAGACAAAGTCGCAGATATTGCGGGGCACGGGGTTGACGGCAGCCAGAACGGCCTGCATCTCACGGGCGGCATTGCTCATGAGCACAGCCTGGAAGTTGTCACCATAGCCCAGTCCGTTGCACACACCTGCTGCCAGGGCATAGATATTCTTGAGCACACCGGCTATCTCTATGCCACGCACATCGTTGCTGGCAGTCATGCGTACCGTGCTGCTCTGCATACGCTCACAGGCCTCCTCGGCAATGGTAATGTCCGTGCAGGCCATGGTGAGATAGGTGATACGATCCATCGCCACCTCCTCGGCATGGCTGGGACCAGAGAGCACACAGAGCTGCTCTGCGGGTACGCCATACTGCTGCTCAAAGTAGTCAGTGAGTATCTGATTCTCATCGGGTACTATGCCCTTGGTGGCAAAGACGATGAGCTTGTTCTTGAGACTCACATCAAGGGACTTGAGCGTGGGCTTGAGATAAGGAGATGGAGTCGAAAAGATAAGCGTGTGGCAGGTTGCTACAGCCTCATTGATGTCGCGGGTAAAGGTGATACGGTCTGTATCGAACTGAACCTGCGAAAGGTAGTTGGGGTTGCGTCCTGTACGGCGAAACTCGTCGATTGCTTCCTGACGGCGGATGTACCACGTGATGTGCGGCTCGTGCGCCAGCACCATCTTGGCTACGGCGGTGGCCCAGGAACCGCCACCAATGATGGCAACGCCTGTACCGCTGTCGCGCACGTTCTTGTATTTGCTTCCAAAAAGCCAGCTCAGAAGTCCCATATATTCGAACTTTTAGACTTTTGTACTCTTGAACCTTTGAACGCCCCCAAAGGGCTTAAACCTCTTGAACACCCGAAAGGGCTTGAACTTCCTTACTTTGCCTCAGGCTTCATGGTGGGGAAGAGCAGCACCTCCTGGATGGTGGGCTGACCTGTCATGAGGATGGCGAGGCGGTCGATACCGATACCGATGCCCGAGGTGGGAGGCATGCCATACTGCAGGGCACGGAGGAAGTCGTGGTCGATCACCATGGCCTCGTCATCACCCTTGTCGGCGAGACGCATCTGGTCGATAAAACGCTCCTCCTGATCCAAGGGATCGTTCAGCTCGGAGTAGGCGTTGGCCAGCTCCTTGCCATTGACCATGAGTTCAAAGCGCTCGGTCAGACCTGGCTTGCTGCGATGCATCTTGGTCAAAGGTGACATCTCCACAGGGTAGTCTGTAATGAAGGTGGGCTGGATGAAGGTACCCTCAGCGGTCTCGCCAAAGATCTCGTCGATGAGCTTGCCCTTACCGAGCTTCTCGGTGTCCTCCACGCCCAGCTTTTTAGCGATTTCGCGGAGTTCCTCCTCGCTCTTGCCCTCGAGGTCGTAGCCGCTCTTCTCCTTGATGGCCTCCAGGATGGGGAGACGACGGAAGGGGGCCTTGAAACTGACTACATTGTCGCCAATCTTGACCTCGGTGGTGCCATTGACGGCCAGACATATCTTCTCGAGCAACTGTTCGGTGAAGGTCATCATCCAGTTGTAGTCCTTGTAGCTCACATAGAGCTCCATGCAGGTGAACTCGGGGTTGTGGCTGCGGTCCATGCCCTCATTGCGGAAGTTGCGACCGATCTCATACACACCCTCAAAGCCGCCCACGATGAGGCGCTTGAGGTAGAGCTCGGTGGCGATACGCAGATACATCTCCGTGTCGAGCGTATTGTGGTGAGTAATAAAGGGACGGGCACTGGCACCACCTGCAATCTGCTGCAGGATGGGGGTCTCCACCTCGGTGAAGCCAGCCTCGTCAAACACCTGACGCATGGTGCGGATGATGGTGGCACGCTTTAGGAAGGTCTCCTTCACGCCGGGGTTGACCAGCAGATCGACGTAGCGCTGGCGATAGCGCAGCTCGGGATCAGAGAAGGCGTCATACACGTTGCCGTCGGCATCGGTCTTGACCACAGGCAGGGGCTTAAGGCTCTTGGCCAGCAGGCAGAGCTCCTGAGCATGCACGCTGATCTCGCCGGTCTTGGTGCGGAACACATAGCCCTTGACACCGATAAAGTCGCCCAGGTCGAGCAACTTCTTATAGACCACGTTGTAGAGATCCTTGTTGTCGTCAGGGCAGATGCAGTCACGCTGGATATACACCTGAATGCGGCCACGGCTGTCCATCAGCTCGCTGAAGGAGGCCTTACCCATCACACGGCGGCTCATCATACGGCCTGCGATGATGACCTGACGGCTATTTTCGGGGGTAGCGACACCGGGCACCTCGTTGCCTTCCTCGTCAGTGGTAGTGGGAAGGTCAGTAAAGTTGGCGCGGATCTCGTCGCTATAAGCATTTACGGGGAATTCGGCTGCGGGATAGGGATCGATACCCATCTCGCGCAACTTGGCGAGGGCCTCGCGGCGGCCCAGTTCTTGTTCGGAGAGTTCCATATTCTATCTAACTTTCGTTCTGCGATTATGCGAGTGCAAAGTTACACATTTATTGCGACATACACAAGTCTGCGCACAAAAAACCTATGCCATGCCCTGTTGGATGAGCACCTCGCGTATCTTGAAGAGGTGGCTAATCTGTCCTGTATAGGTAGGATTTTCCTTGTGCAAAGCTATGATATCGAAGTAGCGTGTCACTACGGCGGGGAGTTCCTTGGTGGTTACGCCTGGCGCAATGGTGAGGTCTTGGGGAAGGGCATCCATGCGAGCCTTGAACCACTCTATGATCTCATCAAGTTCTGCCTTGGTGTAGAGTTCGGGAAGCTGGGGCATTATGAAAATTAAAAATTAAGAATTAAGAAATAAGAATTAAGAGATAAAAGATAAAAGTTAGGCATTGATGATAAGTTGGAGGAGTTCAACGGCTTGCTGGAGGCTCTGCACATTGTCAATCACCATACGGCGCTGGCCCTTGTACTCGTCTATCTTGCAGCGACGGAAATGCTGCATGGCAAAGTCTATCACTCGCTCAAACACTGCGCTCCTATAGAACGAGCTATCCTTCTGTCCCACAAAGTTGAGCACTAGGCGGCTGTTCTTGAGCACCAGGCGCTCGGCAGCCAACTGGCGACCCAGACGACGCAGGCGCACCACAACGAGCAACGCCTCAGCCTCCTCGGGCAGGCGACCAAAGCGGTCTTCCATGCGCACACGGTAGGCCTTGACCTGCTCATCGGTCTGCAGGCCATCTAGCTCGCGGTAGAGCAGCATGCGCTCGCTACTGCCCGGTACATAGGTCTCGGGCAGATAGGCGGGTAGGTCACTATCAAGCTGACAGTCATCCACAAAGAGGGTTCCATCAATATTGAGTGCCTGTTGGGTAGTCTGTTCCTGCTCCTCACCAAAGAGGTCTGCAAACTCCTCCACACGCAGCTCCGATACGGCCTGGGAGAGTATCTTCTGGTAGGTCTCGTAGCCCAGGTCGGCTATGAAGCCACTCTGCTCTGCTCCCAGCAGATTGCCTGCACCGCGTATGTCCAGATCCTGCATGGCTATATGTATGCCGGAGCCCAGGTCGCTGAAGTTCTCTATGGCCTGCAGCCGGCGGCGGCTGTCGTCGGGCAGGGCGGAAAGAGGCGGTGCGAGGAGATAGCAGAAGGCCTTACGGTTGCTACGTCCCACGCGGCCTCGCATCTGGTGCAGGTCGGAGAGGCCAAAATGGTGGGCGTTGTCGATGATGATGGTATTGGCGTTGGGTATGTCGATGCCATTCTCCACGATAGTGGTGGAGAGTAGCACATCGTAGTTGTAGTCCGAAAAGTCGAGGATGATCTTCTCCAGCTTTTCTGGAGCCATCTGCCCATGACCTATTGCCACGCGGGCATCGGGCACGTGTTTGGCTATCAGTTCGCGCAGATGCTCCAGCTGGCTGATACGATGGGTCACGATGAACACCTGGCCTGAACGCGACATCTCAAAGTTGATCGCCTCGCTGATCACATCGGCCGAGAAGGTGTGCACCTCCGTCTGTATGGGGTAGCGCCCCTGCGGCGGTGTCTGGATGATGCTCAGGTCGCGTGCCCCCATGAGGGAGAACTGCAGGGTGCGCGGTATGGGTGTGGCAGAGAGTGTGAGGGTATCGACATCGGCGCGGAGCTGGCGCAGGCGTTCCTTGACACCCACACCGAACTTCTGCTCCTCGTCGATGATGAGCAGGCCGAGATCCTTGAAGCGTACCGTCTTGCCTATCACCTTGTGCGTACCCACGATGATATCTATACGGCCAGCCTCTAGGTCGGCCAGTATCTCACGGGTCTCCTTGGCGGAGCGAGCGCGGGAGAGGTAGTCAACCCTGACGGGCATGTCGCGCAGACGATCTCTGAAGGTGCGGTAGTGCTGCAGGGCAAGCACAGTGGTGGGCACGAGCACCACGACCTGCTTGCTGTCCGCAGCAGCCTTGAAGGCAGCACGCACCGCCACCTCCGTCTTGCCAAATCCCACGTCGCCGCACACCAGTCGGTCCATCGGTCGGCGGCGTTCCATGTCCTCCTTGACCTGCTGCGTGACCATCTGCTGGTCGGGGGTGTCCTCATAGGCAAAGGAGGCCTCGAGTTGCTGCTGCATGGTGCCATCAGGTGAGAAGGCAAAGCCCTGGCTCTCGCGCCTGCGCGCATATAATAATATAAGGTCGCGGGCTATGTCCTTGAGCTTCTTCTTGGTGCGCTCCTTGAGGCGTTCCCAGGCTCCCGTGCCCAGATGGCTGAGCGACGGAGGCTCACCCTCCTGACCCTTGTATTTGCTTATCTTGTGCAGCGCGTGTATGCTCACAAGCACTATGGCGTTGTTGCTGTACACGAGCTTGATGCTCTCGCGCATCTTGCCGTCAGGACCAGGCTCACGCACGAGTCCCATAAAGCGGCCTATACCATGATCTACGTGCACCACATAGTCGCCAGGCTCGAACTGCATGAGTTCCTTGAGCGACAGAGCCATCTTGGCATTGCGGGCCTCGTCGGTGCGGAGCTGGGCGTGGTGAAAGCGGTCAAATATCTCGTGGTCCGTAAAGATGCACACATCGGCCTGCCTGTCCGTATAGCCTGCGTGCAGCGTCTGCCCCACCCCACTGAAGGTGGCCACACCGTCCAGTATCTCGCGCAGACGCTCCAGCTGCTTGGGCTGGTCGGCGCAGATGTAGAGTTGCATGCCACCTGACTGCAGGGCACGGAAACCCTCCTTGAGCATATCGAAGTTCTTGTGGTACAGCGGCTGCGGCGCAGTATCAAAGGCTATGTGCCTTACCCTGTCCTTGGCATCATACTGCGGCGAGGCCTTGCGCTGCAGGCGTTGCAGGGGCAGTAGTCCCTGGGCTATCTCGCCCCCCGAGGCCAGCACGCGGCGCGCATCGGGCAGGCTCTCATCAACTGTGCGGGCGGCAGAGCTAAAGCCCTCCTCGTACGTGCGCTCCACCAGTTCGATACACAGCGCCAGATCGTCCACGCAGAGACAGGCCGACTGCGGCAGGTAGTTGGTCAGGGGTACCAGTTGGGGACCCTCCTCACAGCTCTGCTGGGCGTTCATCAGCGTCACCTCCTGACGGCGGTCCTTGGAGAGCTGGCTCTGCAGCTCAAAGGTGCGGATGCTGTCCACCTCATCGCCAAAGAAGTCGATGCGCAGCGGTAGGTCGTTGGTGTAACTATACACGTCGAGCAGCGAGCCTCGCACGGCATACTCGCCGGGCTCATACACATAGTCACGGCGATGGAATCCCAACTCCAATAGTCTGCGTTCCACCTCCATGAGGTCGTAGGCCTCGCCCACTTTGAGTGTAATGCTCAGAGCTGTCACATCCTCCTGGGCGGGCACCTTTTCGGCCAGAGCTGCAGGATAGGTCACCACCACGAGGGGGACACCCGAAGCCAGGCGGGTCACCACATCGGTGCGCAGTATCTCGCTGGCAGCATCGCGCTGACCATACTTCACGGCACGGCGGTACGAACTAGGCAACAGCGCCACACGTTCCTCGCCGAGCATGAGTGTGAGATCCTGAAAGTAGTTCTCGGCCTCCTCCCTGTCCGAGAGCAGACACACCACCGTGCGCTCCTCCACCCGGGTGAGGGCTGCTGCCATCACCACGGCCATGGCACTGCCGTGCAGTCCCTCCATGAGCGACACGGCGGGACGGCCATCGCGCAGGGTATCGCGCAGTACCTTGACGGCACTGCCACGTGACACGACGGGTAGCAAATCACGGAGGCTCATGCCTCGTCGTTGGGAGTAGGATGGGGAGTTCAAAGTGGTTCTCAGCGCTGGGGGCGTTCAATATAGTTCAAGAGTGAATCTAATCAATCGGCAAAGTTACGGAAAAGTTGTAACCCCACCAAATTATCCCCCGTTTTTTTATATAGGGGTGTTTTATTAATTCGCTTGGGTCGATTTTGCCCCAACTTTGACCCTTGCCCTTGGCTATGTGATTTATGTGATTCCCGCTATTAGGGATCACTCGGGACTTGCACCCGTTAGCTAATGATCATGCTGAGCGTACAACAAACAAGGTCCTTTCCCTACGCGTTTGGGAAAGGACCTTGCTGTATGTAGGTGAGCACAGAGAAGTATTACTTCTTCTGGCTGCGAGCGTAGCGGTTCATGAACTTGTCCACGCGACCAGCGGTGTCCACCAGCTTGCTCTTACCAGTGTAGAAGGGGTGAGAAGTGCTGGAGATTTCAATCTTTACTACGGGATACTCTTCACCTTCGAACTCAACTGTCTCAGTGGTCTTGCAGGTGGAACGGGTGAGGAACATGTCGCCGTTGCTCATATCCTTAAATACAACGGGGCGATAGTTCTCGGGATGAATACCTTGTTTCATTTTGTTATTTATAGCTATAAGTTATTGATTCAGTTAGTTTGGTAATAACTGTGTAATGGTCGGTGTATCGGGCGCAAAAGTACGACTTTCTGGCGACATGGCCAAAAGTTTTACATACTTTTTGCACCTCAAGGCGTTCTCGCGGTCTCAAATTCGCTCCAGCACTTTGCAAATCAGGTCGTCCATGCCGCCCTTGTAGTCCGTGTTGGCCTCATGCGCAAAGCGGTTGGCGATGACCATGCAGACGGTAGTAGCCTTGTGTCCCAAGAGGCGTGCGAGACCAGCCACAGCGCTACTCTCCATCTCAAAGTTGGTGATGCACTCAGAGGAGCCAGGGGCGGCAGGATAGCGGAAGGAACGTATCTTGTCGTTGGCCTCAGGGTCAGCCAATGGGGCACGCAAACGGCGTCCCTGGGGGCCATAGAACCCACCGCAGGCTATCGTGATGCCGCGCACCATGTCTTCGCCACAGATGCGGGCTGTGAGCTCAGGATCGGCGTCAATGGCGTAGGGATGGGCTATGCACTGGTTGCCCGTCCACTGCATGTGGCGGAGGAAAGCCTCTTCGTAGGCCAGGTCGCACACCTCGTTGCGTCCGCCATAGAAGTTGAGCAGGCCATCAAAGCCCAGCGACTTTTCGCTCACGATGTAGGTTCCCACGGGTGTGTGGGGCTGCATACCACCGCAGGTACCGATGCGCACGATCTGGAGGGTACGTTGTTCGGGATTATCCTCGCGGGTCTCAAAGTTGATATTGGCCAGGGCATCGAGCTCGTTCAGCACGATATCTATGTTGTCGCAGCCTATGCCGGTGCTCACTACTGTCACGCGCTTGCCATGGTAGGTACCAGTGACTGTACGGAACTCACGGTTCTCTACGCGGTACTCCACCTCGTCAAAATGGCTGCTGACAAGGTCCACACGACCAGGGTCACCCACGAGGATGACGCGATCTGCCAGATATTCAGGACGCACATGCAGATGGAATGCACTGCCATCGGCATTGATAATAAGTTCAGAGGCTTCGTATTTCATGGCTATAGGTGTTTAGAATTCGGCCACAAAGTTACGAATAAGTGAGCGAAACCCCAAAGAAAAGCGTTGTTTTCTTTGGGGTTTCCGTACGATCAACTAAGACACGTTGTGTCAGAGTGACGAATAAGTGAGCATAGCAACAGAACTATTTCAGTATCTTCTTACCACCCTGAAGCAGGATGCCACGCGCTGAGTTATAGGCACGGCGGCCTGTGAGGTCAAAGGTCAGAGTCATTTCTTTCTCTACCTGTGGCTCGTTGAGTTCGATGCCAGTAGTCAGTCCCTCCTGCTCATTCCAACCGATGGTGAGAGACTTGATAAACACGTCATTCTGATCTGCTGAGGAACGACTAAAATAACCCTCATAGTCTTCTGCACGCACGAGGATATAAGGCCATTCGCCCTCTATCTTGAGATAGTCGTTGGTACCCTTGCGAATCTCACCCAGTTTCGTGCCAGCGCCACCATTCCAGGCCTGCAAGGTACTGGTATAGGGCTGATCACTACCATACACACCAAGTATCTCAGCCTGCCCACAGGGATGAAGCCACTCCACTGACACGTAGGCCACATTGCCTGCAGACTCGGTGGTAATGAAGCTATTCTGCTCATACTTATTGCGAAGGTAAATAGCGCGTGACTCATCATTGGGGTACGTTTCCCAGTTGCTAAACTGCCCTTCGGTAGAGCCTTTCACGGTATTTGTGGCTGCCCACATAGTATAGCGTGCGGGAGATTCTACACCGAAAGGTTCAGGCTGATAACCAAGGTAGGTCGATCTATTGATAGGGAGTGCACTGGCTGCAGTGGTCACGTTGATCACGTCAGCATATTCCACCTTAGGCAGTTTCTTTGTACTTTCAGTTTCATCTTCGCCACCATCGTAGGTGGTCACATTGATATTGGTATAGTAGTCATTGTAGAAGGGTGCGCTGCTATAGATAGTGCAAGCGCCCGTGGGGGCATCGGCAGGCACTTTGAGACTGAGTTTGCCATCGTGGTCGGCCACGCCCACAGCCACCACCTTGCGTCCCTGACTGATGCACACTACGGCATCGGGAGCCGTCAGCACCTCCACACAGCGGCCTGCGGCCACGCTTGCAGCTGCGCTGATAGTCATCTGCTTGGGCACGGTGATATAAGGCTGATAAGTAGGATCACCGAAGAGAGTAAAGAACTCCATGAACTGACGGAAAGGCTGATGCTCGCCCAAGAATCTGTCGGCAAACTTACCGATATTGAAGGCATCACCGATAGTACGGGTCACCTGGCTCTCATCCTCCGCATCGGGCTGGAAGAGTGAGCGCATGAAGCCGATGTGCTCAAAGGAGTTGTAGCTGGAGTTGCCGCCCATGAAGAAGAGGTTGTCAGAGCCATCCCATGATTCGCGCGTGGCACCAATGTAGGCCACGGCACCCGCATTGGGCTTTCTTACCATCGCCTCGGCAAAACACTCATAAAACTGGAATGAGCCAGAGAGGCAAGTAAGGCCAAGCACTACAGGATACATATCCTTATTATTCAGGCTTTCTAGATTGGAAGTGTGATAACCCTGCCATCCGTTCCATGAGCCATGGCCGAGGTATGCCACAAATGAGCAGCCTTTGTTTATTTCGGTACCCGTGTTGCTCGGATAGGCCGCACTAGATGTATTGCCCTCAAACTTCTGCGCGAATTCTATGCCCAGATTCTTACTCTTTTCGGTAGAAATATCAGAGGCTGGCGCATGTGCTATAAAAGAGCGTTTAAGCCAGTCGCTCTTGGCGGGGTCAATGAAGGCCATGTACTTCGTCTTGTCCATCTGCGCCTGTAGTTGCTCTACGTTGACTGCAGAGAAGCGTCCCACTGCAGCTTCGGGGAAGTGGTCACCAGTGTATTCACCATAGAAGAAGTCGGTCACGGCATCCTGACCGCCCGCCATAGTGGTGCGGGGTTCAAAGTAGGGCACCTCGTCCTCATCGCCAGCCAGGAGCACATAGCTTGGCTGAGGATCAAGCGCCATCAGGCGTGAGCGAATCTCAAGGGCAAGATCATCGAGAGTCTTTCCTGTAGCCTTGCTGATCTCGTCGGCATAGAACTCCTCCACATGGTAGCCCTGCTGGGTCTTCCACACAAGGTAGTCCTGCAGCACGCTGCGAAACTGAGAGTGCGCCACCACAGCGAGCGTAGAGGGGCGGCCATCGTAGGGAAGAGTATGTCCCTGTGCATAGTAGTGCACGTCCTTACCTGGGCGCTGGAGTATATCAATCGTACCACCCTCACCACCTCCTTCAATCCAAAGGCGAATGGTAGTGATGACATACGAGGTAGTCTCCGACATACCAGCAAACCTAACCTGCTTGCTACTACCCGTCCACACTGATGTTTCGTATGCGTTGAAGGTAAACGTGCCGCTGCCAGTGGTTTCCGTCACATCGGCGGTGCGCTTACCATCACTCTGCGACACCTCACCTTCAAATTCAATCTTGGTAATGTTCTTCTCCGACGTGATGGTCAGAGAGTGATCGCCATAGCGGGTGTCGTTGCGGTAGATGTATGCACCAAGAATCTTGCTATTTTTGAGGTAGCAGAAGTTGATGCCGCCGTAGGTTGCATCCACCTTGTTTTGCGTGGTGGTCGGCAAGTCGCCCAGAGTAAACGTCAGATCCTGCGCATGGCTCACTATGGCCGCAAGCGCGAGGAGGAAGAGAGTAAGTGTTTTCTTCATAGATTAGTTTATTTAGGATTAAGATTATGAGACTCCAAGGAGGCACACGAACAATGCCTCCGCTGCAAAGATAACATATTATCAGCGAAGTCGGGCCACTTAATCCCAACAAATGCTTAATTTAATTTACCCCCCCCCGAAAATGAAAAGTATGGGTTACAAAAGAGCCCTCCTCCACCTCTCCAAAGGATTCTTTATTCAACTTTCGCATGGGGTCACTCGCAAATCCCTGTGTTTGTTATTTCAGACAAAAACAGACACAGGGATTTGCGAGTTTTGCAAAACCCGTGCACTTGTGCACTTTGCTCGTAACGCACTTATATACAGGCGATTGCGCGTGTACGGCCCGTACATTTTTGTGCACAGCTGTGCACAGTTGTGCACAAAAAAACAGGCCTTGTACACTCGCAACTACCTCAGCCACATCTTGTTATAAGCATAGTGCACAAGTGCACGGGTTTTTCGTTTTTTTTCAGGAGAGCACAGCACGACCACCCGTACTCCACGCAGAACTAATGTATGGAGTACGCAGAACTAGTGTATGGTGTACGCAGAACTAGAGTATGCTGTACGCAGAACTAGTAGTCTGTAAAGTCTAAAGGTTTAGTCAAAAATTACCATGAATTGCCACGAATTGATTCATGAATTTTATATTGTTGATAATCGGAAAAATATTTATGGAAAAAGTCATGGCAATTTATGGAAATTCGTGACTTTAAAATTTTCTTGGACGCTACTGAGGAGGAAATATTTCCATAATGTTATTTCCAAGCGAAGCGCCAATAAGATTTCCGGCGAAGCCGCCTAGATTTCTCGCGAAGCGACACGAACTCACTTAGTTGGCTATCGCCAAGAAATCTTAGGCTCTAACGAGCAGAAATCTTTAGCCCCTTCGGGGGAAATCTAAAGGAGGAAATATTTCGGGGCACTTGCAAATCCCTGTGTTTGTTATTTCAGACACCGCTGAGCCTTGTGGGGCTATGATCTGTGGTAATCTGTGCAATCTGTGGGAAACCTCAAAGAGTGCCCGTGACACTCCGTTAGGAGTGGAATACTGTAGCCAGCCATGCAATGGCTGGTACTAACGCGTGGGAACGCTACCACGGATCATGCCCTTGGGTATGAGATTACTCTCCTGCGACCTTTGGGAGTTATTACATACCTAACGGCATGCCTCTTCGTCCAGACACCTGCCAACACCAGCCATTGCATGGCTGGCTACAGCATTTCACCCCTAAAGGTAGGGTGTTCAAAACAGATATAAAATCATGTTCGAAAAAGCGTTAGGTTTCA
>JAKSLU010000037.1 GCA_024400995.1 Bacteroidaceae bacterium
CCTCCCGTAGGCCCTGCTTTAGGTTCTAAGGGTATCAACATTATGGATTTCTGCAAGCAGTTCAATGCCCGTACACAGGAGAAGGCCGGTAAGGTACTCCCCGTTGTTATCACTTATTACAACGACAAGAGCTTCACCTTCGTAGTTAAGACTCCTCCTGTAGCAATCCAACTGCTGGAGGCTACCAAGAAGAAGAGCGGCTCTGCTCAGCCTAACCGTACCAAGATCGCTGAGGTAACTTGGGATCAGGTTCGTACTATCGCTGAGGACAAGATGCCCGACCTCAACTGTTTTACTGTAGAGTCTGCTATGCGTCTCGTTGCTGGTACTGCACGCAGCATGGGTATCACTGTTAAGGGTGACTTTCCCGCATAATTAACTTCAATTCTAACTGACAAAATCATTAACAACAATGAGTAAACTGACAAAGAACCAGAAGTCGGTGGCCGGTAAGGTTGAAGCAGGAAAGGCTTATACACTTGCAGAGGCTTGCCAGCTGGTCAAGGAAATTACCACTACCAAGTTTGACGCTTCTCTCGATATCGACGTTCGTCTCGGTGTAGATCCCCGTAAGGCCAACCAGATGGTTCGTGGCGTAGTAAGTCTTCCCCACGGTACTGGTAAGGTAACCCGCGTTCTCTGCCTTTGCACTCCCGATAAGGAGGCTGAAGCTAAGGAAGCCGGTGCTGACTATGTAGGTCTTGACGAATATATCGAAAAGATTAAGGGTGGTTGGACTGACATTGATGTCATCATCACCATGCCCTCTATCATGGGTAAGATTGGTGCCCTCGGCCGTGTACTCGGTCCTCGTGGTCTCATGCCTAACCCCAAGAGTGGCACTGTTACTATGGATGTAGCTAAGGCTGTCAAGGAAGTTAAGTCTGGTAAGATTGATTTCAAGGTTGACAAGGCTGGTATCGTACACACTTCAATTGGCAAGGTGTCCTTCTCCCAGGAGCAGATGATTGGCAACGCCAAGGAGTTCATCGGCACCATCATTAAGCTGAAGCCTGCTGCTGCCAAGGGTACCTATATTAAGAGTATTTATCTTTCCTCGACTATGAGTAAGGGTGTCAAGGTTGACCCCAAATCAGTTGACGAAGCAAAATAAGTAATTGAATCATGAGAAAGGAAGATAAAGTAATCGCTATTGAACAGCTGAGCGCAAAGCTCGCTGAGTACCCTCACTTCTACCTCGTTGACACTACTGGCCTCAATGCCCAGCAGACCAGTGATCTCCGTCGCAAGTGCTTCGGTGCTGAGATCAAGATGGTAGTTGTAAAGAATACCCTCTTTGAGAAGGCTCTTGAGAAGTCTGAGACTGATTTCTCCGACCTCTATCCCGCTCTCGTTGGCAATACTGCCGTGATGTTCGCTCAGGTAGCAAATGCTCCTGCTAAGCTCATCAAGGAATTCGCTGGCAAGAACGAACTCATCAAGCTCAAGGCTGCTTATGCTGAGGAAGGCATCTTCGTTGGTGCTCAGCATCTCTCTGAGCTCTGCGCTATCAAGAGCAAGAACGAGCTTATCGCCGAGGTTGTTGCTCTCCTCCAGAGCCCTGCCAAGAATGTTGTATCTGCCCTCCAGAGCGGTGGTCAGACCATCCATGGCGTTCTCAAGACTCTTGGCGAGCGTTCCGAGTAATAATCGGAGATGCCGCCTAAATCAAAAGACAATTAAACATTATAAACTTATAAATTATTATCAAAATGGCTGATATCAAAGCTATCGCTGAGGAACTTGTAAACCTCACCGTAAAAGAAGTAAATGAACTGGCTCAGGTCCTCAAGGACGAGTATGGTATTGAACCCGCTGCTGCTGCTGTTGCAGTTGCTGCTCCCGTTGCTGGTGGTGCCGCTGAGGCTGCTGAGGAGAAGACCTCTTTCGATGTAGTCCTGAAGGGTGCTGGCGCTAACAAGCTCGCCGTTGTTAAGGCTGTCAAGGAAGCTTGCGGTCTTGGCCTGAAGGAAGCTAAGGATCTCGTTGACGGCTGCCCCTCTAAGCTGAAGGAAGGCGTTGGCAAGGAAGAGGCTGAGGCACTGAAGAAGGCTCTTGAAGAGGCTGGTGCTGAGGTTGAAGTAGCTTAATCTTAAGCCAATTCACACAAAATTCGCCCGCAAGGGTATGGTTAAGGATCCGGTGGTACCGGGTTCTTAACCTTTTTGCGTGTTAAAACGCGCGCCTGCGTATATATACGCGTAGAGCGTCCCATATACGAAACTGCCAATACCGCACAAACAAATTTTGCTGCAAGCCTAGATATGCCGACGCAAGTATAGTGCAGAACGCAGAACAAAGACAATCAACTAAATCATAAACTCTCAAATGTCCGCCAGAGTAATTAACCAACGTGTAAACTTTGCGTCCGTCAAGAATCCGATGCCCTATCCCGATTTTTTGGACGTACAGTTGAAGTCCTTCAAGGATTTCTTCCAGTTAGACACTCCCGCAGAGCGCCGCAAGAACGACGGCCTGTACAGAGTGTTTGCCGAGAATTTCCCCATTGATGACACGCGCAATAACTTCCACCTCGAGTTCCTCGACTACAACATCGATGCACCTCGTTATAGCATCCAGGAGTGTCTTGAGCGTGGACTGACCTACAGTGTGCCCCTCCGTGCCAAGCTGAAGCTCTTCTGCTCCGATCCCGACCATGAGGATTTCGACACTGTAGTTCAGGACGTGTACCTCGGTTCCATCCCTTACATGACCGAGAACGGTACCTTCGTTATCAACGGTGCCGAGCGTGTAGTTGTCAGCCAGCTGCATCGTTCCCCCGGTGTGTTCTTCGGCAGCAGCATCCACAGCAATGGTAGCCAGCTCTACAGTGCCCGTATCATCCCCTTCAAGGGTAGCTGGATAGAGTTCGCCACCGACATCAACAACGTGATGTATGCCTACATTGACCGTAAGAAGAAGCTCCCCGTAACCACCCTTCTCCGTGCCATCGGCTATGAGTCCGACCGCGAGATTCTGGAGCTCTTCGATCTGGCAGAGGAAATCAAGGTCAACAAGGCCAACCTCAAGCGTGTCGCTGGTCGCAAGCTCGCTGCACGTATTCTTCAGAGCCGCGTTGAGGACTTCGTTGATGAGGATACCGGTGAGGTAGTAAGCATTGAGCGTAACTCCATCCTTTTTGAGCGCGAGAGCATCATCACCGAGGAGAACATCGAGGAAATCATCGAGAGCGGTGTGCAGAACATCCTCGTGCACAAGGAGGATGTAGGTGGCAGTGACTACACCATCATCTTCAACACCCTGCAGAAGGACCCCTCTAACTCTGAGCGTGAAGCCGTGCTCTACATCTATCGTCAGCTGCGCAATGCCGATCCTGCCGATGATGCCAGTGCCCGTGAGGTAATCAACAACCTCTTCTTCTCCGACAAGCGTTATGACCTCGGCGAGGTAGGCCGCTTCCGTATCAACCGCAAGCTCGGCCTCGACACAGAGATGAACGTTCGTGTTCTGACCCGTGAGGACATCATCGCCATTATCAAGTACCTCGTGGAGCTCGTCAACTCCAAGGCCAGCGTCGATGATATTGACCACCTCTCCAACCGTCGTGTCCGCACCGTCGGTGAGCAGCTGGCCAACCAGTTCAACATAGGTCTAGTTCGTATGGCTCGCACCATCCGTGAGCGCATGAACGTCCGCGACAACGAGGTATTCACCCCCACTGACCTCATCAACGCCAAGACCGTGAGTGGTGTGATCAACTCCTTCTTCGGCACCAATGCTCTGAGCCAGTTCATGGACCAGACCAACCCCCTTGCTGAGGTCACCCACAAGCGTCGTCTCTCAGCCCTCGGCCCTGGCGGTCTGAGCCGTGAGCGTGCCGGCTTTGAGGTCCGCGACGTACACTACACCCACTATGGCCGTCTCTGCCCCATTGAGAGCCCTGAAGGACCTAACATCGGTCTGATCAGTTCCCTCTGCGTCTATGCCAAGATCAACGACCTCGGCTTCATTGAGACCCCTTATCGTCAGAAGGCAGCCGAGAAGACCATCGATCTCGACAACGATCACGTAGTATATCTCTCCGCAGAGGAAGAGGAGAGCAAGATTATAGGCCAGGGCAATGCTCCTCTGGATGACGAGGGTAACTTCATCCTCAAAAAGGTAAAGTGCCGTCGTGATGCCGACTATCCTGTTGTGCCTCCCACAGACGTAGATCTGATGGACGTGGCTCCTCAGCAGATTGCCTCAATCGCTGCCTCTCTTATCCCCTTCTTGGAGCACGACGATGCCCACCGTGCACTCATGGGCTCCAACATGATGCGTCAGGCTGTGCCCCTCATTCACAACGAGGCTCCTATCGTAGGTACCGGCATCGAGAAGCAGGTCTGCGAGGACAGCCGTACCATGATTGTCGCAGAGGGCGATGGTGTGATTGACTTTGTCGATGCCACCACCATCCGCGTCATCTATGACCGCACTGAGGATGATGAGCTCGTCAGCTTTGACAGTGCTACCAAGGAGTACACCATCCCCAAGTTCCGTCGTACCAACCAGAACATGACCATCGACCTCCGTCCTATCTGCGAGAAGGGACAGCGTGTCAAGAAGGGCGATATCCTCACTGAGGGTTATGCCACCGAGAACGGCGAGCTCGCACTGGGCCGCAACCTCCTCGTGGCCTACATGCCCTGGAAGGGTTACAACTACGAGGATGCCATCGTGCTCAACGAGCGCGTAGTGCGTGAGGACCTCCTCACCTCCGTCCATGTAGATGAGTTCTCCCTCGAGGTGCGTGAGACCAAGCGCGGTATGGAGGTACTCACCAACGATATCCCCAATGTCAGCGAGGATGCCACCAAGGATCTCGACGAGAATGGTATCATCCGCATCGGTGCTCGTGTAGAGCCCGGCGATATCCTCATCGGTAAGATTACACCTAAGGGCGAGAGCGATCCCACTCCTGAGGAGAAGCTCCTGCGTGCCATCTTCGGCGACAAGGCCGGCGACGTGAAGGACGCCTCCCTCAAGGCCAACCCCTCACTCTCAGGTACCATCATCAATCACAGCCTCTACAGCCGTGCCGTCAAGACCCGTGCCTCCAAGGCTGCCGACAAGGTCAAGCTCCAGGAACTCGACAAGAACTTTGAGAAGGTCACTGCCGACCTCCACAACGATTTCCTCCTCCGTCTCATGAAGCTCTGCAAGGACAAGGTCTGCCAGGGTATTCGCGACAACATCGGCACCGAGGTCATCGCTGTTGGCACAAAGTTCTCTAGCAAGAGTGTTTTCAATGGTGTTGATTTTGGTAGCATCCAACTTTGCGACTGGACTACCGATGCCCACACCAACGAGCTCATCTCTCGCCTCGTCATCAACTATCTGCACCGTTACAACGAGCTCGATGCTCAGCTCAAGCGCGATAAACTCGCTATCAATATCGGCGATGAGCTCCCCAGCGGCATCATGCAGCTCGCCAAGGTTTATGTGGCTAAGAAGCGTAAGATCGGCGTAGGTGATAAGATGGCAGGTCGTCATGGTAACAAGGGTATCGTCTCCAAGATCGTACGTCAGGAGGATATGCCCTTCCTCGAGGATGGTACTCCCGTGGATATCGTGCTTAACCCCCTTGGCGTGCCCAGCCGAATGAACATCGGTCAGATCTTCGAGGCCGTACTCGGTGCTGCTGGCAAGAAGCTCGGCGTCAAGTTCGCTACGCCCATCTTTGATGGTGCTAAACTCGACGACCTTCAGGAGTGGACCGACAAGGCTGGTCTGCCTCCCTTCTGCTCAACCCAGCTGTACGATGGTGAGACCGGTGAGCCCTTCGATCAGAAGGCTACCGTGGGTGTCACCTACATGCTCAAGCTCGGTCACATGGTAGAAGACAAGATGCACGCTCGTTCCATTGGTCCGTACAGTCTCATCACCCAGCAGCCCCTTGGCGGTAAGGCCCAGTTCGGTGGTCAGCGTTTTGGTGAGATGGAAGTCTGGGCCATCGAGGCCTTCGGTGCCAGCCACGTGCTTCAGGAGATCCTCACCATCAAGAGTGACGATGTCACTGGCCGCAGCAAGGCCTACGAGGCTATCGTCAAGGGCGACAATATGCCCACTCCTGGCATTCCTGAGTCACTCAATGTGCTGCTCCACGAACTCCGTGGCCTCGGCCTGAGCATTACGCTTGATTAAGTGAAATTATAAATAAAAAATAATGAATAGAAAGAGAGACAATAGGCAAAGCACTATTTCTTATTTCTTATTTCTTATTTAATATATAATATAGTATGGCATTTAAGAAAGAAAATAAGGTAAAGAACAACTTCACCAAGATAACCATCGGCCTGGCCTCCCCCGAGGAGATTCAGGAGAGTTCCTTCGGTGAGGTTCTCAAGCCTGAGACCATTAACTATCGTACCTACAAGCCTGAGCGTGATGGTCTGTTCTGCGAGCGCATCTTTGGTCCGACCAAGGACTACGAGTGTCACTGTGGCAAGTACAAGCGCATCCGCTACAAGGGCATCGTCTGCGACCGTTGCGGCGTGGAGGTGACTGAGAAGAAGGTGCGCCGCGAGCGTGCTGGCCACATCGAGCTTGTCGTGCCCGTAGCCCACATCTGGTATTTCCGTAGCTTGCCCAACAAGATAGGCTATCTCCTTGGCATCCCCACTAAGAAGCTCGACAGCATCATCTACTATGAGCGCTACATTGTGCTCCAGACGGGTGCCGCTGCCGGTCTTGAGGACGTCAATATTGCCGATGGCGACCTGCTCACCGAGGAGGAGTGCAGCGCTATCCGCGAAAAGCTTCCCCGCGAGAATGAGTATCTCGAGGACAGCGATCCCAACAAGTTCATCGCCAAGATGGGCGCCGAGGCTCTGCTCTATCTCCTGCAGCGTGTGGACCTCGACCAACTCTCCTACGACCTGCGCGACCAGGCCAACACCGATGGCTCCGTACAGCGCAAGACCGAGGCCCTCAAGCGCCTCCAGGTAGTAGAGTCCTTCCGTGCATCCAAGGAGCGCAACAAGCCCGAGTGGATGGTCCTCAAGATTCTCCCCGTCACTCCGCCCGAGTTGCGTCCTCTCGTACCTCTGGATGGTGGTCGTTTTGCCACCTCCGACCTCAACGACCTCTATCGTCGTGTGCTCATCCGCAACAACCGCCTCAAGCGTCTCCTTGAGATCAAGGCCCCCGAGGTCATCCTTCGCAACGAGAAGCGTATGCTCCAGGAGGCCGTTGACTCTCTCCTCGACAACAGCCGCAAGGCCTCTGCCGTCAAGAGCGACTCCAACCGCCCCCTCAAGTCCCTCTCCGACTCCCTCAAGGGTAAGCAGGGCCGTTTCCGCCAGAACCTTCTCGGTAAGCGTGTTGACTACTCAGCTCGTTCCGTTATCGTCGTAGGTCCTGAGCTCAACATGGGTGAGTGTGGTCTGCCCAAGCTCATGGCTGCCGAGCTCTACAAGCCCTTCGTCATCCGCAAGCTCATCGAGCGCGGTATCGTCAAGACCGTCAAGAGCGCAAAGAAGATAGTTGATCGCAAGGATCCCGTCATCTGGGACATTCTCGAGTACGTCATGAAGGGTCACCCCGTACTGCTCAACCGTGCACCGACTCTGCACCGTCTTGGCATCCAGGCCTTCCAGCCCAAGATGATCGAGGGCAAGGCCATCCAGCTTCATCCTCTGGCATGTACTGCGTTCAACGCAGACTTTGATGGTGACCAGATGGCTGTGCACCTCCCCCTCTCCAACGAGGCCATCCTGGAGGCGCAGATTCTCATGCTTCAGAGCCACAACATCCTCAACCCCGCCAATGGCGAACCTGTTACCGTTCCTTCACAGGACATGGTGCTCGGTCTCTACTATATCACCAAGATTCGTCCCGGTGCTAAGGGCAGCGGCCTAACCTTTTATGGTCCTGAGGAGGCTATCATCGCCTATAACGATAAGCGCGTTGAGGTACATGCCCCCGTCAAGGTTCTTGTCAACGACCTCGACGAGAGCGGTCTTCCCATCCGCCACATTGTAGAGACCTCCGTGGGTCGTGTGATTGTCAACGAGATTATCCCCAACGAACTTGGCTTTGTCAACGAGGTTATCTCCAAGAAATCACTCAAGAAGATCATTACCCGCGTCATCAAGGCTGTAGGTATGGCTCGTGCCTGTGCCTTCCTCGATGGTATCAAGAACCTCGGTTACCACAAGGCTTACGAGGGCGGTCTGTCCTTCAACCTCGGCGATATTATCATCCCTGAGGAGAAGAAGACTCTCGTGCAGCGCGGTAACGACGAGGTTGACCAGATCACCATGAACTATGGTATGGGCTTCATCACCGATAACGATCGTTACAACCAGGTCGTAAACACCTGGACTCAGGTCGATAACGAGATCAAGGCCACCCTCATGAAGCAGATGACCGAGGCCGACCAGGGCTTCAACGCCGTGTTCATGATGCTTGACTCCGGTGCCCGTGGTAGCGCCGACCAGATCAAGCAGCTGGCCGGTATGCGTGGTCTGATGGCCAAGCCTACCCGTGCTGGTAACGACTCTCGTGTGACCATTGAGAACCCCATTATCTCTAACTTTAAGGAGGGTATGTCCGTGCTGGAGTACTTCATCTCCACTCACGGTGCCCGTAAGGGTCTTGCTGATACCGCACTGAAGACCGCCGACGCCGGTTATCTCACCCGTCGTCTCGTTGACGTCAGCCACGATGTTATCATTACCGAGGAGGACTGCGGCACACTCCGTGGTCTGGACTGCACCACCCTGCGCAATGGCGACCACGTCGTAGCTACCCTTGCAGAGCGCATCCTCGGTCGTGTCAGCGTGCACGACGTGATTAACCCCCACACCGGCAAGCTCATTGTAGCCTCGGGCGAGGAGATCACCGAGCCCATCGCAGCCGAGATAGAGGCGAGCCCCATCGAGCATGTTGAGATTCGTTCTGTACTCACCTGTGAGAGCAAGCGTGGTGTCTGCATGAAGTGCTATGGCCGCAACCTGGCCACCTCTAAGATGGTACAGAAGGGCGAGGCCGTTGGCGTTATTGCCGCTCAGTCCATTGGTGAGCCTGGTACTCAGTTGACCCTCCGTACCTTCCACGCTGGTGGTCTGGCAGGTAACGCTGCTGCTGTGGCCCAGATGAAGGCCGCTTGGGGTTGCCGCGTAGAGTTTACCGACCTGCGTACCGTAGAGTCCGAGAAGGACGGCAAGCCCGTACAGATCGTTGTTAGCCGACTCACAGAGGCCCAGTTCGTTGACATCAAGACAGGCATCGTGCTCTCCACCAAGGACGTGCCCTATGGCTCTCAGCTCTTTGTTCAGGATAAGGAGGTCGTAGAGAAGGACACCGTCATTGCAGAGTGGGACCCCTTCAACAACGTCATTGTGACCGAGGCGGCAGGTAAGCTGCAGTTCGAGAATGTCGTGGAGGGTGTTACCTACAAGGTAGAGACCGACGAGGCTACCAACCTCTCCGAGCGCATCATCATCGAGTCCAAGGACAAGAGCAAGGTGCCCACCGTTCACGTTCTCGACAAGAACGGCGAGGTTCTGCGTACCTACAACTTCCCCATCGGTGGTCACATCACCGTCGAGGATGGTCAGAAGGTCAAGGCTGGTGAGGTTCTTATCAAGATAGCCCGTATCGTAGCCTCTGCAGGTGACATCACCGGTGGTCTGCCCCGAGTTACCGAGCTCTTTGAGGCTCGCAACCCGAGCAACCCCGCCGTTGTCAGCGAGATTGATGGTACCATCAAGATGGGTGCTGTGCGTCGTGGTCACCGCGAGATCAGCGTAGTCAGCAAGCTCGGCGAGGAGAAGAAGTACCTCGTACCTCTCTCCAAGCAGATTCTTGTACAGGAGAACGACGCTGTGCGTGCCGGTACTGCCCTCTCCGACGGCTCCATTACCCCCGGAGACATCCTTGCCATCAAGGGTCCCACCGCCGTACAGGAGTACATCGTCAACCAGGTGCAGGACGTATATCGTCTGCAGGGCGTAGGCATCAACGACAAGCACTTTGAGGTCATCGTCCGCCAGATGATGCGCAAGGTTCGTATCAACGATCCCGGCGACACCCGCTTCCTGGAGGACCAGATTGCTGACAAGCTCGACTTTGCTGAGGAGAACGACCGCATCTGGGGCAAGAAGGTAGTCACCAACGCTGGCGACAGCGAGGTGATGAAGGCCGGTATGATTGTCACCGCCCGCAAACTGCGTGACGAGAACTCCCAGCTCAAGCGCCGCGACCTGCGCCTCGTAGAGGTGCGCGATGCCGTTCCCGCTACCTCCACTCAGATTCTACAGGGTATCACCCGTGCAGCTCTGCAGACCAAGTCCTTTATGAGTGCTGCCTCCTTCCAGGAGACTACTAAGGTGCTCAACGACGCTGCCATCAGCGGCAAGATAGACTATCTGGAGGGTATGAAGGAGAACGTGATTTGCGGTCACCTCATCCCCGCAGGTACTGGTCTGCGTGAGTTCCAGAAGCTCGTTGTGGGCGATGCCGATGATTACGCTCGTCTGCAGCCTCGTAGCATCTCCACCTCTTACGGAGACGATTTCTAATCCCTGACTATACATTACTGACAGTTGGCGAGCCCATTACATTGGGTGAGCCAACTGTCGTTGTTTTATGACTTTTACAACCCAATTTTCCGACATGCTTTTACTCCTCTCCCTTGTGCGAAACCTGCTACTGTACTTGCTGCTCGCAGTGGCCAGTGCAGCAACAGCTCTTGCCCAGGATACTCTGACTTACACGCTCTCGCCCGTGGAAGATACCCTGGCGCTGGGACGCCAGTGCCAGGACAGTCATCGCGCTCACTGGCACCAGATCGCTGTGCCAGCAGCCTTGGCCGTGGGCGGTGGCGTACTAGTGACCTATAGCACTGCAAGAGAAGGGCTACGTCGCCGCCTGCAGGCTCGAGGACGTAACCACGATATACATGTGGACGACTATATTCAGTATGCACCCTATGCTGCCAATCTCTTTGTGGGTTGCTCTGGAGTCAAGAGCAAACACGGACTGAGAGGACGCGTATTGATGACATTCACGGCAGCTGTGATCCAGGCAGGCGTGACCAATGCTGTCAAGAGAGCAGTGCGCGAACAGCGTCCGCGTTCAGGTCTCCCCAACTCCTTCCCCTCTGGGCATACTGCCACTGCATTTACAGGTGCCGAACTCTGCCGCATAGAGTATGGCTGGAAGGTAGGCGGTCCTGCCTATGCCGTGGCAGCTACAGTGGGATTTCTTCGCATGTGGAACGACTATCATTGGTACAACGATGTGCTGGCTGGTGCTGCTCTCGGTGTGCTCTCCGCTCAGGCTGCCAACTATCTCTATCCGGTTGAGCGCAAGTTGTTCCGCCCGTTGGAGCGTCGTATAGCCCAGCGTCGAGTCCTGCGTCGTTCCACTTGTCAGAGGACGACATCTGGTCCTCGCATGGTGCTGGCACCCTCCTACGACAGCGTGAATGCGATACACGTTCTTAACTTTGTTGCTCTGTTCTAAGATTGCCTCCCCCCCCCTTATTGCAGCTGTCGAATGTAGCAATAGGCTAGTGCCACACATCTGCATCTGTGCACTTATGCTTGTATCGAGCTGTGTCTGTTGTCGTTATGAGTGTAGAGACTCTACATTACTGTACATCTATGTACAGAGTGTATAGTCTCTACACTCGTAATACACTGCCTCTCAAAATGTTATAAGTAAAAGTGCACAGATGTAGAGTTTTTTCTAAACTAAATTTTCGATTGACAGGCGTAGTTACCCTATACGTTACGTATGACTAGTGTAGAGTGTACGAATCGCTAGTGTAGGGTGTACGAAGAACAGGAGTGGGGACTACGCACGCCTACTCCCTGGAGTGTGGATGGGCTGCTGCATATTGCTCACGCAGCTCCGCAAAGGTCGTGTGGGTATAAACCTCCGTCGTAGCTATCTTTTCGTGCCCTAGGAGGTGCTGTATGGCCTCTAGATCGCCACCATTGTCCAACATGAGGGTCGCAAAGGTATGGCGCAGCACGTGCGGCGAGCGCTTTTGTTGCGAGGTTACGTTAGCCAGTGTATCGCGCACGATGTTGCGCAGTTCAGCGTAGCGCAGCTGCGTGCGACGGCGAGTGTGCAGCAGATGCCCGTCATCGGCCATGGCTGATGCACCCTCAGAGGCCCCAGAGAGATGCTCAGAGCGGTAGGGGAGGAACGTGCGTATGGTGGCCGCTAGGGTGGGGGAGAAGGGCACTATGCGCTGCTTGTTGCGCTTGCCCGTCACCTTGAGCGTACGCTCGTCCAGATCGATGTCCTGCAGCGTGAGACCCAGGAGTTCAGCCGCGCGTATGCCCGTATGGGCTAGGATGGCTATGATGGTCCGATTGCGCTGTCCCTCATAGTCTTCAGCATAGGTCATGCCATCGAGAAGGTACTCCACCTCGCTACGCTTGAGAAAGGCGGGTAGGGGTTTGTCTGCCTTGGGTGGGACAATGGTGTGGACGGGATCTACCTCAACGATACCCTCCCGTAGCAGGTAGCGGAAAAAGGTCCGCACACCAGCCAGATGCTGCCTCACTGTGCGGGGTTTGCAGCCGCGCTCCATCTCAGCAGCCATCCAGCCTCTGACGATATCAGTGGGCAGGGTGGTCCAACTCAGTTCCTCATCGATGCCAGAACTATAGCGCGACAGGTCGCGCAGTGCATCGCCATAGATGACGGCAGTGCGCTGCGACAGGCCGCGATTGGCCAGAATGTAGTGTAGGAACTGATCAACAAGCCTATTATCCATCACACATTATGTATTATTGTCCATTAATACCTTCTAACTCCTTCTAACTCCTTCTAACTCCCGCTAACTCCCAATATACAGGAGCTTACGAAAGCTGCATTATATATTATAAAAATAATGCCACCGCATCACGGCGGATACGGTGGCATTATGGATGTTTACGGTTCGTGAGAAATAGGGTTTAGTTCTCCTCGCGGTGGAGCTGCTGTACATAGATGGCGTGCTCCATAGCCAGACGCTTCAGTACGCTGGGCTTGTCGAACTGCTGACGACGACGGAGTTCCTTAACTACGCCAGTCTTCTCAAACTTTCTCTTGAACTTCTTGAGGGCGCGTTCGATGTTCTCGCCTTCTTTAACGGGTACTACAATCATTTGTTGGATTATTTTGTTTGATTAGTGATTAATCCTCAGTGATGGTGCAGATGCTCACGCGGTTCCAGTCGGGCTCGCTGAACATATCACCTACACCCTGACCCTCAGCGCTGATGCGGCTAGAGCTGATGCCATACTTCTTAACGAGGATCTGGCTAACAGCCTGAGCACGCTCGTTAGCGATGCGGGCATTAACCTCGGGATTGCCCTCGGGAGAAGCATAACCCTTAATGGTAACCTTAGCGTTCTTGTGGCTCTTGAGGTAGCTAGCTACGCGCTCAACGTTGGGCAGCTGGCTGGCGTCAACCACGCGCTTGCCCTGACCGAAGGTCACGAGTACGTCGGGGAGGTTGTTGGTCTTGGTGATGGTCTTGGTCTCAGTAACGGTCTTAACAACGGGCTTCTGGTTGCGGCAGTCGTTGAGAGCCTGCTCCAGATCCTTGATGGTCTTATGAGCGTTGCTCAGCTCAGCCTCCTTAGCGTTGAGGCTACCGCGCAGATCGTTGATGTTGCCATTGAGAGCGTCAACCTCGGCCTGATCGTAGCCACGACCAAAGGCGAAGCTGTGAGTGCCGTTGCTGTTCTTGAAGTGATAGGTAACACCAGCGGTGAGCTCGGCAACGGCACGACGTACGTCGAGGTTGTTGTTGCCATCGTGACCCCAAGCGGTAGAGGTCCATACAGCGGCGGGCTTGATGTTGATGGTCCAGGCGCGCTTCTCACCAACGGCGAAGTTGAAGTTCAGACCAGCCTTGGTCAGGAAGGCCTCGTCTTGGTTCTCCTCAATTGTGCTGAAAGTGTGGCCAGCACCTACACCGCCAATAGCCTCGATATCGAAGGCACGACGCTGACCCTTGTAACCACCGAAGAGGTTGAACAGGCTAACGCGACCTACAACAAAACCACCAACGGCGTCAACATTGTTGTTGAACATTCCCTGGAGGTGGGGATGTACGTGGTTGGTACCATGAATCCAGTTGGTCATGCCGTTGAAGTTGACACCACCCTCGAAGGTCAGGCCGAATACGGGGCTAACCTGCTTGTCGAAGTGGAGACCTGCTACACCGCCCTGGGGAACGTTCCAGTCGTGCATGTTGGTCTGCACACCACCGTTCACACCGATTGACCAGTTGTCAAAAAAACGGCTGCTCTTGTAGAGCTTCTCAGCGCTGCCACTCATAGCGACGGTAGCAAGCGCAAGGGAGAGAATGAGTTTTTTCATTGTTTTGGTTAAATAATTGAGTTAATAATAATATGTATCCTTTCGATAGTCGTTGCCGACAAGCGCAAAGTTAGACATTTTTAAGTAAACGGAATATCTTTGATGCGATTTTTTTTGCTTATTTGCCAAATTATGCGTACTTTTGCCACTCAAAACTACCAAAACTACCAAAAACTATGGCAAACAACAATCCCCAAGAGGGTCAGCTCCAGATCGAGCTGCGCCCCGAAAAGGCAGGTGGTGTATATTCCAACCTCGCCATTCTATCACACTCCAAGACGGAGTTTGTTCTCGACTTTGTAGCCGCCCTCCCTGGCCTGCCCAAGGCTCAGGTGGAGAGCCGTGTTATTATGGCTCCTGAGCATGCCAAACGTCTGCTCCTTGCCCTACAGGATAATGTGGGCAAATACGAAAATCAGTTCGGTGCGATCCAACTCGGTGCCCCTGCTCAGCAGGGTGGCGGTACGGCTACGCCCTTTGGCGTACCTGGTGGCCAGGCCTAAGGCATAGACTGACGAATGGCGCTCTTGCCGCTCTTTAACACTGATGGATTCATTGAGGCCGGCTGTGACGAGGCTGGCCGTGGATGCCTGGCCGGAAGCGTGTATGCTGCCGCAGTCATCCTGCCACCCAACTATGAGAACGCTGGCCTCAATGACTCCAAACAACTATCTCCCCGACGCCGCTACAAGCTGCGCGAGGAGATAGAACGTGATGCCCTAGCCTGGGCAGTGGGTGTCGTAACACCAGAGGAGATAGATCAGATCAACATCCTCAATGCCAGTATATTGGCTATGCACCGTGCTCTGGATCAGCTTGCCGTCCGCCCAGAGTATGTTATTGTGGATGGCAACCGCTTTAAGCCCTACTGCGACCGCACAACGGGCGAAATCCTGCCCCACACCACCATTGTCAAGGGTGATGGGCGCTATCTCTCCATTGCAGCGGCCAGCATTCTGGCCAAGACCTATCGTGATGACTACATGCTAGCCCTCCACGAGCAGTACCCCCACTATGGATGGAATCACAATATGGGCTACCCCACTCGTGAGCATCGTGAGGGCATTCGTCAGTATGGTATCACGCCCGTCCATCGCCTCACCTTTGGTGGTGTCGGCGATGGCCAGCTCTCTCTCCCCTTTGAGGATTAAGGGCCCCCGCTCCGCAGAGCCCCCTCCCCGCTCCCCCAAGGGGGAGGGCCCAGCAGAGCTGGAGTCCGCGCTGTGCGCGGAGATACCTGACGTGGGTTAGACATGGACTGTAATAAAATACTTGATATGGGTCAGAACGAGCATGTAGCTCTTTGTGTTCTAACCTACGTCAGGCATCTAACTCTCATGTTCTAACCCACGTCAGGTATCTCCGCGCATAGCGCGGACTCTCGCGTAGCGAGGCCCTCCCCCTTGGGGGAGCGGGGAGGGGGCTTTGCGGAGCGGGGGGGCTTATTTCACCGCCACGCACTCAATCTCTACGAGTGCACCCTTGGGCAGGTCCTTCACGGCAAAAGCCGAGCGGGCAGGGAAGGGAGCCTCAAAGAATGTGGCGTACACCTCGTTCATGGCTGCAAAGTCGACAA